>DATGGY010000215.1:0-9520 GCA_035308285.1 Bradyrhizobium sp. | reverse complement strand
GGGGAAGCTCAGACGCGGATGACCAGAACGGCAGATGGGCCGTGCCCATCATCAAGTCGCGGCTACGCCGCCGGCGAGGGGGAGGGCGCCGCGCCCTTGACGATATCGAGGTGAATGCCGCCGCATCGCGTGCAGCGCATGCAGCGCATGGTCCAGTATTCGGCGCCGGCCCGCCCAGAGATGACGCGCAGGAGGCGCAACTGGCCCTCGCAATCCGGGCAATGGGACCGCACCTCGTCGGGAGAATTGGCTTCGAACTCATACATGGCTGGCTCGCCGCTTTTCTTCGATAATGACGGAGCGCTGGTTGAGATAGTCGATGCGACTTTTGGCGTCCGCGATCGCCGCGCCCGCATTGGCCCAGGCGAAACCGACTTCCAGCTCGGGAAACGAGACGCCGTCGATGATGACTGGTTCATAGTCCGCACGCCTGATCCTGGCGTGCCAGAGGCCCCTGCCAGCCTCGAAAGCCTCGATTTGAAAGCCGCCGTAGTTCATGTCGCGTCCCCGGAAGTTTCGGTTACCGGGGGCGAAGAAAACATGAGTCCGCCAGATCGCGTGTGATCTGGTTCACATCTTCGGCGAACTTTCAGCCCTTGAGCGGGCTTAAAGCCTGAGGATCAGCTTGCGGCGGCCTTGCGGCGGGTCTTGCCCGGGACTTTGCCGGCGATTTTGCCGGGCGCGGCCGGGCCCGCCGCGGCGCGGATGATCCAGCGCCGGAACGCGACGAACTCGCGCTGATCGGTGCGAAAGCCGCGGTAGACGAGATACCAGCGCATGCCTTTCGGCACGCTCAGGGCAAACGGCGCGACCAGCCGCCCGGCGGCGAGGTCGTCGTCGATATAGGGGCGGATGCCCATCGCCACGCCCAATCCGTCGGCGGCGGCCTGTTGCGCCTGGCCGTAGAACTGGAATTCCGGCCCGCGCGCCGTCAGCCGCATCGCGCCGGCGGCTTTCAGCCACAGCGGCCAGTCCTCTTCCGCATGCGCAACGCGCAGCAGATTGGGTCCGCGGAGATCGCCCGCGCGTTTGAGCTGCGCGGCGAGACGCGGCGCGCAGACCGGCAGCAAATCGGCGGCGAACAGGGGTTCGGCGACGAGGTCCGGCCATTCGCCGTCGCCGAGCTTGATGCCGCAGCTCCAGTCGTCGCCGAATGGCGCCGCCGCGCCGCCGGTGGCGATGCGCACGTCGATGCCGGGCTCCTCTTTGCGAAAATCCGCCAGCCGCGGGATCAGCCACTTCATCGCGAACGTCGGCCCGACGCCGATGGTCAGCACCCGCAGGCTTGCCGGAGCCGTCACCTGCGCGGTCAGGCTCGCCAGCGCATCGAAGATCGGCGTCAGCCCGTTCTGGTAGGCGCGGCCGGCGGCGGTCGTCACCAGCCGGTTCGCCTTGCGCTCGAACAAGGCGACGCCGAGCCGCTGCTCGAGCAGATGCACCAGCCGGCTGACCGCTGCCGGCGAGACGTTGAGCTCGTGGCCGGCAGCCGCAAAGCTGCCGCCACGGGCCGCGGCCTCGAACGCCTTGATGCCGTTGAGAAACAACAGCCGCCGCATCGCTAGCGGTCCGATTCCAGCATTCGCATCCGACCCTCAGGAAAACTGATGCCAGGGCAACATAACTCAGTTTGCGAAAATCGTCCAAGCAAGGCAGAGATATGGCCGGAGATTCTCAATGACGCCGCTGATGATCGCCGGGCTCGGCCTTTTGATGGTCGCGACATCGTTCCTGTCGGGCATTTTCGGCATGGCCGGCGGGCTGATCCTGATCGGGGTGCTGTTGACGTTGATGCCGCTGCCGGCGGCGATGGTGCTGCATGCGATCACGCAGATGGCCTCCAACGGCTGGCGCGCCTTGCTGTGGCGGCGCCACATCAAATGGCGCCCGGTTGCGGTCTATCTGATCGGCGGCACGCTCGCGCTGGCGCTGTGGTCGATCATGCGCTACGTGCCGGACAAGCCGATCGCCCTGTTGCTGCTGGGGGTGACGCCCTTCATGGCGCGGCTGACGCCGCATTTGCGGCCCGATCCCGACAGCGTTTGGCAGGGCACGTTCTACGGCTCGGTCTGCATGGGGCTGATGCTGATGACAGGCGTCTCCGGGCCGTTGCTCGACACCTTCTTTCTCGGCGGCAAGTTCGATCGCCGTTCCATCATCGCCACCAAGGCCGTCTGCCAGGTCGCGAGCCACTTCCTGAAGCTGATCTATTTCGGCGGCATCATCGATTCCGCAGCGTCGGTCGATCCGATGCTCGCGGCGGTCGCGATCGCGGCCTCGATGACGGGCACGACGCTGGCGCGGCGCATTCTCGAAGCCATGACCGATGTGCAATTTCGCGTCTGGGCCAACCGGCTGATCACCACCGTTGCCGGCTATTACATCATCTATGGAAGCTGGTTGCTGGTGGCGCGCAGCAGTGCGTTGGCTTTCTGAAGGACGGAGAAGTCCGATGACCGATGCCACAGATCCGCTGGTACTCGATTTCGTGGAATGGATCGCGCGGGAGCCGCGGCTCTATTCGGAGGTGGTCGCGACCTGGCGGACGTCCTGCCCGCGTCTGACCATCTGGGAGGATGCGGCCGATTCCGGCTACGTCACGCGCGAGGCGATCGCCGGTGTCGGTATCCTTGTGACGGTCACCGAGGATGGCGAGAAATTGCTGCGCGCCCATGGCCGCGTGGGCTGATCGCCGCGCGCAACGCCCGCGCCAGTTCCGCCGATCACATTTGCCTGCGGCGGTCGCAACCTCATTGACTTGCGCGCGTAGTATCCACACATTCATGCATCCGCATCCACCCTCGCGATGCCGGAAATTCCCCACGACAGGAACGCGCCATGATCGACCTTTATTACTGGACCACGCCGAACGGCCACAAGATCACGATGTTTCTCGAAGAGACCGGGCTGAAGTATAAAATTTTCCCGATCAACATCGGCAAAGGAGATCAGTTCAAGCCGGAGTTTTTGGCGGTCGCGCCGAACAACCGCATTCCGGCGCTGGTCGATCACGAGCCCAAGGGCGGGACCAGGCCGATCTCGGTGTTCGAATCCGGCGCGATGCTGCTTTACCTCGCCGAGAAGACCGGCAAATTCCTGCCCGCCGATATCTACGGCCGCTACGACGCCATTCAATGGACGTTCTGGCAAATGGCCGGTCTCGGGCCGATGGCGGGACAGAACCACCATTTCCGCAACTACGCGGTCGAAAAGCTTCCCTACGCCATCGATCGCTATGTGAACGAAACCAACCGTCTCTACGGCGTGCTCAACAAGCGGCTGGCGGATCGCGAGTTCATCGCCGGCGATTATTCGATCGCCGACATGGCCAGTTATCCCTGGGTCGTGCCGTACAAGAACCAAGGCCAGGACATCGAACAGTTCCCGCATCTGAAGCGCTGGCTCGAGACCATCCGCGCGCGGCCGGCCACGGAGCGCGCCTACGCCAAGGCCAAGGAGGTCAATCCGAACTACGGACAGCCCGCGATCCGTACCGAGGAAGAGCGCAAGATCCTGTTCGGACAGACCGCGTCGGTGGTGAAATAGCTTTTTGATAGCCGAGCTAGCCGCCACCTAGCGTCGCGGACGCCAGCGCCGGGCGAACTGCCGCCATAGCACGAGACCGATCGCGGCAGCGAGCAGCGGCGTCGATACCGGCATGATTCTGTTTGCCGCCCAGTCGGGCAGGAAAATATCCGCTTGCGTGCGGTCGCCGCCGGACAGGCGATAGATGATGCTCGATAGCAGGCATTCCCGCCCGTTGAGCCACCAGAGGATGCCGATGATCGAAGGTACGGCGATTGCAGTGAGGAGCAGTCTGCGCGATGCGCGGCCGGCGATGCCGCAACCAAGCGCATAGAGGATGCAGGTGGACGCGAACAGGAACACCGCCGTGTGAAACAGCTTGACCAGGAAAATGGCGGCGTCGGCGCTCATCGATGACGCCTTATCAGCTCTTGGGAAAGCCCACCGTCTGGGACAACAGCACCTGCTGGTCGTGGGCGAGCCCCAGCGCATTGGCAATGGCGTCGCGGTCGATCCATGCACGGATCACGGTGGAAAGCCCGTTACCCGCGGCGAACAGATAGACGTTCTGCGCGATGGCGCCGGCCGCGACCGAGGCGTAGCTCTCGCGGCTTGCGGCCGGCACGAGCTTCATGCGGCTGTGGTCGGCGACGTAGACGAGGTCGAGCGCCGCTTCGTCGACAAAATCCTGATAGCCGGTGACGCGCCGCAGATCGCTGCCTGCGGCGAGCAGCAGCGCGTTGGCGGCCGCGTCATAAAGATAGGCGCCCGACGGCAGCGCGACATAGACGTCGATCTCCTGCACGTTGAGCGCCGATGGCGCGGTCCGTCCGCCGTCGGGGCGATTGATGCCGAAGGCCGCCCAAAGCAAATTGGCAAGCATCGGCAGCGGCAATTCCTTGCGCGAAAATTCGCGGGCCGAGTGGCGCGCCGCGAAGGCGTCCATCAGCGGCATGCCGCCGGCTTTCTCCGGCGTGAGCAGCGCGATGATCGGGACAGCGTCGCCTTGCGCCGGCTTGGGACGCAGTTTGCCCATGGCGCCGAGCGCCATTTTTGTCAGGGTACTCATCGCGCTATCTCCATCGGCGTAAACGCGCGCTGGCACTGCGTGCGGGAACCATTGCGAATATCAATCCGCAAATCAGCGCGGGCGTCTTGCTTTAGATCAAGGAGTGAAATGAGGTCCTGTCGCCGAGGCCAAAGCGTCGCGCAAGCCCGCGCCTCAGCGCGCGCAGGCTTTTCCGATAACGCGCTCGTCCTTGACGACGGCCGCGACCAACTTGCTTGCTACGGGTTCAAAATCAGTTGGTTTCAAATAGCCCTTGGCGTAGGCATCCTGCGTCAGGCGATCGATCCGCTTGTCGTCGGTGGTGGCCCATTGCTTGGCGATGTAACCGGCGCCTTCCTTCCCGAAATTCTCGGGGTAGCGCTCGGTCTGATTTTGACGGTGATAGTAATAATGGTTGAGTCCGCTGATGAACTGCTTGCGCTCCTCGCCGGCGCAGCGGCCTCCCCAAGGCTGCTCCAGCGACTTGAAGGCATCCTGTCGGAGACTTGCTCTCCCATCTACCGCCAGGTCCTCGTTGGCGCCGAAAGCCTTGCCCCGATTGAGTTCGGGAATTTGTGGAGGGGACGCCTCCGGAGCGAATGCCCAGACGGCAATCTGCAAGATGGCGAGCGCCCACAGCAAGAACCAGGCGCGCTTCACCGCGCGGTTCCGGCGGCGCGCATCCGCGGCAGGCATACTGGGGATTCGTCAAACCAAAGGCCGGGGCCGGCGAATTGCAACATGTCCTGGCGCAGATCGGCTGGAAAATCAGCCTTCACGATACCACGCTGCTCGAACGCCTCGTGGAGAGCCGCCTTGACGCGAATGTCGAGCGGTGTCGAAAAAGCGGCGGCGACTTCTTTCAGTTTCTCGTCCCCGCAAAACATCAGCATGTTTTGCGGCCTCGGGCAGTCCATTTTCCTCTGCCATGCGCGGGTATAGGCCGTCACCGCGGCGATGAGATTCAATTTCGTCGTCTCGCCACAGGGCGACTGCGTATAGGCGTTGGCGGCCTGAAGGGCCTCGAGCCGTATCTTGTCGAGCTTGGGATCCCCGTCGCTCTGCGCCGTGTGTTCGGCCTCCCACATTTTTCGTTCATAGTCCTTGGCGCTCTGGTCGCCGAACGTTGCGGTGACTAACGGCTGCAGTTGGTTGGCGAATCGGGGGTAGTAAAACCACATCGGAAAGCCGCGCGCGGCCCATGTCACACCCACGAAGGCAGTGGCGAAAGCCATGCATACAAAGAGAACGAAGCGGGTCATCGAGAACACTCACAGGTTGTGACGCCGCAAGCTATCCTCGGCGGGTTAACGGGTCGATCCGTTCCGGCTGTTGACGCAAGGAAGGGTAATGGAATCGTAAATTCCTGTTGCGATTTCTTCGAAGAGATCGATGGATTGCGGTGCCAGCAAGCGCGCATCCTCGCCGTCTATGGCGAGTTTGCGGCGGCCTCCGCCAAAGTCTTGCGCAGGCAATCGCGGCACAGGCAATCCTCGCCATCAAGCGGCATCGGCAGGCGCGCGGCTTCTTCCTTGCACCAGCACGGCCCGGCGGGCGCGCAGGTGAATTCCGTTCCGCATCGGGAACAGGCAAGTCGGCGCGAGGGCTGGATTTCCAGATGGGTTGTCATGAATGGGGGCGAAGCTTCGCCGTGCTTTTGATGTCGGGTCGGTGCCATGCCGCGGTGTAGTTCTTCGGTAATATAGGCACTGCGAGGTCCAGGGGAAGCTTCAAGGGAAATTCGATGGCCTGCGATGCGCGTGCCGGCGCGGAGTGTTTTTCCGACTGCGCTCAGGTGATAGGATTGGCGGGTTGATTTTGCCACGTCATTCCGGGGCGCATCGCAGATGCGAACTACGATGTGCAATTGCACTCGGAGAATCTCGAGATTCGCCGATGTGCAATTGCGCATCTGAGGTCTGGTCCGGAGCCTGTCATCGGGCGGCGCGAGCGCCGACCCGGTGGGACCATCCCGGAATGACGAGCCTACTTCGTCATCCCGTCAATCTCCGCCATCTCCGCTTCGCTCAAGCTCCAGCCGATCGCGTTGACGTTCTGCTCGACCTGCTCGACGCGGGTGGCGCCAGCGATGACGCTTGCGACTTGCGGCCGCGCCGCGAGCCAGGAGAACGCAAGTTCGAGCATGCTATGGCCGCGCGCCTGCGCGAAGGTCTTAAGCTTTTCCACCATCTCCTCGTTGCGCGGCGTGACATAGCGTTCGCGTAGCGCGGGCCATTTGCCGAAGCGCGTATCCTCCGGCGCTACCGCACCGCGCTGGTATTTGCCGGTGAGCAGTCCGCTGGCGAGCGGGAAGAACGGCAATAGCCCGAGATCATATTGCCGCGCCGCCGGCAGCAGCTCCTTTTCGATATCGCGCACCACGAGTGAGTATTCGTCCTGGCACGAGATGAAATGATTGACGTTGATGGCGCGCGCAACGTGCTCGGCTTCCGCGACGCGCCAGGCCGGAAAGTTCGAATTGCCGATGTAGCGCACCTTGCCCTGCCGGATCAGGTCGTCGAGTGCCCGCAAGGTTTCCTCGATCGGCGTTAAGGGGTCATAATCGTGCTGCTGGTAGAGATCGATGTAGTCGGTCTTCAATCGCCGCAGGCTGGCTTCGACGGCCGACATGATGTAGCGGCGCGAGGCGCCCTGCCTGGTGCCGTCCTTGCTCATCGGTTTGGAAAATTTCGTCGCCAGCACGATGTCCTTGCGCCGGTCGCCGAGCACCTCGCCGAGCACGGTTTCCGAGCCGCCAAGGCCGGCATAGATATCGGCGGTATCGAACAGCGTGACGCCGAGGTCGATCGCCCTGTGGATCACCTTGCGCGAGGCTTCGAGATCGATCCGCTGGCCGAAATTGTTGCAGCCGAGCCCAACCGCGGAAACGCGCAGGCCCGAGCCGCCAAGGTTGCGAATTTGCATGAATTGATCCCGTGGGAGGCCGCATCATGGACACCGATAGTCTGGCCCGCGCAACAGCGCCGCGCAAGCAACGACCTACCGGGTCAACCCGGTCAAGGATGCGGAAAAAGGGAAACCGGAACGGCCGCGCTTGACGGCATTTTCAGCGCGACAGCTTCGCGCGCTGCTCAAGCTTGCTCGCCTGCAAGTCGATAGGGTCGCCGCTAGCGCGGTCTAGCTTCTCACTCGTCTTCAATAGGGCACCATGTAGCAATTGATATCGTCCTGGAGATTGAGACGGCCCTGCAACGAAAACAGAATATTCTCCGTCTCCTTGAGGGCAGACTCGGCTTCGTCGCCGGTAGGCCGATAGGCGTGCTTATGAACAATACGGTTCCTCAGCGTGTTGATACTGGTGGCCTTAAGCTTCATCAAGAGCGGCACCAGCTTCGCGTCACTCAGAATTTCAATGGCAGCGTTTTTCGGGGTTTGCGCGTCTCTTGGTCTGGCAGGAAGGGCTGCTATCATGGCCGCCGATTCCACTAAGTTCTTCGGTGACCGCCCAATCACCATGTGGTGTAGAAACAGGGCCCGCATGGGGTCGAATGTGTGTCCCTTGATCTTTTTCTGGAACTCTTCGGCGAGCCTGTTCATCTCGACCAAGTCATGATTGGGGTCGGCAGCGCAGGGCTTGTATAGCAGCTCAACTCGAAAGAACAGGCTGAAGAACACCTCGTAAGCTTGGGCCAAGCTGAGGATGCAGTTCATATAATGTTTCCGCTCGATCAATTCGTAACAATCATAGATGAGCATTTCATGCGGATTATTGATCGAGTCTCCAACGATGCGGAAAGGCTTGCAGCAGGCAACATTCAGGCACACCACATCGCGGCCTGCGATTGGCTCGAAGGTGTGGAGGTCTGACGCGCGATTGAAGATGCTCTCTACGCCACACGAGGGGCATTGAGCCACGAAGTTCTCATAGCTGGTGCGCTTCTTCATAGCTATAAGCATGTCGGTCATGGCTTCGCACCCCAGCACTTCGCTTGTGATATGGGATCGCTTCAGCTCCGAGCAAGCCATGTGCCGTCGATCGGCGGCGCGAGCTACGAAACCGCGATTGGCGGCGGCAGAGCCGCATAGGGTCAATCGCGTCGGTTTGACCCTCCGGCGACTACTTCCGGTCTTCCCCAGTAAGCAGACATGGTGAGCCGCAACCCCGACAGGCTGTAAACGGTTTGAACGCGGTGCCGGAGCGGGCTATAACGAGGTCCCGGGGGTCGGAACGGTGCAACACGATTTGCAACACGAACGGAAAAAGAAATCGAGCTAAAAATGAAAGAAGTGTCCGGTTTTATTGGCTAATATGCGGGTGTAGCTCAATGGTAGAGCAGCAGCCTTCCAAGCTGAATACGAGGGTTCCGCGCGGCGCGTAAGCTAAGATGGGCCGGATTATTCTGGGGTAGTGCAAATGCTCGCGAAGGACAAACTTTTGTCAGTGATTGGGGGATTGCTTCTCGTTGCCTTCGTGTCCTTGATTTCAGCTGCCCAAGAGGCAATGGACATAAGGGGGGTCGCGCTGAGGATGAGGTCGGCGGACCTGCCGCCGGAGTTTAGACAGCTGACTATTGCTTCGGCTCCAAGTGCGATCGACGTTGGCTACGCCGCCACGGATTGCTCATCAGGGGCTCTGCGGCAACAAACATGTCTAACCCTTTTCTTTGAGGAGGCGTCAAACGAAAAGCGAGTCTACGCGGTTCTTCTTGAACGAATGCGGCTCGGCAGCTTCAGCGACGAAAGGAGTCCCGAGGAGTCTGCCAATAGACGCGTGGCGCGCCGGCGCGTTTGGCCTGTTCATAGACCCCCTCGATGAGGGCTCTGCCGACGCCTTTGCCGCGCGCGGCGTTGTCGGTGAACAAATCCTGCAAATAGCAAACCGGCGCGATGGCCGTGGTGGAGCGGTGGAACAAATAATGCGTCAGGCCGAGCAGCCTTCCGCCACTCTCCGCGACCAGAGCATGGACGGGTTCATAGGCATCGAAGAAC
>DATGGY010000214.1:0-21596 GCA_035308285.1 Bradyrhizobium sp. | reverse complement strand
GGATGGTGAAGTAATCGACGCCCTGTTCGCATTGTTCGATCAGCGTGTCCTTGTAGACCTCCCAGTCGAGCTTGACCGGATCGCCGTTGACCTTCTCCAGCGCCTGATAGATCGGCACGGTACCGATCGGGACGGGCGAATTGCGCAATATCCATTCGCGGGTGTTGTGGATGTTGCGGCCGGTGGAGAGGTCCATCACGGTGTCGGCGCCCCAGCGGATCGCCCACACCATCTTGTCCACTTCTTCCTCGACCGACGAGGTCACCGCGGAGTTGCCGATATTGGCGTTGATCTTGGTCAGGAAATTGCGGCCGATGATCATCGGCTCGAGTTCGCCGTGGTTGATGTTGGAGGGGATGATGGCCCGGCCCCGCGCGATCTCGGAGCGCACGAACTCCGGCGTGATGAAGGGCGGGATCGCGGCGCCAAAGCTTTCGCCGTCGGCAAGGGCTGCTTCGGCGCGCTCGAGCTTAAGCTTGCGGCCGAGGTTTTCGCGCGCGGCGACATAGATCATCTCCTTGGTGATGATGCCGGCGCGGGCGAATTCGAGCTGGGTGATCTTGTGGCCGTCGAGCCCGCGCAGCGGCTTGTGATAGGCGGAAAATGCCTTTGCGGCCTTGTCGGCGGAGACGTTGCCGTTATCGACCGGCTTGACCGCGCGGCCCTCATATTCCTCGACGCCGCCGCGTTCCTTCACCCAGGCGATGCGGTTGCGCGGCAGGCCCTTGTTGACGTCGATCACGACATCCGGATCGGTGTAGGGGCCGGAGGTGTCGTAGACCGGAAGATTGGGCTCGCCGGCGCCTTCGGAGAGGATGATTTCGCGCAAGGGCACGCGCACATCGGCCGCTTCATCCGGCGTGACGAAGATCTTGCGTGACGAGGGCAAGGGGCCGGTGGTCACGGCGGGAATCGTGGTGTCCGGGTTGGAGCGGATGTTCATGGTGTCCTCCTGTTATACGTTGTCGTCGTTTCCGGACGGGCCGCGAAGCGGGGCGATCCGGAATCTCGAAATACGGACTCGTGGCGTGCCCCCACCCCAGCCCTCCCCCGCAAGCGGGAGAGGGAGAAGGAAGAGCCCCGCGCGCCTCTTCGCGGCCGGGGCGAGGAAAGAAAAGTGCTGGGTGCGCCCGCTCTCCTGTTTGTGCCGGAGAGAAACTAAGCGCGAGATGCGCTCCCTCTCCCGCTTGCGGGGGAGGGTTGGGGTGGGGGTGCTTCCGCAAACGCTGACCATCACGCGGCCTCCGCCTTCACGCCGAGCCAGGCTCGCACGCGCGTGTCGGGCTCGGGTTGCTGGGTGACGTCGCTGACGACCGCGATCGAGTCGGCGCCGGCGGCGTAAATCTCGCGCGCCCGTTCGAGCTTGATGCCGCCGATCGCGACCAGCGGGATGTCGCCGACGCGCTTTTTCCATTCGGTGATCTTGGCGATGCCTTGCGGCGCGAACCGCATCGATTTGAGCGTGGTCGGGAAGATCGGCCCGAGCGCGACGTAGGCGGGCTTGGCGCGCAAGGCTACATCGAGCTCTTCGTCGTCGTGGGTGGAGATGCCGAGCGTCAGTCCTGCGGCGCGGATCGCGCCGAGGTCGGCTTTTGCGAGGTCTTCCTGGCCGAGATGCAGATGACTCGCCTTCGCAATGATCGCCGCGCGCCAATAATCGTTCACCACGAGCTTGGCCGGCGTGCCCTTGATGACTTCGAGCGCGTCCATGATGGTTTGCAGCGCATCCGACTCGCTCAAATTCTTGGCGCGCAGTTGAATGGTGCCGACGCCGAGCAGCGCAAGCCGCGCGACCCAGGCGACGCTGTCGACGACGGGATAGAATCGATCAGGATACGGCATGCCAGAACGGTGTCCCAACGACAGGGGTTGAAGGGGAGGCAAAATCGCGGGCTTCCATCAGGCCCGCCTCATACGCGACGCGGCCGGCCTCGACGCCGGCGCGAAAAGCTTTTGCCATCGCGATCGGATCGGCGGCTTTCGCGATTGCCGTGTTGAGCAGCACCGCGTCGTAGCCGAGTTCGAGCGCGCGCGCGGCGTGGCTCGGCGCGCCAAGGCCGGCATCGACCACGAGCGCAATGTTCGGCAGACGGTCGCGCAAAAGTTTCAGCGCATCGGGATTGATGATGCCTCGCGCGGTGCCGATCGGCGCCGCCCACGGCATCACCACCTTGCAGCCGGCATCCACCAGCCGCATCGCGACGGAGAGGTCTTCCGTGCAATAGGGAAACACCTCGAAGCCGTCCTTGATCAGGATGTGTGCGGCTTCGACCAGGCCGACCACATCGGGCTGCAGCGTGTCGTTGTCGGCAATGACTTCGAGCTTGATCCAGGAGGTCGCGAACAATTCGCGCGCCAGCTTCGCCGTCGTCACCGCCTCGCGCACGCTGCGGCAGCCGGCGGTGTTCGGCAGCACCGTGACGCCGAGCTCGCGGATCAGCGACCAGAACGCATCGCCGGTCTTGCCGCCCGCGCTCTCGCGCCGCAGCGACACTGTAACGATCTCGGCGCCCGAGGCGCGTATCGCGCTTTGCATGATCGCAGGCGAGGGATACAGCGCGCTGCCGACCAGCAGGCGGGAGGAAAATTCGCGGTCGTAGAATTTCAGCATGGTGTTATTTTCCTGTCGTCCCGCACACCTGCTCGTCATCCCCGCGGAGGCGGGGATCCAGTATTCCAGAGACGCTCGCCCAAGAACTAAGACGCCGCGGCGTACTGGATCGCCCGGTCAAGCCGGGCGATGACGGCGTGGTTTGAGGCGGCGAACTAAGCCCCCACGTGTCGTCCCCGCGCACGCGGGGACCCAGACGCCGCGGCGTCTCGTTGGGGTACGCTGGTAGAGACCTTTCGCAACAACGAAGGCCGGTGGCTATGGGTCCCTGCTTTCGCAGGGACGACGTGGGGAGCGAGGTTACGCTGATCCCCCTTGCGTCGTCCTGGCCAAGCGAGCGCGAGCCGCGACCCATACGCCGTGTCGTCTCAATAGCGCACGCTGCCAGCGACCTTTCGCGACAACGGGCGCCTGTGGTTATGGGTCCCTGCTTTCGCAGGGACGACGAGGGGAGGGGGTTTGCGTACATCATCTCACCCTCCCTGCCGCGGTGTGATGATTTCGATCTCGTCGCCGGACTTGAGCGGCGTTTCGGCCCAGCGGCGTTTCGGCAGCACGTCGTAATTGAGCGCGATCGCAAAATGCGTGCCCTCATATTCGAGTTCGCCGAGCAGCGCATCGACCCTGGTCGAGACGATCTCCCGTTGCTCGCCGTTGACGGTCACACGCATCGCATCACCTCATTGTCGATCCGGCCGCGCTCGACATAGGCAAGCGTCAGCTCCGCCAGCGCCGGCGCAATCAGAAAACCGTGACGATAGAGCCCGTTCACCGTGACATGGTTGTCTGCGATGGCGATGCGCGGCAAATTGTCGGGGTAGGCGGGACGCAACCCCGAGCCGAATTCGACGATGCGCGCTTCGCCGAATGCCGGATGCACCGCATAGGCGGCGCTCAGCAGTTCCAGCGCGGAACGCACGCTGACGCCGGTGTCCTCGGTTTCGATCGAGGTGGCGCCTAACATGAAGAGGTTGTCCTCGCGCGGAATAACATAAAGCGGCCAGCGCGGGTGGATCAGCCGCACCGGGCGCGCCAGCTCGACCTCGCTAGTCTCGATCAGGATCAACTCGCCCTTGACGCCGCGCAGCTCGGGTTGGGTGTCGCGCGCGGAAAGTCCGCGGCAGTCGATCACGAGGCCGTCGATTTCCGAAGGTTCGGGTTCGCTGTTGAATTTGATGGTACCGCCGGCGGCGACGATCCGTTCGTGCAGTTTTGGCAGCACACGGCGCGGCTCGACATGGCCTTCATTGGCGAAGAACAGGCCGTCGCGGAAACGACCCTCCAGCGAGGGTTCCAGTTCGGCCAGCGCGCGAGCGTCCAGTCGCCGGTGGCCGGAGGTCAATCTCGCAAAACGTTCGAAATCATTGCGGTCGCGGCTATGCGCCACCACCAGCGAGCCGTTGAACGGCGTGTCCGGCAGTTCCCGGCGCCACAGGTCGAGCGCGCGCAGGCCGAGCCGGCTGATGATCGGTTCCGATATCTCGCTCTCGCAATAAGGCGCAAGCATCCCGCCCGCCCAGTGGCTGGTGGAGAGCATCATCGTTTCGTCGCTGCGCTCATGCAGCGTCACCGCGCGACCGGCTTGCGCGAACAACAGCGCCTGCCAGGCGCCTGCGACGCCTGCGCCGATGACGGAAATGGGGGATTCCCCCCGTGGATTGATGGAACTCTGGTACATCCCTGTCCCTTCGCCGGCATGACCCGGATCAGGTTCAAAGGGTCACCGCGGTCTCGCGTCCTTCATTCCCAAGACAAGGAAGGATTTGAGCGTGCGGTCTCTCAGCTCCTCATCGGAGCTCCCCTCGGAACGCCTCTAATGTAGGCCGTTGGCAGGTCGTGTCAACGCGATATCCCCATGCGTGCCCCGGACGCGGCGCAGCGCGTAAGCGGTGCAGAGCCGGGGCCTACATTCGATGCGGAGCCGCGTGGGTCCCGGCTCTGCGGCGCGTCATTTCATGCCGCGCCGCGTCCGGGACACGGGAGTCACCAAGCAGGCCTGCGAGTTAGCCCGTTCGCACGCCTCTTACCGCGTCGGAACCTGCTCCGCCCTTGCTTCTGCGGGATGCCTGATATGTTCGAGACGCTGACGTTTCGCCGCGTAGTAGTATCCGCTCGCGTAATAATGGATGGCGCGGGTGTGATCGCCGTTGGCGGCGCGGTAGGCGCCGGCGAGGTATTTTACCGCGTAAGCCAGATTAGTGTCGGGGTCGCGCAGTCCCTCGGCCGTGCCGGTGTAGCCGAGGCTGCGCGCGGTCGAAAGCTTGATCTGCATCAGCCCGATGGTGCCGCCACGCCCGACGAGGTGCGGCTGATAGCGGCTTTCTCGCACGATCACCCGATGCACCAGCGCCTCGGGCACGCCGTTGGCCAGGGCGTGCCTGGCGACCAGCTCATTATATTCGACGCGTTGCGGGCGGGCGTCTTCCGGCATCAAGACCGCGGCCAGCGCGGCAATCGAGGCGAGGGTTAACAGACGCTTCATGGGAAGACCTCTGTTCGCTTGGGACCGCCGCAATAATTGCATCCGCCGCGGCATGGATATGGCGAAAAGCGGGCATTCTCGCGCCTTTGCCCAGGGTTCGGCGGCAGGCGGTTTACCTGGAATTATGCCTGGCGTGCTTCGATCGGGCCGGAATTTGGACGTTTTTTCCGAACCCCGTGCCGATGACCCTGACCGTTGCCAACGCCGCCGAGGATACCAGCCTGATGCGCGGGCCGCTGCCGCTATGGGTCGGCGTCTTTGTCTATGCGCTGCTGTTCCTCGCCGGCGACAGGCTGCTGTTCGATCCCGACACGCAATGGCAGATCACCGTCGGCCAGTGGATACTCGACCATCGCGCGGTGCCCGAGACCGACATCTATTCCTTCACCATGCGCGGCCAGCCCTGGATTTCGACGCAGTGGCTCGCACAAGTCGCGTACGCGAAAATCCATGCGTGGTTTGGCTGGAGCGGCGTGGTTGTGCTGGCGGCTGGCGCGAGTGCTGCAACTTTTACGCTGCTGGCGCGATTCTTGAGCCGGCGCTTGAGCGAAAGCGCCTCGCTGGTGTTCGTTGCGGTCGCGCTGGCGCTGACCGTGCCGCATATTCTGGCGCGGCCGCATGTGCTGGCGTTGCCCGTGATGGTGATGTGGATCGGCGGCATGATCGCGGCGGCCGACCGCCACGAGGCACCGTCGCTCTGGATGCTGCCGCTGATGGCGCTGTGGGCCAATCTGCATGGCGGCTTCGTCCTTGGCCTCATGATGATCGCGCCGATCGCGCTCGATGCGGTGGTGAATGCGCAGGCGACAAGGCGAAAATCTCTGCTGTTGCGATGGGCGGCGTTCGCCGGCCTGGCGCTGGTCGCAAGTTTCTGTACGCCTTACGGCTGGAACGCGCTGTTGGCGTCGCGGAAGATTCTGGCGCTCGGCGCCGCATTGCCGCTGATCACCGAATGGCGCGCGGCGGATTTCACCTATCTGCGCCCGTTCGAAATCTGCCTGCTCGGCGGCTTTGGGCTAGCGCTGTTCAAAGGCATCAAATTGCCGCCGATGCGCATCCTGATATTGCTCGGCCTCGTTCACATGGCGCTGGCGCAGGGCCGCTCGGGTGAAATCCTGGCGCTGCTGGCGCCGCTTATTCTCGCCGCCCCCTTGGCGCCGCAGATCGGCCGCGCGGAAATGGCGCCTTCGGATACGACGCCCGGGCGCCGCATCCTGTTCGCAAGCGTCGCGTTCGCGCTGGTGACGGGGACGCTGGCCTTTGCATCGCTGCATCGCTTCGCGCCGCACACCGGAAATTCACCGGTCGCCGCCGTGGCCGAGCTGAAGAAGCTCAATCTGGAACGGGTGTTCAACGATTATGATTTCGGCGGCTATCTGATCGCCAGCGGGGTTTCGCCCTTCATCGACGGCCGCACCGAGCTCTATGGCGAAAAATTCTTCGTCGACCACAACGCCGCCTCCGGCCTGATGGAACCCGGCAATCTGTTCCGGCTGCTGGAAGAATACAAAATCGAGGCCACCTTGCTGCGCACCCAGAGTGCTGCGACAAAACTGCTGGACCATCTTGACGGCTGGCAGAAGGTGTACAGCGACGACGTCGCCACCATCCACCTCCGCAAAGCCGGCGCGACGCATACGGCCGAGCCGTTGGTGGAACCCGCGGCGCATTGAGTTCCGCTCCGCAAGTTGCGTGCCCCGGATGTGGCGCAGTGCGCCGTTGATCCGGGGCCTATCCAGGTCTGGGTCCCGGCTTTGCGGCGCATCGAGAAGAACGCTGCCCCGCGTCCGGGACACGCCTCTTGCCGTCGAATTGCCCAATTACTCTCCCAAAAAAGATAGCTCGGAGCGCCCGCAACCGACAGCATTCCTGCCCAATTCGTCCCCACGGACTTTAAAAGAAAATAAAGGGAGATCCGCCATGGCCAGAATCGATTTCTTCTCTTTGCCCCGGAAAAATCCCTGCGCTCAATGCGGCGAGCCGATCGCGGCTCCGGAATGGGTTGAGGCTGAACCGGGTCGCACCTTCTATCTCTGGCGATGTCGGGCCTGCGATTACCGCTTCGAGGCGGTGGCTTACCTCGATCATTCCGCAACGGACAACGAAGCACTCGCGGCGTAGACCATAGCGTTTTCAAGCGAACCATGCGATCGGACTTGATCCAGCGCTGCCACTGCGATGGGAAAGAAGAAATATCGCAGCACCTATCGCGCGACGAGATTGCTCCGACATCCCGAAATGCGAACTCGATCGGCGCCTCAGGGAACAGCCGGTTCCGCGATGCGAAGTTCCCGGCGCCCTTGCCGATCATTGAAAATCCGCACTGAAAATCCGCGCGGCAAAGGGGAACGGCCGGTGCAGCAGGCTGTTCTCCTCTCACAAATTTTGATCAGGGAGAGACAGCATGTCTGCAAAATATGTCACGGTCGCGCTCGCCGGCACGGCGTTGCTTGCGACGGTCGCTTTTGCGCAAACCCCGGCTCCCACCGGCGCCAACACTGCGCCGGCGGCGCTGTCGGAATCCTCCTTGCACGGCGATTGGCGTGTATCGAAGGTCGTTGGGCTTAGAGTCTACAACGACAAGAATGAAAACCTGGGCACGATCAACGATCTCTTGATGGACAAGAGCGGGAACATCAAGGCGGTGGTGCTCGGCGTCGGCGGTTTCCTTGGTGTCGGCGAGCACCTGGTCGCGGTTTCCTACGACAAGATCAAATTCGTCGACGAACCGGTCGCCTACGTCGGCGCCAGCGGCACGGGCGCAGGCGGCGGCCGCCCGATGTCGCCGACAACCACGGGGTCTTCCCCCACCGGCTCGACCGCAAACGCGAAGCCCAATCCCTGGTACCCGGACCATGCCGTGTTCGACGCCACCAAGGACGTCCTGAAGGCGATGCCCGAGTTTAAGTATTCCACCTGAGACATCTGGCGTGAGTGAGTAAGTCAAGAAGTGAGTTGGTAAGCGTCAGTCAGCATGGGCGCGTCCGGTTTTGCCGGGCGCGCTCTGCCGTGCAAATGCAGACCTCATCCTTGAAAGACCGCCGGGCGAGGTAGAGTAATTCGCGTGGACCCGCCAAGCCGACTTTCGAGCAATCGGCACCCTCGGCTTCGTTCCGATTGCGGCTTTCGGCCGGGGGAGTGCGATGTTAGGCTTTGCCGCGGCAGGAGCATCCTGCGTCCTGCCTAGAACGAAACGGGAGGACGATATGGCGGAGAGCGTCTACAAGGTCATCGAATTGATCGGCACCAGCAAGGAGTCCTGGGAAAAGGCCGCCAGCGCGGCCGTCAATCGGGCAGGAAAGACCTTGAGGGAGCTTCGCGTCGCCGAAGTCGTCAAGCTCGACCTGCAACTGGACGCCAAGGGCAAGGTCGAAGCCTACCGCGCCAAGCTCAACGTCTCGTTCAAATACGAGGATTAGGACTCTCTCCGTCATTCCGGGATGGTCCGAAGGACCAGACCCGGAATCTCGAGATTCTCCGATGTGCAATTGCACATCGTAGTTCGGTGCGGAGCCTGTCATCGGGCCGCGCTTTGCGCGGACCCGTTGGCATCGCCCCGGAATGACGGCGCAGAAATTTAGGCGCTGCTGTCCTACCTACAACCCCGGCAGCGCCGTGATCGCGACGTTGATTGTGCCGGAGGCCTCCGCGATGATCCGCAGCGTTTTGGAATCGTAGGCGATGTCGGTGAGGTTGAGGCTGGTGATTTCCGCCGCCACGCGGACGCCGTCCTGGTTCTTCTGAAGATCCGATATCGCCGCGGCGACCATCGTCCGGGCGTTGCCGAGGATCGGCTTGAGATCGACGGTGGTCTTCTCGGCGAGGGTCTTTTGTAAGTGCGGCATGGCCGCGCGCGCTGCCGCCCCAAGCAGGCCGAAGGCCGCTTCCGATTCGACGGCCAGTTCGATGTCGGCGAGCCGCAGCATCTGCTGCGCCGAATCCAGCACCGGCCGGCCCCAGATATGCACATTGGCCTCGCCGCCAAAACCGAACAAGCCCGTCTTCTCCTTTGCGTTCACCAAAAGCGAGATCAACAGCCGGTCGCCTGATGCTGCGACCGTGGCGCGTTTGACGGTGACATTCACCGAACCCGAGCCGTCCTCGGGGAATGTTCGGCCGGCGAGCTCTGCCTCCACGATCTTGTCGATGTCGCTAAACGGCACATCGACGGGAATGCCGATGCTGACAATGGGGGCCGTCGGCGGAACGATCGAGATTTTCTCGGGGAACGGGCAGTTGGGCGTGGTCTGCGTCGGCGTGATGCGGGTCTCCGCCTCGATGCCAAGGGTCATCGTGACCGCTGAAGCATTGACGTTTGGCTGCACCGCGACCGCGCGGGTCGGCCGCAGTTCCAGCCAAAGCGCCGGTGCGGACGCAGCGGCGATTTGCAGCGGAATCGAGCGGCACGCCTTGGCCCACTGGACCCTCGCATTGCGTTCGAACGAGGGGTCGCTGCGGATCCGCGCGCTCGCCGCTGCGATCTGTTCGCCGACGGTCTTGTCGAGCAGCGGCTTGACCTGCGCCGGGACGTTGACCCGCGCGCCCGCGACCGTGAGGCTGGTGTCGCCGAGCGTCACCTGGGCGCCGAGATTGGGTTCAAGGTGCCAGGCCGCGGCAAGCTTGGGCCGCGCGGTGATGGTGACGCTGCCCCTGATCTCGGCGTTGGCGTTGAGCGCCTTGATATTCAAGCTGCCGATCTGCTTGCCGACATTGGCGCCGAGCAGGCCGCCGATTGCGTCGCCGACCGCGCCGGTCGCCTTCGACGCAAGCGAGCCGGTCACGTTGAGCTTTCCGGTGATCGCCGCGGTCAAGGACAGCACGTCCTGCCCCCCGCTCGCCGCGATCGGCCCGCGTGAGGCGGTCCAGCCGATGTCGGCGTTTTGCAGCACCTCCGACACCGGGTTGTCGGATTTGCCGGCGAAGTTCCGCGCCGCGCCGCGGTCGGCGGCGTCGCGAATGGCGGCCAGCGGAATGGCGACCTGCGCCAGGATCACCGAACTGCGCGGGGCCGGCGGCAGCGGCGGCAATTCGGCCAGCGCCGGCCGAGGGACCGCGCCGCGCGGCCAGAGCCAGTCCATGGTCTTCAGGCCGACAAAAAACGAAACCGCGACCACCGCGACGGCAAGCAGAATGGTCTTGAGTTGCATCGTCTCCCCGGACTGATTCAGCCGGCCGAGTCTACAGGGCAGGCCGGGGCGGCGCCAGAGCGGCCACTTCATGGCGGGCGCCCCCGGTGGAGAAGCTGCGATTTGACGTAAGGTGGGGGCGCCGATGTGGCCGATTTGTTGCTGCGCGGAAACAGAAAGGGCGCGGATCACCGCGCCCTTCTCCGGTTGGGGAGTTCCTTAAATCCTCATCCTGTCTGTCCGACTGGATAACCTGCGGCTTGCGATTTGCCCTAAGCGGCGTTTCGTGAGCGATCGTTGCGTCGAGGTGCTGGGCCTTCAAGAAATTATACGCAGCGAACGCACGCGTGAGAAATCACGGTCATGCGTCACCAGGGCGGCCGCGTTGACTGCCAATGCGCTGGCCGCTTGAACAGCGTCCGCAAGCCTGAGGCGGAGCGACGCCCGCAGTCTCGCGGCGCTTTCCGCAATGTCGACGTCAAGCGCGATCGGCTGCCACGATTCCAGGATCGCCCGGTAACGCTGCGCGAGCGCGTCATCGCCTGCCTGGAGGGGTCCGGTCAGCACCTCGGCGATGGTGATGGTCGTTACGGCGAAGCGCATGCGCCCGGTTCGATGGGCTTCGAAGAGCGGCTTGAAGCGCGGTCCGAATTTCGGGTGCCCTTCAAGCAAGTAGATGATGGGTGCCGAATCGATCAGAACCAGCGAATCCTCCGGCAGACCCCGAAAATCTAGCGGCTCCATTCGTCACGCAGCTTTCGAAGCGTACGGGTACTATTCTTTCCCCATAAACCGCGACCGGATCCTGCGACGGAAATCAGCGGCTGCTGGCGAATGGCAGAGCTATACGCCTCGATCGGCACCAACGCTGCAACCGGACGGCCATGTCTGGTGATGATCGTCGAACGGCCCTTGCCGGCCGCATCGAGAAGATCCGGGAGCTGATTGCGAGCTTCTTCTGCGCCTTTACTCAAGATGGGGTCCACCATGAAGCAACCGTACAGTACCGTACAGAATGAGTCAATATCATCCGGCCGCACCGGGCGCGCCCGGCGCTGCGATGCGGCGTTTAAATCTGCGCCATTGATACTTAGCTTCGCTTGCCGGGCAGGTTCTCGGCGCGGCGCTCCATCGGCAGCACGATCACCTTGGTGCCGACATTGACTCGCGAATACAGATCGGTGACGTCCTGGTTGGTGAGGCGAATGCAGCCGGAGGAGACGTGGGTGCCGATCGTCTGCGGCGCGTTGGTGCCGTGGATGCGATAGACCGTGCCGCCGAGATACATCGCGCGCGCGCCGAGCGGGTTGCCGGGACCGCCGGCCATGTGACGCGGCAGATAGGGCTGGCGCGCGATCATTTCCGGCGGCGGAGTCCAATCCGGCCACTCGGCCTTCTTGGTGATCGCCTGCACGCCGGACCAGGTGAAGCCGTCGCGGCCCACCCCGATGCCGTAGCGAATCGCCTGGCCGCCTCCGAGCACATAATAGAGGTAGGTGTTGGGCGTATCGATGATGATCGTCCCCGCCGCCTCGCGGGTCGGATAATTGACGATCTGGCGTTTCAAGCGCGCCGGCAATTCGGCGGCGGCGTCCTGATCGTCCGACGGTGCCTGCTGCACCATCGGCGGCGGCGCCGGCTCCATGACAAAGGGAAAGAGCTGCAGCGGTGCGGCTGCGGCAGTCCCCGTGAAAGCGATGACGCCGATCGCCAGCGCCCCGAAGGCGGCGGCTCGGCGGGAATGGTGCACGAATGCTCGGGAAGTGAACATCTGGCGTCCCCTGTTTGACTAGCCCGCGCGCCGTTTTGGGTGGCGTCGTTGAGCTGCGATCCTTAACCGGAAAACATTTCCGGACATTTTCGCCAAAGGGCCAAAATGGTTTCTCCGCATTCATGAATTGTTTCATTCTTGTTTCACGGGAACCAAAAAGAGCCGGCGGGCGCGAAAAAGGCGGCTATTAACCTCTATGACGTCACACGCTTGAAATATCCATAAGTGAACGTCGCGCCTTGAGAATCAGCAAGGCCTCCCGCGATGCGCATTTTGATTGCGACCGACGCTTGGCACCCGCAGGTAAACGGCGTGGTGCGCACCCTGACCTCGCTCAAGAACAGCGCCTCCGCGCTTGGGGGAGACATTCATTTCGTAACGCCCGAAGGATTTCCGTCCGTTGGGGTTCCGACCTATCCTGGCCTGCGCATCGCGCTGCCCGGCCGGCGCGAGATCGCACGTCGGATCGAGGCGGCAGCACCAGAGGCCATCCACATCGCGACCGAGGGGCCGATCGGCTGGGCGGTGAGGGGCTATTGCCTGCGCCACAAGCTCGCCTTCACCACGTCCTACACGACGCGCTTTCCGGAATACATCGCGGTGCGCACCAACATCCCGGCCGCGGTGAGCTATGCGGTGCTGCGTCACTTCCATTCCGCCGCCGCCGTGACGATGGTGGCGACCGCCTCTCTTTATGATGAGCTCGGCGCGCGCGGCTTCCGCAGGCTCAGCTTCTGGGGACGCGGCGTCGATACCGCCTTGTTCAATCCGGATTCCCCGGCCAGGCTCGACCTGCCGCGCCCGATCTTCATGACCATGGGGCGGGTTGCGGTCGAAAAGAACATCGAGGCCTTTCTGTCGCTCGACCTGCCAGGGTCGAAGGTCGTGGTCGGCGACGGCCCACAGAAGGCCGCGCTCGCGCAAAAATATCCCGATGTCAAATTCCTGGGCGAGAAGACCGGCGCGGATCTGACCGCGCATCTGGCGGCCGCCGACGTCTTTGTGTTCCCGAGCCGCACCGATACGTTCGGCGTCGTGCAACTGGAGGCGCTGGCCTGCGCCACGCCGGTGGCGGCGTTCCCGGTGACGGGGCCGCTCGACGTCATCGCCGATCATCCGGTTGGCGCGCTCGATGAGGACCTGCGAGCCGCATGTCTGCGGGCGCTGACGATGTCGCGCGAAGCATGCCGGAACCTTGCGCTCGAGCGTTCCTGGGAAAACAGCGCGAGGCAGTTCATCGGCAATCTGAGCGCGCTGCAGCCGAGCCGTTCGCTGCGGCCGGTCCCGATCGTGGCGGGACAACACGCGGTGCGCGGCTGATCGCAAAGGCGGCAAAACAAGCAACCTCAACGAGGCAAGAATCACATGGCAGAAAGCATCAAGCTCGACGGCGCGACGCAGTTGGACTTCGACCGCGAAATGGTCGAACAGGCCTACGACCGCTGGGCCCCGATTTATGACCTCGTGTTCGGCGGCGTATTCAGCAAAGGCCGTGACGCCGCCATCCAGGCCACCAACAAGCTCGGCGGCCGCGTGCTCGAGGTCGGTGTCGGCACCGGCATTTCGCTGCCGCTCTATGCGCCGCATGTGCGCATCTTCGGCACCGATATTTCGGAAGCGATGCTGAAAAAGGCCAAGCGGCGCGTCGCCGAGTTGCGGCTGAAGAATATCGAAGGGCTTGCGGTGATGGACGCCGAGAAGCTCGAATTCCCCGACGACTCGTTCGATGTGGTGATGGCGCAATATGTCGTCACTGCGGTGCCGAATCCGGAAATCGCGCTCGACGAGTTCGCGCGCGTGCTGCGGGTAGGCGGCGAGCTGATCATCCTCACCCGCGTCAGCGCCGACGACGGCGTCCGCCGCTTCATCGAGCAGACGCTGCAGCCAGTGGTGCGCCGGCTGGGTTTCCGGACCGCAGAATTCGCCTGGTCGCGTTACACGCGCTGGCTTGCCGGCGCAAAGACGGTCGAATTGTTGGAGCGTCGCTTGATTCCGCCGCTCGGCCACTTCTCGCTGGTTCGTTTCCGCAAAGTCGGCGGCTAAGGCCTCTTCGAGCGAGCGGTTGGTGTCGAGAAGACGCGACGTGTCACAATAAGAATGCCTCTACATCACGGCCGCCTTTTCGCAATCGCGCTGTCATGCGACGGGCATGTGTCATTATGATGATGTCACATACCTTACATCGAATCGCTGTATGCAGAATGCAGACCACCTTTCTGGGGGAAAGAAATGATTAAGGATTTCCTGGAGCAATTGCGGACCCAGCGTTGGGACGACCACCGCTACTATCATCACAGCCGGATCAACCAGAGCCTGCACTTCGTCAGCGCGGCGAGCTTTCTGGTCGGTTATGTCATGATCTTCTTCGATCCGGTGATCGCGGCCCTGATCGGCTGGCTGGTGTCCATGACCTCGCGCCAGGCCGGTCACTTCTTCTTCGAGCCGAAGGGGTACGACCACATCAACCACGCGACCCACGAGCACAAGGAAGAGATCAAGGTCGGCTACAATCTGCAGCGCAAGGTCGTGCTGATGACGATCTGGGCGCTGTCGCCGGTGGTGATCTATTTCGATCCGACCCTGTTCGGGTTTTTCACCCCCTGGGTAACGCCGGCCGATTTCATGCGGCAGGTCGCCAAGATCTGGCTCGCGATCGGGATCGGCGGATTGTTGTTCCGCACCGTCCATCTGTTCTTCATCCGCGACGTCGAGACTGGCCTCGTCTGGATGACGAAAATCCTGACCGACCCGTTCCATGATCTGAAACTCTATCACAAGGCGCCGCTGTTCCTTCTAAGGGGCGAGCTGATCGATCCAGGCCTCGACATCATCGAGCACGATCTCGAAGAGCAGCACGCCTGAGAATTTTCGCTCGAATACCGCCCAACGCATGGGGCGCTATAGCAAGACTCGTCATGCCCGGCCTTGTGCCGGGCATCCACGTTTTAACAGCAAGAAAGACGTGGATGACCCCATTAGAGCGTGGTGAAATTAGACTAGGTCGATGGCAACGAAGGAAGAGCGCGGACAAGAGCGGGAGAGGTGAAGCAGCCTCAGCGCTTGACGACCCGCGCAATCATCTCTTTGAGGATTTGGCGGCGGATGTTCTTGTTGGTGAGGGAAGCCTCATGCCACCACCAGCCGTCCTGCTTCATCTTTTCGCTTGCTGCCACGAATCGCTTTTCGACCTCGGCAAAATCGGCGTCGGTGTAATTCAGGCTGAACACCAACCGGCCGGTCCCAACCCAGCTCAGCGCGAGACCCTCGGCGCGCAGGTAATATTGGAACATCCAGTTATAACGGGACGGCTCGGTATATTGCACCGTCCAGATCGAAGACAGGTTGGAAACCCGCACCGGAAGGTCCGCGGCGGCGAGGGCGTCATTGAGCTGTTTGGCGCGGCCGTTCCAGGTCTCGTCGAGCCCGTTATAGACGCTGCGGAAATTCGGACTGGCGAGCCGCGACAGGAACTCGTCCATCGCGGTCATGACATAGGGATGGGAATTGAAGGTACCGCGGGCAAAGCAGACGTCGGCGGGGGCATCGTCGCGGAAGCGGCGCATCAACTCCTTGCGCCCGCACACCACCCCGATGGGGAGGCCGCCGGCGAGGCTCTTGCCGTAAGTCACCATGTCGGCGCGGACGCCGAAATATTCCTGCGCGCCGCCGGCGGCGATGCGAAAGCCGAGGAACACTTCGTCGAAGATCAGGACGATGCCGCGCTCCGTGCAGACTTCGCGCAACGCCTTCAGCCACGCGCCATAGGCCTCGCGGTCGAAGCGGCCGGCGCGGGAGCTGTCGACCAGCGCCGAATCGCCGGGCGCGTTGGCGTTGGGGTGCAGGGCCTGCAACGGGTTGACCAGCACGCAGGCGATGTCGCGGCGGGTCCGCAGGACGTGAAGCGTGCGTTCGGACATGTCGGCCAGCGTATAGGTCTCGTGCGCCGCAATAGGATTGCCGACGCCGGGCTGCACGTCGCCCCACCAGCCGTGATAAGCGCCGGCGAAACGAACCAGATGCGTGCGGCGGGTGTGGTAGCGCGCAAGCCGCGCCGCCTGCATCACCGCTTCCGTGCCCGACATGTGGAACGAGACCTCGTCGTGGCCCGAAATCTCGGTGAGCCTGCGAACGTTATCGAGAATGACCGGATGATAGGGCCCAAGCACCGGTCCAAGCGCATCCGCGCGCGCTTGCCCTTGCGCGATGCATTCCTTGTAGAAGTCGTTGCCGAAGATGTTGACGCCGTAGGAGCCGGTCAGGTCGTAGAACAAATTGCCGTCGATATCGGTGAGGGTGACGCCGGCCGAGGATTGCATGAAGGCGCTGGTGCCGAGATTTTCCCGCACCAGGCGGCTGTACTGGAACGGCACGCGGTAGGTTTCGGTGAATTGCAGGTCGGAGATGCGGCTACTTGCCTCCGTCGTCATCTGCCGGCCCTTGGCGTAGCGCTGCTCATAGAGGTGCGCGAGCGCGAAGAAGGCGTCCTTGCGCTTTTGGGCGATCGGCGGCGGCGCGCCGTCGGAACAGAAGTACTCGTGAATAGAAAATTCGTAGAACGGGATCAGCCGCGCCACTCGCCGCGACATTTTCGAATGTCCGCCCAGCGAGCGGTGCTTGGCCCGCGACAGCGCCAACCGCGCCTTGAGCTTGGGGAAGACCGCCGCGGCGCCAGCTACCGCTGCGGCGGTCAAAGAGAGAATCGGAAGAGGCGAATCCATGCCACCAGCGCTAGTGGGTCAATCTAACAGAATCATGACAATGAAGGGCCTGATCGCTGCCTTGACTCAGCAGGAGGACCTCAACTTCCTCCTGACCAACCGCATCCCAAGGGCGGCGCTGACGCGCTTCATGGGCTGGTTCAGCAAAATCGAGAATCCTCTGGTCCGCGACGCCTCGATTGCCTGTTGGCGGATGTTTTCCGATCTCGATCTGAGCGAGGCCAAGAAGACCGAATTTAAGAGCCTGCACGATTGCTTCACGCGCGAGCTCAAGCCGGGCCTGCGCCCGCCCGATCCGGACCCTTCGATCGTGGTCAGTCCAAGTGACGCGATCATTGGCGCGCATGGTGCCATTCAGGACACTGAACTGTTCCAGATCAAGGGCGCCGGCTATGCCCTGCTCGATCTGCTCGGCGATCCCGCTCTCGTCGACGCCCACCGCAACGGACGCTTCGTCACGCTGCGGCTGACCTCGAGCATGTATCATCGCTTCCACGCAGCCACCGATGGCCGGATCGAGCGGGTCACCTTCATCAGCGGCGATACCTGGAACGTCAATCCGATCGCGCTCAAGCGCATCGAGCGGCTGTTCTGCAAGAACGAGCGCGCGGTGATCCAAACCCGGCTTGTCTCCGGCGAACCGCTGACGCTGGTGCCGGTTGCCGCGATCCTGGTGGCGAGCATCCGGTTGCATTTTCTCAATGTCGTGTTCAATGCGCAAACGCGGGGGCCGACGGTGTTTCCATGTGACGTGGGCGTGCACAAGGGCGACGAACTCGGCTGGTTCGAGCACGGATCGACCATCATCGTGCTGGCGCCGGATCATTTCGAATTTTGCGACAACGTGCGGGAGGGCAGCCGAATATTGGCCGGCCAGCCCCTGATGCGAAAGCCGGGCTGACTGCGCGGGAGAAGTGAGCGGCCTCAATGGTTCGAGACGCGCGGCGTTGCCGCGCTCCTCACCATGAGGGGTGAGAGGACCTCATCCTGAGGAGGCGCTCTTGCGCCGTCTCGAAGGATGAGCTCAGTCTCCATCGGCTCATCAGGCTCCGCCTGGCGCGGTTCGCGGCCGGCATATGAACCTGGTTCAAAAGGTACGGAACTGGCTGCGGCGCGCGGCCTAAAACCTGCTCTCGCCTGGTCGATCGTAATCACAGCGACCCGAGAGCCTTTTCCGTTTCGATTGAATCGAAACGGGGCTCCAGATTCTCGATCTGACACGTTTTCTTGACGCGAACCGCTCTCCACTTCGCTTGAAAAACGCTTTAGCGCTTCTTGCCCTTCGGCGGCGGCTTGCCTTTCGGCGGGGCTGGCCGCCTCTGTAGCATCGCCGGCTTGCTCGGCGGTCCGCTCTGGCGCGCACCTGGCACATTCGGCTGCCCGTGCGCGCCGGGTGGTTGCTGCCCTTGCTGGCCGGCGCGGTTCGGCAAAGCCGGTTGCGGCGGGCCGCCCGGCCGTTGCTGCAGATTGTTCTGCCGCTGCGGTCCGGGCTGACCCGGCGCATTGCCGCGCGGATTGGTCCGGTTCGGATTGGCCCGCCGCAACGCGCGTTGTTGCGTGACGACCTGACGGCCGACGACCTGCGCCGCGTGCACCTGGCGCACGATGCCCTGGTCGCGCGCGGCCTGTTGCGCCGAGATCACAAGCGGCGTGGCGGTGACGCGGCCGCCGGGGCCGGGCCGGACCGTAAAGCCGCTCGCGCCCTGCGTGAGCGAGCCGAGCCGCGCGCCGGTGCGGCGATCGTTGACGTCGATATGCCCGACCCTGCCGTCGGGATCGGGATAAAGCTTGATGTTGTGGCCACCGCCTGCGGTCCCATCGACCTCGACCAGTCCGGTGGTGCCGCGAATGCCGAGCGAAGCAGACGGCGTCGTGATTTTCATGTCGCCGGTCCTGGCGAGGGCCGCGGCAACGAAAGCCACGGTCCCCTTGGCGATGTCGAACGCGGCCGAGTTGTTCCTGCCGCCATCGTCATAGACGTAATTGTCCACCGCGATCTTGGCATTGGCGGTGAGGTTGAAGGTGGTGGCGTCGTTGAAGGTGACGCCGAGGGTGGAATTCGCCGAGGTCTGCAACACGTCATTGAGAAAAATGTCGTCCTGCAATTTCAGCGGCGTCGAAGCGTTGTTGCGGGTCACGGTCGCGCTGCCCGTCAGCGTCGCGACGTTGCCGATCGGCTCGTCGGCGGGCGCCGGCGCGGCGGGCGGCGTGGGCGAGGGCAGCGGTGTCGGAGAAGGCGCCTGCGCAAGGCGCATCGATGCGGCAACCGCAGCCGATGGCGCCGATCCGTCAACCCCAACAGAGGGCGCCGCGTAAGCCAGCGCCCTGCCGGCCGGCATCAGGCAGGCGAGCAGCGCACAAGCCGGCAGCGCAAGAAAAAGCCGCCGCCGCGCCGTGCCCACGCTTGATCCTTTGGAGCGCGAGCCGGTTGATGAAAGGATCATGCCTGCCTTCGATTGTGTGAGCGCGCGGGGAGAGCGTTTTTTTGCGAAATCCACTTTTGCCGATCGTTCCAAACCCGGCAAGACCGGAAATGGCGATCGCGGGACCGATTGAGGCTGCTTGCGGCTGAATGTAGCATGAATGCGTACTTCCTTGCCGTCACGAAAAACGGCCCGGCGGCAGACTCCGCCGGGCCCTCATGCAGCAAGTGCGTTTTGCGCGTCGTCTAGCTCACGCGATTCCAGACCTGGCCGCCGCAGAACATTCCGCCGAAGGCGCAGCCCTGAACCCGCAAGGCGTTCGTGCCCTTCATCGCGATCGTGGAGTCGTAGTTGCGGCCGCTGTCGGGGTCGTGGATGGTGCCGACCCATTTCGTGTCCTGCGCCTTCATGTTGATCAGGACTCTCTCGCCCGACTTCACGGCATAGCCGCAGAGATTCGCTCCGCATTGCTCGATGCGAACCTGGCCCTTGTCGTCTTCGGTGGCCCAAACGCCGATCGGCGTGGTTGGCGCTTGCACGGGCGCGGCGGCGGCCGGTGCCGGCCTCGGCGCGGCGGGCGGTGCCGGTGGCGCGACCTCCTCCTTGAGGGCAGGCTGAGACGGGGTGGCCGCAACGGTCACCGGTGCGGGCGAGGGATTGGCGGCCGGAGCCGCTGGCGCTTGCGGCGCGTTGGCCTGCGCGGCTGGAGCCGGCGCGGGCTGGCCGGGCTTGGCGGCGGCATCGTCATCGTCGTCGAAGCGTTTGGAGTTGAAGCCGTTGAAGTCGAAGCCCGAGACCTTCAGGCACGACAATTGGTCGCAATTCTTCGGCGCCTCGATACGGATCTTGTGTCCGTCGATCTCGAATGAAACTGAATTGCCGCCGGCATAGGCGTAACTCGTGGTCATCAGCAACGCGGCGAGGATGGTGAGCTTGTTCATGACGGTCTCCGGTTGAGCGCAAGGGTTGATGGCTTTGTGAACCTGCGCAGACCCTACGCGGCGCTCGTCCCAAATTCTGTGATCCGCGTCACAGGAGGACGCCGCCGCGAGCGGCTCGCTCTCGGTGCGCCCGCTGGGTGATTCAAATCACATTCGGCACTTCTCCTTCGGCGTAGTTTTTTGTTTGACGCGTTTTCTTCCGCGCCGCCATCCCCGACGGTGGCGGCTGCACCGGCGCCGCCTCCGCCGCCCGCGCCGCCGCCGGCCGCACCGGCGAACGTCGTTGCTGCACCCGCAGCCCCTGCCGCGGCCGTCGTCAAGGCGTCGCGCGAACGCGAGGAGGTGCTATCCGATTCGCCGCTCGGCGACTGGCGGACCGGAGGCAACAAGGGAATGGTTCGCATCGAGACATGCGGCAAGGCGCTGTGCGGTTATGTGCTCGACCCGACGTCCGATGCGATCGGCGAGTCCGTGCTGATCAACATGAAGCCGAAAGACAGCGATGTGTGGTCCGGCAATATCTATAGCCGCGCCAGCGGTGCCACCTACTACGCGACGATGGCGATGAAGGGCGCAGATTCGCTTCGGGTCGAAGCCTGCGTGCTCGGCCGCTTCTTCTGCTCCGGCAATGTCTGGAGCCGTCTCGCCGCCAAGCCCAAGGAGCTGATCACCTCGAGCGGGCCGGCACCCGAGCCGAAGTCGTAAGAGCCAGGCGGTAACGACGACCCACGGTTAGTCCTTCAACCGCTGATCAGGCCGTGGATGTCGCCGAGTACAAAAAGGTCTTGCACCTTCGTTACCCTCAAAGGTGAAGATCGGCATGCCCTTCCACTACCCGTACATCCCACAACTTACGAACGGGTCGGCTTGCTGGCGCAGCTTGCTTATTGATCCACGGCTATAGCGAAGCAAGGCTCTGGACTTGTCAGCGCGAAGCTTTCAGGCGCCTATTTTCGACAACTCATCCGCCGAGATCGATAAGTCGAGAATCGGTCCTGCCGGTACGATGCCGCTCGGATTGATGTTCGTATGGCTTTCGTAATAATGATGGCGGATGTGATGCAGGTTCACGGTCTCGGCCACCCCCTTGAGACTGTAGATGTCGCGGGTGAAGCGCCAGAGCGCGGGATAATCCACGATGCGGCGTATATTGCATTTGAAGTGTCCGTGATACACGGCATCGAACCGCACCAGCGTGGTGAATAGCCGGATGTCGGCCTCGCTAAGCCGGCCGCCCAGCAAATAGCGCGATCGGGACAATTTCTCCTCGAGCCAGTCGAGGGTCTTGAATAACGACGCGACAGCCTCGTCATACGCCTGCTGCGTGATCGCGAATCCGGCGCGATAAACACCGTTGTTCACATCGCGGTAAATGCGGTCGTTGATCGCGTCGATCTCGGCCCTCTGATGTGCCGGGTAATAATCAGCGGGCGCGGCTCCGACCTGGTCGAAGGCGCTATTGAACATGCGCAGGATCTCGGCCGATTCGTTCGAGACGACGGTGCGGCGCGCCTTGTCCCAAAG
>DATGGY010000213.1:0-6639 GCA_035308285.1 Bradyrhizobium sp. | reverse complement strand
CTTCGTCGGCGTCAATATGGCGTTCTTCCCGCAGCACTTCCTCGGCCTTTCAGGCATGCCGCGCCGTTACGTCGATTATCCCGATGCGTTTGCCGGCTGGAACCTGGTCTCCTCGATTGGCTCGTATATTTCCGGTGTCGGCATGCTGATCTTCATCTGGGGCCTGATCGATGCGTTCGCTCGCAAGCGGCAAGCCGCGGACAACCCCTGGGGGGCCGGCGCGACCACGCTGGAGTGGACGCTACCGTCTCCGCCGCCGTTCCATCAGTTCGAGGTGCTGCCCCGCGTGCAGTGAACCTTCCACCTCTCCCATGGGGAGAGGTCGGACTGCGAAGCAATCCGGGTGAGGGGGTACGGTCTATCGATGGGGCGTACCCCCTCACCCCAACCCTCTCCCCATGGGAGAGGGGGTATACCTACCGTGTCGCTCAGGAAGTGTGACTGCATTGTCGATCGTTGAACATCATATCGATCTCACAGCGCCTCGAATTTCGGAGGCCGATGTCGCCGATTTCATCGCGCTGTTAAAGCCGCGGGTGATGTCGCTGGTGGTCTTCACCGCCCTGGTCGGGCTTGTAATCGCGCCGGTTCACGTCCATCCGGTACTGGCGTTCACATCACTGCTCTGCATCGCGGTCGGTGCGGGCGCGGCGGGCGCGCTCAACATGGCGCTGGAGGGCGACATCGACGCCCTGATGTCGCGCACCGCCAGCCGGCCGATCCCGCGCGGCCGCATCACGCCCCCGGAAGCGATGGCGTTCGGGCTGACGCTGGCCTTCTTCTCGGTGATGACGCTCGGCATCCTGGTCAACTGGATTGCAGGCAGCTTGCTCGCCTTTACGATCTTCTTCTACGTCGTGATCTACACCATGGCGCTGAAGCGCTGGACCGCGCAGAATATCGTGATCGGCGGCGCTGCCGGCGCCTTGCCGCCAGTGGTAGCGTGGGCGGCGGCGGCGGGATCGTTGTCGGTCGAGCCGCTGCTTTTGTTCCTGATCATCTTCTTCTGGACGCCGCCGCATTTCTGGGCGCTGGCGCTGTTTCGCACCGACGACTATGCCCGCGCCGGGGTGCCGATGCTGCCGGTCGTTGCCGGTCCGGACGCGACGCGGCTCCAGATCCTGCTTTATACGATCGTCCTGGTCGCGGTCGCGGTCGCACCTTGGCCGCTCGGCTATTTCGATTGGGTTTACGGCGTGACCTCGCTCGCGCTTGGCGGCGGAATGCTGGCTTTTGCGATCGATGTCTACCGTCGCCGCGAGGGCCGCAAGGCGTTGCGCGCCACGCGAAGGCTGTTTGCGTTCTCCATCCTGTATCTGTTTGCGCTGTTTGCGACGCTGTTGATCGAAGTCGTCGTCCGCGCCGTCGCGTCGTCGATCGGGTAGGGGGCGCATGGCCACGCAATGGACGACAAGCAGCAGCGAAATGGAATTGTCCTCACCGAGGCGCAGAAAAAAAGCCGTCGCCAACGATCGATCGCCATCGCGCTGGCGCTCGGCGTCCTCGTCGTGCTGTTTTTTGCGGTCACCATGGTCAAGGGGCCGGCCGTGCTAGTGCGGCCGATATAGCGATATGGCGAACCAACCAAGCAGACACCAACAGCCCGCCGCAAGCCCGAAATCCGCTGCGCGCCGCGACCTGACGCGCGATGCGGCGGTGGCGGCGATCTGCGGTTTTGTGGTCGTGCTGATGGTGGGGGCCTCCTACGCGGCGGTGCCGTTCTACAACTGGTTTTGCCGCGCCACCGGTTTCAATGGCACCACGCAGGTTGCCACCTCGGCGCCGTCGGGGGCACCGCTCTCGCGCAAGGTAAGCATACGTTTCGATTCCAACGTGGCGGGCGGGCTGCCGTGGAAGTTCGAGCCGGAGCAGACCGAAATCGAGGTCAGGATCGGTGAGGTCGTCACCGTGAACTACGCCGTGACCAATCAATCGGCGCGGACCACGACCGGGCAGGCCGCCTATAATGTGGCGCCGCTGACCGTTGGGGCGTATTTCCAGAAGATCAACTGCTTCTGCTTCACCGAACAGACCATGGGTCCCGGTGAAAAGCGCGAAATGCCGGTGGTGTTCTATGTCGATTCGTCGATCGTCAATGACAGCGATAATGACGGGTTGAACACTATTACGCTGTCCTACACCTTCTATCCCGTGCGCGAGGCGGCACCGAAGCCGCTCGCCGCGGGCGAGCCGGACAAACCCAGAGGAAATCTTTAAAGGCAAGCCTCTGATTGTCGGGTTACGAGACTTAAGTTTTTGAGACGAACAGTGCCGAACAGGCACCGCTAACGGAGAGACCGCAAATGGCTACGGCGCAAGTCAAGCACCACGACTATCACCTCGTCGATCCGAGCCCGTGGCCGATCGTCGGCGCCGTTTCGGTCTTCATCATGGCCGTCGGCGCGATTAACTGGATGCATCATATGATGGGTGCGGCGGCGCCAATCATTTTCTTCATCGGCGTCATCGGCGTGCTCTACACCATGGCGAACTGGTGGACGGACGTGATCCGCGAGGCGCAGTACAAGGGCGATCACACCCGTGTGGTGCAGATCAGCCACCGCTACGGCATGATCCTGTTCATCGCCTCCGAAGTGATGTTCTTTGTCGCCTGGTTCTGGGCGTTCTTCAATTCGGCGCTGTTCCCCGCCGATCCGGTTCACGCCACCCGCGAGGCGCTGTTCGGCGGCGTCTGGCCGCCCAAGGGCATCGAGACCTTCGATCCCTGGCATTTGCCGCTCTTGAATACGCTGTTGTTGCTGACCTCCGGCACCACCGTGACCTGGGCGCATCACGCGCTGCTCGAGAACGACCGCCAGGGCCTGAAATACGGTTTGATCCTGACGATCCTGCTGGGCGCGAGCTTCACCTGTGTGCAGGCCTATGAATACGCCCACGCCGCATTCCATTTTTCAGGCAATGTCTACGGCGCGACCTTCTTCATGGCGACCGGTTTTCACGGCTTCCATGTGCTGATCGGCACCGTCTTCCTGACCGTGTGCCTGGCGCGTGCCTATGCCGGGCACTTCAGTCCAAAGCAGCATCTCGGTTTCGAATTCGCCGCCTGGTACTGGCATTTCGTCGACGTGGTGTGGCTGTTCCTGTTCGCCTGCATCTACGTTTGGGGTCACGGCGCGGAAAGCATGGCCCACGGCGCGCATTGATCGCGCCCTCCACGGTGCTACAAGGGGCGGCCGTAAGGGCTGCCCCTTTTGTTTTGTGGCGTGCCCCGGATGCTGCGCAGCGCCATAAGCGCGTTTACGCGCGTCTTCGACGCGCTATGCGGTGCGCTGCTGATGCGGGGCCCACCGAGCTTGTCGCCGCATGGGTCCCGGCTCTGCGGAGCAGCGTGAAGGACGCTGCGCCGCGTCCGGGACACGGGAGCACCTGGCTGAAAAGGAAAAGCAAAAGCATGCCCGACCCGATGCCACCAACACTCGCCAAGAGCGCGTTGCGCGGGCTTGCGTGCAAATGTCCGCGCTGCGGCCAGGGCAAGCTCTACGCGGGCTTTCTTACGCTTGCGCCGCGGTGCGAATCTTGCGGGCTCGATTATGCCTTCATCGACAGCGGAGACGGGCCCGCTATCTTCATCATCATGCTGGCGGGAGCGATCGTGGTTGCCTGCGCGTTGATCGTGGAGGTCAAGTTTCAGCCGCCGTTCTGGCTGCACGCGGTGCTTTGGCTGCCGCTGATTCTCGCGACCACGCTGCTGCCGCTGCGCGCGATGAAGGCGCTTCTGATTGCGCTGCAATTCCACCACAACGCAGCTCCGGGCCGCCTGATCGACCGCGAGCCGAAATGAGCGCGACGACGGGATGGTGGCGTCGCCGGGGTGTTGGCTTCGGGGCTTTCACGCTTTTGATGGTCGCGCTGTCCATAGGCCTCGGCCTGTGGCAGTTGCAGCGCCGGGTTGAGAAACATGCGCTGATAGCGGCCCTGACCGAGCGCCTCGCGGCGGCACCCAATTCGTTGCCGTCGCCTGCGCAATGGAACGCGCTGACATCGGTGCGGGACGAATTTCGCCGCGTCAGTTTCGAGGCGAAGTATGAATCCGTACCCGACGCCATGGTCTATAGCGCGGGCTCGGCGGTGCGCGACGATATTAGCGGGCCTGGCACCTGGGCCTTCCTGCCGGCGCGGCTCCCAAGCGGCGAGACCGTCGTGATCAACGCCGGCTTCGTGCAGAACACGATGCAGGACCGCGTCGTGGAGGATCGCGCGGTGGCGCGGCTCGTCACCGGCGAACCGGTCATGCTGACCGGCTATATCCGCTTTCCCGAATCCGCAGGGCTTCTGACACCTGCGGAAAACATCGCCAAACGTCTGTGGTTCACCCGCGATCATCTGGCGATGGCGCGTGTACTCGGCTGGGGCGAGGTCGCGCCGTTCTATGTCGATCTCGAACAGCCCCTGCCTGCAAATGCCATCCCGAAACCCGGACCGCTCGAGGTGCATCTGAAGGACGATCATCTGCAATACGCCATCACCTGGTTTGCCCTGGCCGGCGCCGTGGCGATTGCTTTCGCAATCTGGTGGCGCGGGAAGGGGCGTCACGCTTCCTCCTAGAGAGTGTGAAGCAATGCCTTGCTTGTCCCGGACGCGGTGCAGCGTTCTTCACGGTGCACCGCAGAGCCGGGACCCAAGGCGATGTGGAGTGCACAATGGACCCCGGATCAGCAGCGCACCACGCCGCGAAGAGCGGCGCGCTGCGCAGCATCCGGGGCACGTATCCTCATCCTGAGGAGCGGCAAGACCCATCAACGGCTCATGTGGACGCCGCCGGAGGAATTCAAAATGCGCTTGCCATCGGCCGACACGCGCACGGGGCCGGGCTTTCCATCCGACCACTCAATATAAAGCTGGCCATTGTCGCAACGCCATTTGCCGGCGATGCCGCTGGCATGCCTGGCGCTGCCGTCGGCTTCCATGACCGCGTCGCCGTTACCGAAAATATTCGAAGCCCAGCTATTCCATGACCCGACGATGTTGGGACAGCCGCCTTTCGGCCGCTGGCTCGGCGTCTCTGAATGTCTCGCGGTATTTTTCTTCAGCGGACGCGGAGCCGGCGAATCATCCACTCCGCCCGAGACTGATTTGTTTTGCTTGCCAATGCTCCCGCCTATGCTGCCGCCTTGTGCGAACGACGGAGAAGCCGTTGCCAAAACTACTATTGCAGTTGCGATGAACAAAAACGATGGAAACTGATGCCGTCTCATATTTTCCCCTCGCCCTGATCACGTAATCGTATCAATTCTGGCCCGCAGCGCGCAATGACGCAGCGTGTTGCGCCGCCTCACTGGGCGCCGCTCGCCTTGTTCGAGCGAGGGGCAGGGGGCAAATCAGTGAATGAGCGCTGCTTTAAGATAAATCGCTTGTCCAGACCCCTTTGCAAAAATATTTCTGTTTTTCCGAAATGCAAATCAGGTGTATGTTTCGAGCCGTCCGGTCCCAAAAGAGGGGCGTTGCGCAACGTCATCAACGCGGGGCGGGATGCAATGGACGCGGCAATGTCGCGAGACGAGCGATGTTAGCGGCGGACGGCGAAGTCGTGTGGTCCTGACGCCCCGACGCTGGCGTCAAGTTTCGTGGAGTCTTTCGCGAAGCGACGGGGGCAAGAAAGCCCGGTCCCCGGGGAGAGCCCGATATAAGCTGTTAAAACCGTTGCGCGGGGAATGCCGGGTGATTCCGGTGTGACCGTGGTGACTACGCTCGTGTGCTTTTTTCATTTCGCACGCGAGACTTCGGGCGCATCGAGCGCCCGGCATTCCCTGCGCCCTCTGACGGGTGACGGACGGATTTATGCAAGACCCGGGCACTTCGTGCCGCGGGATCGCGGATGCGCACCTGAGGGGCCGCAGTCGGAGCAGGCGCGCCCGACGGTTTGGTTTTCTCTCCATTGCGGCATTTCCCAATGTCGCGAAAACGCTTATGGTGCGGCCCGGCTTCACGGCCAGAAAAATCAGATTATCAACTTATATCAAAGGCTTAAGTCTATTGCCGCGGCCTTTGGAGGGCGGTTTGGCGCACTATATCTCGACGCGGGGGGAGGCTCCTGTCTTGGGTTTCTGCGACGTGATGCTGACCGGGCTTGCCCGCGACGGCGGCCTTTACGTGCCGGAAACCTGGCCGCAGCTCTTGCCCCAAACCATCGCCGGATTTTTCGGTCGGCCCTATTGGGAGGTCGCGGTCGAGGTGATCCGTCCCTTTGTCGGCGACGAGATTTCCGACGCCGATCTCGGGCGCATGGCCAACGAGGCCTATGCCGCGTTTCGTCACCCCGCGGTGGTGCCGCTCGATCAGATTGGCCCCAATCAATTCCTGCTGGAGCTGTTCCACGGTCCGACGCTTGCGTTCAAGGACGTCGCGATGCAATTGATTTCGCGGCTGATGGATCACGTGCTGGCCAAGCGCGCCGAGCGCACCACGATCGTGGTGGCGACCTCAGGCGACACCGGAGGGGCGGCGGTCGATGCATTCGCCGGTCGCGACAATGTCGACCTCATCGTTCTGTTTCCGCACGGTCGCATCTCGGACGTGCAGCGCCGAATGATGACCACGGCCGGCGCCGGAAATGTTCATGCGTTGGCCATCGAAGGCACCTTTGACGATTGCCAGGCGATCGTGAAGGAGTTGTTCAAC
>DATGGY010000212.1:0-42058 GCA_035308285.1 Bradyrhizobium sp. | reverse complement strand
CCGGCGCGGCCGAAGAAGCCTTGCGGCCGCACGATCAGCACGACCGCCATCAGCGCAAAGATCGAAACCTTGCCCATTTCCGGAGCAAACAGCGACGTCATGCTGACGACAACGCCGACCAGCAGACCGGCGAGCACGGCGCCGCCGATCGACCCCATGCCGCCGACGACGGTGACGACAAAGGCCTCGGCGAGAATGGTGCCGCCCATCTCGGGAATGACGCCCTGCAGCGGCGCCGCCAGCAAGCCGGCGAAACCGGCAATGGCCGTTCCAATGGCAAAAACCACCAGCCAGACCTGCGCCACGTTGACCCCCAGCACGCGCACGATCTGCGGATCGCGCGCACCGGCCCGGATAATCAGGCCGAAACTGGTCTTCTCGAGAAACAGCCACAGCGCCAGCAGCACGGCTGCGGTGGCGCCGATCACGAACAGGCGATAGAGCGGGAAATAGCCGACGCCGATATTGACCGCGCCCTGCAGGATCTCCGGGGTATCGAACGGAAATCCGGTCTTGCCGAACACGATGCGCACCAGCTCGACCATCACATAGCTAAGTCCAAAGGTCAGCAGCAGCGGATAGTCGATGCCACGGCCGTAGAGCGGCCTGATCAGGATGCGTTCGACGACGAGGCCGAACAGGCCGACGATCAGCGGCACCGCGACCAGGCAGATCCAGAAATTGCCGCCGAGCATCAGGATGTAGAGCCCGACATAGGCTCCCACCATGTAGAAGGCGCCGTGGGCGAAATTGACCACGGTCAGCATGCCGAAGATCAATGAAAGGCCGATCGCAAACAGCACATAGATGGCGCCGAGCGCGAGCCCCGCAAATAGTTGCAGGGCGATCAGATCAAGGCTCAGACCGGCCATATGTTTTCCCAAAGCGGCGTGTACCCGGGCTAGATACGCGCCCTCGCCTTCTCAGACCTTGTGACCGAGCGCCTCGCAACTGCGCAGGTTCGCCTCATTGGGTTCGTCCGTGCCGATGACCTCGAAGACGTCGGACTCGTTCTTCATGTCCTTCGACTTCGACTTGATGAGCAGCACCGATTGCACCGACTGGTGGTCGCATTTGCGATAATATTGCGGTCCCTTGTAGAAGTCGTATTTCAGCGCTTCCATGGCGGCGATCACCTTGTCGGTGTCGACGCTGCCGGCATTCTTGACGCCGGCCAACACCGTCCGCACGCCGCCATAGCCAAGGGCTCCGTAATCGGTCGGCACCTTGCCGTCATACATCTTGCGGAAGGCGTCGTTGAAAGCCTTGGTGGAGGCGAATCTATCCTCGATACCCCAATAGAACGAACAGCCGCCGACTACGCCCTCGAAGGCCTGCGGTCCGGCCGCAACCCGACTCGCATGCGAGAGCAGCGGCGCGATGATTTGAATGGTCTTCTTGACGCCGAAATCGGTCGCCTGCCTCAGCGCGATCTGCTGATCGCGGCCGAAATTGATGATGCAGAGAATATCGGGCTTCAGCGCCTGGAGACGCGGCAACAAGGTCGAGAAGTCGGACGTGCCAAGCGGGTGCCTGATATCGCCGAGGTTCTCGACATTGAACGCCTTGCCGACCTCGAGGAAGCCGCGCACCATCTCGTGGCCATAGGCGTAGTCCGCGGTGAGGAACGCGACCTTCTTGCCGAATTTCGAAAAGGCGTAGCGGCCGACCGCGCCCGAGGTCAGATGCGGGTTCATCGCCTCATGGAAGGTGTATTTGCTGAAGTCGGCGGCTTCATTGATCGCATCGGACTGGCTGATCGAATTGAAGATGATGCCGCGCTCCTTGGTAACGTTGTTGATCGCAAGCTGTACCGCTGCAGAAAGGCTGCCGACGACGAAATTCACCTTCTCCTTTTCGACCAGTTCCAGCGTTCGCGTCGCAGCTTCGCCGGGATTGAGCTTGTCGTCCCGGACGAGCAACTCGGCCTTGCGCCCGTTGAGGCCGCCTGCGTCGTTGAACTGGGCGATGGCGAGCTGCGCGGCGCGCACCTGATCCTGGGCTTCGGTGCCGTAGGGCCCGGTCAAAGGAACCGGAAATCCAATTTTGATCGGCGTTTCCTGCGCCTGCAGAAGATTGATGCGAAATGGCGACGCCGCGAGCGCGGCTCCGGCGCTGGCTGTCGCGAGCAGGCGGCGGCGGGAAATTCTTCCCGATTTGGTGACATTCCTGATCATGCTTCCTCCCCTCAAGTCATATTGTATGTGGTCTTGCTGGCGCCGTCCTCACTCAAATTCGCTTTAGCGCGGTCAGGATAACCTGCGGTGTCAGCGGAATCTCCGTAATTATGGCGCCGAACGGCTTCAGCGCATCATTCACTGCGTTCGAAACCGCCGCCGCCGCGCCCGCCGTCCCAGCCTCGCCAGCGCCCTTGGCGCCGAGCTCGCTCTCGGCGGTCGGCGACACCACGTGACCGACATCGATATCGGGCATTTCGCCGGACATCGGAACCAGATAGTCGGCCATGTTGGCATTGGTCAATTGCCCGCGTTCGTCGTAGATGCATTTCTCGAACAGCGCCGCACCCAGCCCCTGCACCACGCCGCCGCGGATTTGCTCGTCCACCAGTTGCGGATTGATCAGGGTGCCGCAATCCTCGACCACCCAATGCTTCAATAGTTTGACGAATCCGGTATCGGTATCGACCTCAAGCCACGAGGCCTGAACGCCATTTGTGAAGGCGAACGGGTATTCGCGGGGCACGAAGTGCCGTGTCGCCATCAGCTCGGCCTGAATGCCCGGCGGCAAGGTATCCGGGCGGAAATAGACGATTCTCGCAAGCTCGCGCAATTCGATGCGCGGCGCGCCATCGGTCGCGTTCACGACCGCGTTGTTGGCGATGTCGAGTTCTGAGGGCGACGATTGCAGGATGGCGGCGGCGACATCCAGGATGTTCTTGCGCAGGACCTTGGCGGCCTGAAGCGCGGCTTCGCCACCGATGCCGGCGCCGCGCGAGGCCCAGGTGCCGCCGCCGTAAGGCGTCTGATCGGTATCGCCCAGGATGACGCGCACGCGGCCCATCGAGACGCCCAGCACGCTGCCGACGATCTGCGCGGTCAGCGATTCCGAGCCCTGCCCCTGCTCGGTGATGCTGGTCTGGCAAATTACCGCACCTTGCGCGTCGAGCCGCACCGCAACGCCGTCCTGCGACGAAATCTTGGCACCACCGACGCCGTAGAATGCGGCGCTGGGATTGGTGACCTCGATAAAACTGGCGATGCCGATCCCGCGATGAATGTTTTTCTTGCGAAGCGCGGCCTGCTCGGCGCGCAACGCGTCGTAATCCATCATCGTCATCAGCTTGTTCATCGCCGCGTGATGCGACAACAGCTCAAAGCGCAGGCCGGAGGGCGACGCGCAAGGGTACGCATCGTCCGCAATCAGATTGCGGCGGCGGATTTCGACCGGGTCCATGCCGATCTTCGCGGCCGCCAGATCGACAAGCTCCTCGGTAATCGAACAGGCGATGGGATGCCCGACCGCGCGGTACTGGCACATTACATTTTTATTCTGGAATACGACGCGGGCGCGGGCGCGATAATTCTTGGTCGCATAGGGCCCGCCGATCAGATTGACGACCTGGTTCGCCTCAATAGCGCTGGTGCGCGGATACATCGAATAGGGACCGATGCCGGTGAGATCGTCGATTTCGAAGGCCAAGATGGTGCCGTCGCGCTTGACGCCGATCCGTCCCTTGCAGCGGTGATCGCGGGCGTGAATGTCGGTGTTGAAGCTCTCGACCCGGTCGGCGACGAACTTGATCGGCCGGCGCAACAGCTTCGACAAAGCGTAGGTCGCCATTTCGTCGGCATAGATATGAACCTTGATGCCGAAGGAGCCGCCGACATCCTTGCAGATCACGCGAACCTGCGACTCCTCAAGTCCAAGGTGAAGCGCCGCGAGGTTCTGCACCATATGAGGCGCCTGCGTGCCCTGGTAAATCGTCAGCCGCGCCTCGGCCGCGTTCCAGTCCGCCACCACCGCGCGCGGCTCCAGTGTCACGCCGGTGTGCCGGGCGAACACGAACTCCGCTTCCACGATCTCGTCCGAACTGACAAAGGCCGCATCGACTGCACCTGCATCGAGGTTGCGCTCGAAGGCGAGGTTGTCACCGAGCGCGGGATGGATGACCGGCGTCCGCGGATCGAGCGCGGAGCGCATATCCGTCACCGCCTCGAGCTCCTGAAACTGCACCTCGACGGCCTCGGCGGCGTCTTCCGCCGCGGCACGACTGGCGGCGACCACGGCCGCGACCGCCTCGCCCTGCCAGCAGACGCGATCGATCGCGATTGCACTTTGGGGCGCGGATTTGAGCCCTTTCAGATGCGAGAGCACGCCGACCCACGGCGTGATAACGGCGGCGAGTTCTTCTCCGGTCACGACCGCGATCACGCCGGGCATGCGCTTCGCCGCGCTCGCGTCGATCCCGACAATCCTGGCATGCGCATGCGGCGAACGAACGAACACGACATGCGCCATTCGCGGCAGTTCCACGTCGCTAACATAGAGCCCGCGTCCCTGCATCAGCCGATCGAGGTTTGGGCGCGGCACCACCTTGCCGATGTACGAATTCGGCCGATCGAGTTCCGAAAGAGCTTGTTTGTTTGCGGGCGACGACGTCATGGCTTCTGCCCCCGGCGCGCCTGCGCGGTTATCTCCACCGCATCGATGATGGCCTGGTAACCGGTGCAGCGGCAATAATTCCCGGCGAGATGCTCGCGGATGCGCTCGCGGTCCGGCTCCGCCTCCTGCTTCAGCAAATCCTGCGCGGCAATCAACATTCCCGGCGTGCAAAAGCCGCATTGCAGCGCGTTGCGATCGCGAAAGGCGGCCTGCAGATCGGCGATCTCGCCAGTGTCGGAAAGTCCTTCAATCGTCTCCACCGAAGCCCCTTGCGTCTGCACCGCCAGCATCAAGCAGGAGCGGACGATCTCCCCGTTGACGCGTACCGTACAGGCGCCACACACCCCGTGCTCGCAGCCGACATGAGTGCCGGTGAGTTTGAGATGCTCGCGCAGGAAGTCCGCAAGATTGAGCCGCGGCAAGACCTGCGCATCGACGCGCTCGCCATTGACGTGGAGCGAGATGAAATGGGGTGCCGTCACAGAGCTCCCCCGGCATTCAGATCGGGACGGCCGAGAAGCGCTGCCACGCTGCGGCTCAGCAACACTTTCGCCAGATGCCGCCGCATTGAGCTACTGGCCTGCTGATCCTCGGGCGGATCGAGCTCTTTGCTCAACGCATCTGAGGCTTCCGACAGCAGCGCTGGCGTGACGGCTTTCTTGACGAGCCCGGCCGTGGCTTTGGCAAGATGCGGCCGATCGCCGACAGAAAAGAAAACCGGCCGAAAATCCGTCAACCTGTCATTCTCAACGATCGCCTGCGCCGCCAGGCCAATGATGGCGTAGTCGCCATGACGCCGGGCGAATTCAGAGAAGAAGTGCGTGGAACCTTTCCGCGCGGTGGGCAGCTCGACTGCAATCAGCAACTCCTGCGGCGACAAGGCCGTCTCATAAATCCCGGCGAAAAAATCCGTTGCCGGAATTCGGCGTTCGCCGGCCGCTCCCTGGGCGATGATGGTAGCGTTCAGCGCCACCATGCAAGCGGGCAGTTCGGAAGCGGGATCGGCATGCGCGAGACTACCGCCGATCGTGCCCCGGTTGCGGATCGCCGGATGCGCAATTTGAGCGGCGGCATCTCGTAACAGCGGAGCCTGCGCAGCGATCTCGGGGGATTTGAGCAGATCGGCGTGGCGGGTCAACGCTCCGATCTTGATAAGGCCGCCGCCGACCGCGATACCTCGCAACTCCTTGAGCTCGCCGATATCGACAATTAGTTCGGGCGCCGCGAGGCGTAGATTCATCGCGGGCATCAAGCTTTGACCGCCTGAGAGCACTTTCGCCCGCTCGCCATGCGCCGCCAGCAACTCGATCGCGCTGAGAACGCTGGTTGCACGGGCGTAACTGAAAGCCGAGGCTTTCATGGATGTGACCTCCCCGGCCGCATTGGTGTATTTTTGGCAGGATTAGACGGCGCAGCCCGGCAAAGGTCAAGTTTGCTTATCGACCGATTATTTCTGATGACTCGACTTTCGGATTAGTCATAATGCGATGAAGCGCAATCTTTCTCGAAGCGCGACGAGATCGGCTCCAGGGAGGAGCAGGCGATGAATCTGGGCTTCTTCACTATGCCGATCCATCCTTTGGAGAAGGATTGGCAGCTCTCGCTCCGGGAAGATCGCGAAGCCTTCGTTTTGGCCGACGAACTCGGCTTCACGGAAGGCTATGTCGGCGAGCATGTGACCGACAAGGCCGAGAACATCACCTCCTGCATGGCATTCATTGCCTGGATTGCGGCTGCGACCAAGCAGATGAAGCTCGGCACCGGCACCGTCAACATGCCGAACACCCATCCGGCCACGGTGGCGGCCACGATCGCGATGCTCGATCACATGCTCGACGGCCGCTTGATCTTCGGCATCAGCCCCGGCGGGCTTCTGTCGGATGCCGAATTATTCGGCAATCTCGACGCCAACCGTAACGAGATGTTCCTGGAATCGATCAATCAAGTGCTCGACATCTGGGCCTGCGAACCGCCGTATAATTTCAAGGGCAAATACTGGAACATCTCGACGGAACGAACGCTTATCCAGGATATCGGGCAAGGCTTTATCGCAAAGCCCATGCAGCGGCCGCATCCGCCGATTGTCGTAACCGCTGTGGCGCCGTTCTCGAAGGGCGTGACCGAGGCCGCCGCGCGCGGCTGGGACCCGATTTCTGCGAACTTCCTGATGCCGGCCTGGGTGAAAAGCCACTGGCCGAAATATGTTGAGGGCTGTGAACGCGGTGGACGCCTCGCGAACCCTGCGAACTGGCGCGTCGCCAAAAGCGTGTTCGTCGCCAAGGACGCGGCAACGGCAAAAGCCTACGCAACCGATCCCAACGGCCCTTATGTCTATTACTACCGCTCACTGTTCACCAAGTTGAAGAAGAACGGCCGCATCGAGCTGTTCAAGACGCGCCGCGATCAGCCCGACGACGAGGTGACGCTGGAGATGATTTGCGACAAGCTGGTCATCTATGGAACGCCCGACAGCGTCGCCGATCAGTTGCTTGCCTTCCAAGAAGAGGTCGGGACCTTCGGCACGCTGCTCTATGCCGGCAAGGACTGGAAGGACCGCGAACTTGGACGACGGTCCATGATCCTGATGGCCGAACAGGTCATTCCGCGGCTCAATGCGGCGATTTCTAAACAATCCACCGCTGCCGAATAGCGTTTCGAGAAAATCGGGAGGACAACGCCGTGGCGTTGAAGACCGCCGTCATCGGGTTGGGCTGGTGGGGACAAAACATCCTCAAGAACCTGCTCAATAGTTCCGTCGTCAAGCCGGTGCTTGGCGTCGACCCGCTTGAATCGGCGCGCGCAACGGCGGCCGCGCTTGGCGTTGCGACCGCGCCACGCTTCGAGGATGCGCTCGCGGATCCTGACGTTAACGCCGTTATTCTCTGCACGCCACAGGAGAAGCACGCCGGCCAGATCGTCGCGGCAGCAGAGGCTGGACGCCACGTGTTCTGCGAAAAGCCGCTATGCACGACCGCGGCCGACGCGGAAGTCGCCCTTGCCGCCGTCGAGAAAGCGGGCGTGCAACTGGGCACCGGCCACGAACGCCGCTTTGAGCCTGCTGTGATCGAAATGCGAAAGCGCTTCGCCGCCGGTGAATTCGGCAATCCCCTGCTTCTGGAAGGAAATTTCAGCCAGGACCTGTTCCTGAAACTGCCCCACGACAATTGGCGGTTGTCGAAGACGGTGAATCCGGCAGGCCCCCTTTCGGCCACCGGCATTCACATGGTCGATCTTGCGATCGCGTTCCTGGGGCGGCCGACCAGGGTGTGGGCGCGGCTTTCGCAACTGGGCAGCCATTTCGAGAATGGCGACACGATGTCGATCATGCTCGCCTTTGAGAGCGGCGCCACCGCGATATTGGGCGCGGTGCTGGCGACACCATTCATGGGGCGCCTGGCGCTGTTGGGATCGAAGGGCTGGATGGAAATCCGCGACCGCAGCCATCCGCAAAACTCGACCGGATGGGACGTGATCAGCGTGCACCGGGACGAAGATCCGGCGAGCAGCTTCTACCCGCCGCACCCGGCGGTACGCGATAACCTCGAGGCCTTTGGTCGAGCCGCGCTGGGTCAGGCGCCCTACCCGGTGACATCTGAGGAAATGCTCGCCAACGTCCGCAGTTTCGAGGCAATTCAGCGCTCGGTGAAAAGCGGCAGCATCGAAAAGATCTGAGACGTGCTAGACGACTTCCTTCGCGGCAGACTGGCCGACGCCGTCAACGCTGCCAAAAACGCGCGCGAAGCCGGCCAGGAAAGCATCCACCGCATCGGCGATCATCTGCTCCTTGCTTTCGAGCACGGGAGACTCATAGATGTACTTGCGGACGCCGTAATAGAAAATTCCGCTGTGAAATACCCAGGCCATCTCGATCTCGGCGGCGGTGGGCTTGGTGTGCGACGGCAACCCCGCTTCAAAGCGGCATTCCCTGATGATGCGGGAAATAATCTTGTCGCGTACCACGCCGACATACCAGCGGTTGATCTCGAGCCCCTTCAAGCCTGAATAGAGATAAATGCGAATCCACTTTCGGTTGAAGATCACATTCGTATAGGCGTTGTAGAACTCCTGCAGCCGCTCGCGGATCGGCCGCGAACGGTCGGCGAGCAGCTTCTCCCATCCGTTCTCGAGCGGCTTGAGATAAACGGTGCGATAGACTTCCTTGATCAGATCGTCCTTGCTCGGAAAATAACGATACAATAGCGGCTGGGTCACCCCCAACCGGCGCGCCAGTGCGCGCGTGCCGCCGCCAAATCCTTCCTCCGAGAAAAACTCGGTCGCTTTCGCGACGAATTCCTTGCGCCGGTCGTCCGGCGACAGCCGCTTCTGTTTGACGCGCGCGCGCCTGAGCGAAGCCTTCTTGCTCATGACTCCGCGGCCACCGGAACATCATCGACGCCACAAAACCGCCCGTAGCCGCCGCGTACAAACAGAAGCGGCTCCTGCCGGTTATAGGCATAGGCCTCGACTGCGCCCAAAAAGATCACGTGATCGCCGCCGTAATAGCGGTTGGCGGCCCGGCATTGAAAATACGCCACGCTGTCGGCAAGAAGCGGCGCGTTGCCAAGGCCCGGCGTCCAGGCGATACCTGCGAACTTATCCACTGATGCATTTGCGAATTTAGTCGCCAGCGCCTGCTGCGAAGCACCAAGCACATTGACTGCGAAATGGCTGGCGTTCTGGAAGACCGGCAAGCCCTGGGAATACAGCCCCAGGCTCCAGAGCACGAGCGGCGGGTTGAGCGACACCGAGGCAAACGAATTGCACGTCAACCCGTAGGGCTTTCCGTCTGTCCCCATCGCCGTGATGACGGTGACACCGGTGGCATATGTGCCAAGCGCATTGCGAAAATCCCGGGGGTCGATGGCGGAGCTGCCGCTCGCGAGCTCGTTAGCGGGATCGGGCTCGGTCAGATGCTTCGTGGAATCGTTCATCCTCTCGGCCTCAAAGCGTCAGGTTTTCGGACGGCAGGCCGAGCGCGACGCGCCCGTAATTGGTGCCGGCCGCGTCGAAGTTGAAGGCGATGTGCGAATTGATCGCGTGGGCGTCACGGAACTGCCGCTGCAGGGCGCCCGAGGTGTAGAGTCCTCGCGCCCCGCTTGCGGCAAACAGCAGCGACACCGCCTCGGTGCAGAGGTTGACGGAGTAAGCTCCGTCGCGGCGCGTCCTGGTTTTGGCGGAAATATCCGGAACGTGCCCGCAGCGGGCCTCGACCATCGCCTCGATACAGGTCGAACGCATGATCAGGCGCGCCGCGTCGATCTTGGACGAGGCTTCCGCAATCTTGATCTGCGTGGTCTGGAGGTCGCCAAGTTTCGTGCGGTTGTAGGTCGACGCGCGATACCGCGCGAGGGCGACGTAATCGTCGAGACAGGCCTGCGCGTTTCCGAGCGCGACGCCGGACAGCACGTAAGGAAACAACGAGAACACCGGAAGCGTGTAAAGCGCGTTCGGATTGGCCGCGCTTCCGGGTGTCGGCCCGCCGGCAAGTTCGCTCACCGCAACCGTCATCGGCTCGGCGACAAAAGCGTCATGAACCTCGACGTCATTCGATCCCGTGCCCCGCAATCCGGTCGCGTCCCAGGTGTCCTTGACCTTGTAGTCGCTCTTGTTGACCAGGAAGATGCGATACTCGATGCCGTCGGCTTCATCGTCCGATGAGACGACGCTGGCGAGCATGTTCCACTCGCAGGAATCAACGCCTGAGGAGAAAGGCCAACTGCCACGCAGCACATAGCCGCCGTCGACCTTCCGGGCGCGCCCAGCCGGGAAAATGAAAGAGGACGCAATCAAGACATTGGCGTCCTTGCCCCAGACGATATCCTGGGCGCGCTTGTCGAACATCGCCAGCATCCAGTGGTGGCTTGACAGATTGGCGAAGTTCCAAGCCGCCGAGGCATCGGCCTGCCCGATCGCATCGGCGCAATCGACCAGCGCGATATAATCCAGTTCAGAGCCGCCGACGCGCTTGGGCTGCACGATCCGAAACAGGCCGGCCTCGTGCAACTCGCGTTCGGTCTCCGGCGGCAGCCGTCGCAATTCCTCCGTCTTCGATGCGCGGTCACGCAAGCGCGGAACCAGCGCCTTGGCGCGGGTGATCATGGTCGCATAGGCGCGATCGTCGGTCTCCGCTCCCGGGGGTAACCCTGCATTCGACTTCAGACCGGTACCTGTCATCTCGCGGTCCTCGCTATCGCGCCCGGCGCGCGGCCTTCATGTGCGGCCGATCAAGGTAGAGCGAGGCGGCCAAGCCTTCTTCGTCCTGTTTGGCGAACTCGCTCAACAACTTCATCTCGGAAATCCGCGAACGGTCAAGCGTTTCGACATCGGGCCAGTCGATCTCGATCAGATTGCCGGATGGATCCCGCAGATACATCTGCACGCAGCCATCGGGAAGTTCGTTAACGGAATTGCGGAACGTGGTCGAATCGAGCGCGCCCATTGCCTTTGCCGCATCATAGGCCGCATGAAAATCGTCAACATCCACCGCAAAGTGCTGGTAGACCGGAACCTGGTCTTCCAGCTCGAAGATATGCAGTTGCAGGTCGCCGCAACGCAGATACTTCGTCTTGAAGCCGAAATTATAGCTTGGGATAGTCTGCATCCCCAACACTGTCTCGTAGAATTTCACCGATTCGTCGAGGTTCTTCGTGCCGATCGACAGGTGGTTGAAACCTGTTACCCTCATCTCTGGCCTCCCTTGCGAAAGCGGCCAGCGCCGCATGACGGCGAAAGCTGCTTGACCGGCCGACCGTTTGACGGTTGTTTATCGCCCGATCACTAATTAAGGCGTGGCCCGCGTTGCCCGTCAATCGAATTCGACAGGGAGGGATGAACTCGCATGCACAAGACGGTTGGAATTGTCGGGCTCGGCATTATGGGCGGCGCGATCTCCCGCAACCTTGTCGAACGCGGCTGGCGCGTGATCGGCTTCGATACCGATGCCGCACAGCGGGCCGAGCTCGCCGCGGCCAACGTCATCATCGCCGACAGCGTGGAACAGCTCACGAAAGATGCGCCTGTCATCATGACGAGCCTGCCGAGCCCTGCGGCCGTCGAGAGCGTGGCGAAGCAAATCGCCGGTTCCGGCGAGCCGCCGCGTATCGTAATCGAGCTCTCCACCCTCACCCTTGCCGACAAGCTCCGCTTCGAAGCGACCCTGAAACAGGCGGGCCACGTCGCGCTCGACTGCCCATTGAGCGGAACCGGCGCGCAAGCCAGGATGCGCGATCTGATCGTCTATGCCAGCGGCGACAGCGGTGCGATTGCCCGATGTATGCCGCTGTTTGCTGACTTCGCCAAGCAAAGCGCCGATCTCGGGGTGTACGGCAACGGCAGCAAGATGAAATTTGTCGCCAATCATCTGGTGGCGATCCACAACGTCGCCACCGCTGAGGCGATGATCCTGGCGGAACGCGCGGGCCTCGATCCGAAGAAGGTAGTTGAAATGGTCGGTCCGGGCGCCGGCGGCTCGCGCATGTTCCAGATGCGCGCGCCGATGATGGTCGAGGGCAAATACCAGCCGGCGACCATGAAAATTTCGACCTGGAAAAAGGACATGGCGATCATTGCCGAATTCGCCGACGACGTCGGGTGCAAAACCCCTTTGTTCACGCTGACGCAGCCGGTCTACACGGAGGCGATGACGATGGGGCTTGGCGATCAGGACACCGCGGCGGTATTTGAAGTGTTGAAGAAAACCATTGTCACCAAGACGGGCAGCTCGAAAAAGGGACAATAGCGCGACAGATTTGCCTTGCCGCACTGCATCAAGAGCGCTTGCAGGGCATCAATCATCCGCACTTACCGAAACGGGGACCAGGCCGAGCCGTTGTGGGGTTATCGCTTGATCATTTGTGAAGAACCCGGTCTATTCGCGCGATTATTCGCTGGCCAAAAATCTGGAGCCACAAGCATTTCGTGAGTTGCGGGAAACTAGAAAGTCCGCACGACGAACTTGCGGCAGGAATGATGCGAACTTCTGAACCGGGACACTAGATGCAATTTTGGATCATCCAGGGTCTTAACAGTCTCTCGCTCGGCGGCCTGTTGTTTCTGCTATCCTCGGGCTTCTCGCTGATCTTCGGGCTGATGCGGCTCGCCAATCTCACGCATGGCGCATTCTTCATGCTCGGAACCTATTTTGCGGCCGTTGCGCTGCGCGAATATAGCGGCTTGAATCTCTGGGTTACCGCGCTTGGCGCGGGGTTGGCGGTAGCGGCGATCGGCGGCCTCTTCGAGCGGTTGGTACTGACGCGGCTGAAGACCAACCCGCTCGGACAGGTGCTGGTGACACTTGGGATGTCCTTCATTATTTCCGACGCTTGCCTGGTGTTGTGGGGCGGCGACTCCATTCCGGTGCCGACGCCGCATAATCTTCAGGCGCCAACCCGGATGTTTGGCTTTGTATTCCCGACCTATCGGCTGGTGCTGGTGGGATGTGCGGTCGCGACCGCGGTCGCGCTTTATCTCTTGATGGAGCGGACCCGGATCGGCGCGATGATCCGCGCCGGCGTCGACGACCGGCAGATGGCGCGCGCGGTCGGCATCCCCGTCTCGAATTTGTTTACGATCGTGTTTTGTCTCGGTGCCGGCATTGCCGGCGCCGGCGGCGTGCTCGGCGGACCGATCCTGTCCGCCTATCCCGGGCTTGACGCCGACATGCTGCCGCTGGCGCTGATCGTTGTCATCCTCGGCGGCATAGGAAGCCTGCTCGGCGCCTTCGTCGGCAGCTTCATTATTGGGTTCATCTATACATTCGGCACGGCGCTGTTTCCGGAGCTCGCCTACATCATTCTGTTTCTACCGATGATCGTCGTGATCGCATTCCGCCCTCAGGGCCTGTTCGGGCGTGTCAGCGCATGAAGTGGATTGCCAGCGCCCTCTTCGCCGCGCCGCTTCTCCTGCTGCCGTTGTTCGCAGGCGATTTCTACATCAACCTCGCAAGCCAGATCCTGATCGCGGCAATCTTTGCGCTCAGCCTCAACCTGCTGGTCGGCTTTGGCGGCATGACCTCGCTCGGCCATGCCTCCTATCTCGGCGTCGCCGCCTACATCTCGGCACTACTCACCGGCCGCTACGGACTTGGCCACGGCCCAGCCGCAATCATCTCGATCACGGGAACGGTCGCGACCGCGGCCTTCTTCGGTGTCATCGCGCTGCGCGCGACGGGCTTGGGTTTCCTGATGATCACGCTGGCGTTGTCGCAGGTGCTGTGGGGGCTCGCTTATCGAATGTCGAACGTCACCAACGGCGACAATGGCATCGCCGGTCTCACCCGGCCGATGCCGTTCGGAATCTCGCTCGACAGCGCGGCCGCGTTCTACTGGTTTGCCCTGATCGTCGCGTCGTTTTCATTCCTGATGATGGCGATTTTCGTATCGTCATCCTTCGGCTCGTCGCTGAAGGGCGTGCGCGATCAGCCGCGTCGGATGGCCGCACTCGGATTCAATCCGTGGATGATCCGCTGGATCACCTTCATTTATGCCGGCTTCTGGGGCGGTATCTCCGGGCTGCTATATGTCTATTACAACAAGTACATCCACCCGACCTCGCTTTCGACCACGAGCTCGGCTGAGGCATTATTGGGCGTGATCGCGGGCGGATCAGGTACGCTCGGCGGCCCTGTCGTCGGTGCCACGCTGGTTCTGATGTTGAAGAACTACGCCTCCGCCTATATCGAGCGCTGGAACATGCTGCTCGGTCTGGTATTCCTGTTCATCGTACTTGTGATGCCGACCGGAATTGTTCCGGGCCTCGGCAAACTGGCCGCTCGATTTCGGAGAGGTTCGCGATGACCGCGCCGACATCAGATTACGCGCTACAGATCATCGGCTTGAACAAAGCCTTCGGCGGATTGAGGGTCACCCAGGACATATCGCTGGCAATCAGGCAAGGCGAACGCCGCCTGATCATCGGGCCGAACGGCGCCGGCAAGACCACGCTCTTCAACCAGATCAACGGCGACATGCGGCCGAATTCCGGACAGATCAGGCTGTTCGGCACCGACGTTACCACGCTTGCGCCCTACCGTCGCGCGCATCTGGGGCTTTCGCGCACCTACCAGATCATCACATTGTTTACCGGCGATACGCTCGAGCACAACGTAACGCTCGGACTGCTTGGCCTGCTTCCCTCGCGCTGGCAGATGTGGCGGCCGCTGTCGTTCTACCGCGATCTCGTCGCTCAAGCCCGCCGTACCCTCGATAGGGTCGGACTTCTGCATCTGGCCGATCACCCGATCTCCGAAATTGCCTATGGCGAGAAGCGCCGGGTTGAGCTCGCGATGGCGCTGGCGCAAAAGCCGCGGGTGCTGCTACTGGATGAGCCGTTGGCGGGTCTTTCGAACAGCGAGAGGTCGACCGTGAAAGCGCTGATCGCCTCGATCTCGCGGGAGACCACGGTGGTCATGATCGAGCACGACATGGATACCGCACTCGACCTAGCCGAGACTGTCACGCTGCTTAATTACGGCCGCGTCATCGTCGACGGCGCGCGCGATGCTGTGATCGAGGACGAGCGAACGCGCGAGGTCTATCTTGGCAACTGAAGCGCTCAGTCTGGCAAACGTGCACGCATTTTATGGCGACAGCCATATTCTGCATGGCATAGGCTTTTCGCTGCAGGAAGGCTGCGTGCTGGCGCTGCTCGGGCGCAACGGCGCGGGAAAGACCACCTGCATATCCACGATCGTCGGTTTCCTGACCGCGAGGGATGGCGAGATCCGTCTGTTCGGCGAGCCGATCGAGGGCCTCAGCCCCGAACGCATTTCACGTCTCGGTATCGGCCTGGTGCCGCAGGGTCGCCGGATCTTTCCCTCGCTCACGGTTCGGGAAAACCTCATCGTGGCGCGGCAGCGCGAACGCAGCACGGAGAAGCCCTGGAATGTCGAGCGGATTTACGAGCTGTTTCCAAAGCTGCGCGAGCGCCATGCGCAATTCGCCGGCACGCTCTCCGGCGGCGAGCAGCAGATGTTGGCGATCGGCCGCGCGCTGATGGGCAACCCGCGTGTGTTGCTGCTCGACGAACCGTCGGAAGGCCTCGCCCCATTGATCGTCGCGGAGGTCGGCCGCACTATCAAGCGGCTGAAGGAAGAAGGACAATCCATCGTTTTGGTCGAGCAAAACCGGCAGCTCGCGCTTGAGGTTGCCGATCAGGCGGTCATTCTCAACACTGGCCGCTGCGTCTTCGCCGGCAACGCCAGCGAAATCCTCAACGACGAAGCCCTGATCACGCAAAATCTTGGCGTCTTTCACACCCATTAGGCTAAATATCGACCCCTAGAGGTAAGAAGATGAAAATCGGCGTATGCGGAACTGGACGAATGGGCGCATCGATCGCGCAGCGATTGATATCGGTCGGACATCAAGTGGGCGTCTGGAACCGCGATGCGGCCAAAACAAGACCGCTGGTTGACGAGGGCGCAAAGGCCTTCGCGTCCCCGGCGGAGCTTGCGCAAGACTGCGAGGCGGTCATCGCCATGCTGCTCAACGACGCCGCAACCGAAGCGGTCTACCGCGGCCCCAGCGGGCTCCTGAAGGCCGAACTCGCCGGCAAGCTCGTGATCGACATGAGCACGGTGAGTCCCGGCACCATGATATCGGTCGGCAACGCGGTGGCGCAACTTGGGGCTGCTTTCGTCGAATGCCCAGTCGGCGGCAGCAAGGTTCCGGCGAGGGAAGGCAAGCTATTCGGCCTTGTCGGAGGTACAAACGACGATGTTGCCCGAGCGATGCCGCTGCTCGAACAACTATGCCGCCGCATCGAGCATGTCGGCCCGCTCGGCGCAGGCGCAACCTTGAAGCTTGCGGTAAACCTGCCGCTCCTCGTCTACTGGCAGGCGCTCGGCGAAGCACTGACCATCTGCAAGCCGCTTAACCTTCCACCCGATCGGCTGATCGATATCCTGTCTGACACTGCCGGCGCGCCTGCTGCCATGAAGGGGCGCGGCGCGATCATCGCCAAGGTCTTGGGCGGTGCGCCGCCTGGCGAAACCGCATTCGGAATCACGGCCGCAAAAAAGGACCTCGCCACTGCCGTGCAATTTGCTTCCTCCATCCATGCCGAACTTCCGGTTGCCAGAAGCGCGCTGGCCTGTTTTGAGGAAGCCGAAGCCGCAGGCCTGGGCGAAGCCGACGCCACCACGATTCCGGTCCGTTGGACCCAACGCAAGGCCGCTCCGTCCAAATCCCAAGGGTGACCCGCTTGATCGCCAAATTTCGAACAACCAACGCAACAGCAGAGAGAATTCAATGATCGATCGCAAGAACCGCTATGGCCGTACTGCCGCGCGCGTCCATGACGCGGACAGCCTCGCGCGGCGCCCGTCGTCTACCACTATCGACATTCACGCCCATATCGTCGTGCCCCAGGCCGCGAAGCTCGCGAAACCGCGTATCGACCACAGCCGCATTCCGCTTGCGCATTTTGCCGATGCCGGAACCCGAGAAATCAATGCGCAGCAGGAAAAGGATGTCGAGGAGGTGATGACCACGATCGACCGCCGCCTTTTCGAACTCGACAGAATGGGCATCGACATTCAGGTCGTCGCACCGGCGCCGCCGCAGTGTTATTATACGATCGATTCCAAAATCGCCGAGAAGATCCATCGTCTCGCCAATGATGGCGTCGCGGAATTCTGCGCGCGCAAATCCGACCGGTTTGTCGGGCTCGGCGTAGTCACCCTGCAGGAGCCTGAGCTTGCCGTGCGCGAGCTCGACTACGTCATGAAGGACTTGAAATTGAAGGGCGTCGAAATCCTCACCAATGTCGATGGCCAGGAACTATCCGATCCGAAATTCCGCCCCTTTTTCGCGCGCGCCGAGCAGCTTGGGGCCTTCATCATGATGCATCCCAACGGATTCACCCACGGCGAGCGGCTTACCCATTTCTATTTCAACAACGTGCTCGGTAATCCCCTCGATACGACCGTTGCGCTTCACAACCTCATCTTTTCGGGAACGCTGGCGCGCTTCCCTGATCTGAAGCTGATGGCGGTGCATGGCGGCGGCTATCTGCCGAGCTATTCAGGTCGAATCGATCACGCCTGGGGCGCGCGGCGGGACTCGCACGGTGAATTGCCGTTGCCGCCGACGACTTATCTGCGGCAGGTCTATCTCGACACCGTCGTCTTCAGCTACCACCAGCTCGCCTATCTGATCGACGTGTTCGGTCCCGACCGTATCCTGATGGGCACCGATTATCCCTTCGACATGGGCGAATATAATCCGGTCGGACACATTGCCGGCGTCCACGGAATCGACGAAGCCATCCTCGCGCAGATCGCTGGCGGCAACGCCGCGCGGGTGCTTGGACTTGATGTGTGAGAATCTCCGTGCCTGAAGGGTGGACGCGCTCAATGATGCACGCCCGCGGTCCTGTAGCCGGGCTGCTCAAACGGGTGCGAGTTAGCGAATTCCGGCATCTTGAAACAGCGGTCGGCGAGACCGGAGACCTGCGGAAAAGCGCCCAATTCGATTTTTAGAAAATGCGCGCCTACGACCTGGCCGGCGATGCAGATATCAGCAATGCCCGGCTGGGCACCAAGCGCAAACGGCGCCGGCGCGCGGCGCGCGAACAACCTTTCATAAGTCGCTAGCCCCTCGGTCGTCCAGTGCTTGCCCCAGTTCTCGATCGCCTTGGCATCGGCGCCGAATGCCTTGGCCAGATGGTTGCGGACGCGCGGCACGACCAGCGGATGGGCATCGGCGATCGTCATCAGCGCCAGCGAGCGCGCGTAGCCCCGCTCCTTGACATCCTCGGGCAGCAGCCGCGGCGAGGGCTTGATGTCTTCGAGATATTCCATGATCGCCATCGATTGAAACAGCCAGTTGCCGTCATGAACAAAGGTCGGCACGACATGCTCGGGATTGACTGCCGCGTAGCCCGGCTTGAACTGCTCGCCCTGGAGGATATCGACCGAAGTCTCCTCGAACGGCAAACCCTTCAGCCTCAAGGCGACCCGTACCCGAAATGACGCGATCGATCGCCAAAACCCGTAGACTTGTATGCTCATCGAAGAGACTCTTCTAGCTCCGGTTCGAATGCCGCCCTGCTCATATCATCTTTTGCGGCGTTGGCCGATGCATGAGGAGGAGAGATCATGACGCCCAACATCGCGGGCAAAATGGCGGGAGATCGCCCCGACTTTTCCGACTATTTCAGCATATCGGAAAAGGTCTTTGCGAAGGTATGTGCATCGCCCGGCCACCTCGCCGAAACATAGTTGCGATCGCGCACCACGAAGGCCGGTCTCGCATCATCGAGCGTGTCCCGCTGCAAGCCGGACGTCTTCAGGCGGTATTGCGGATCGGTCTTTGGAACATCCTCGAAATCCTCCGGACGTGCGAGCGCGCGCGTGACTTCCTGCTGCACCGACATGAAGCCTTCCCGCTGTCCGGCCTGTTCCAGATAAGTCCGATAGTAATTCGGATCCCAAAAGCGCGTGATGCGGGCAACCGTCCACGCGCTGCGTTCCAGCGCCCAGGTCAGGGCAGTCGTCCGGTACCCGTAAAGCACCGAATGGCCCGTGCGTTTCGAAATGCTTCGTGCAGCCAGCAGGACGCCGTGGCAGATCGCCGCTACTGGCTTGCCGGCCTCGAAGAAGCTTGCGACGTTGCGCTGCAAGGTCTCGCTCTCGAGATAGTCCCGCATGCCGCGCGCGCGGTGTCCGCCCGGCAGCAGCAAGGCGTCGAATGCCGCGACATCGACAGCATTCCATCGCAGTGGTGAGCGATAATCGGGATCGGCAACCATTGCGGCATAGGCGGTTCGCGCGTTGCGGTTCGCGCGCATCAGAAGCCCTATCAGCGGCAGATTCCGCAACAGCGGAATTACGCCCCAGGGGTCGAGGCCTTGCCCCGTCAGCATCATGTCGTCGGCAACCGCGGGCCGACCGTCCGGTGTGGCGAAGGCGACGACATGACCCGCGTTCACTAGCACCTGCCAGCTTACGGCGGCTTCGCTTGGATCGAAGTCCCGCGCCGGCAGGAGAACGAGAACGCGAGCCATGGCAGCCCTCGCTCAGACCAGGAACACGGTCGATCCGGTAGTTTTGCGCGCGGCGAGATCGGCGTGGGCCCTTGCTGCATCCTTCAGGGGATAGGTCTGATGAACCTCGATCTTGACGGCTCCTGAAAGCACGACCTCGAACAGCTCTTTTGCCATCGCGACGAGATTTTCGTGTTTAGCCGCATAGGTGTTGAGTGTTGGGCGCGTGACGAACAGCGAACCCTTTTGCGCAAGAAGGCCAAGGTTGAGCGGCTCGACGCTGCCGGAAGATTGCCCGAACAATGCAACGACCCCGAGCGGGGCAAGGCAGTCCAGCGATTTCAGGAAAGTGTCCTTGCCGACGGAGTCATAGACCACCGGCACTTTCTTGCCTTGCGTGATCTCCTCGACACGCTTCACGAAATCCTCGCGCGTATAGACAATGGTATGTGCGCAACCGTGGGCCCTGGCGAGCGCGGCCTTCTCGTCGTTGCCGACGGTGCCGATGACGGTGGCGCCGAGATGCTTGGCCCATTGCGAGAGAATCAAGCCGACGCCGCCTGCCGCGGCATGGAGTAGGATCGTATCGTCTGGCTTGACGCGGTAGGTCTGGCGGATGAGATATTGCACCGTCAGGCCCTTGAGCATCATCGCGGCCGCCGTCTTGTCGTCGATGCCGTCGGGTAGCTTGAGCAGGCGATTGGCCGGAATCAACCGCTCCTCGGCATAGGCGCCGAGCGGCGCGGCTCCATAGGCGACGCGGTCACCGGGCTTCAGATCAGTGACGTCGGGGCCGACTTCCTCGACTACGCCGGCACCTTCACCGCCTAGCCCACTCGGCAAGGGAAGCGGGTAAACCCCCGAGCGATTGTAGATATCGACGAAGTTGAGCCCCACGGCGGTGTGGCGGATGCGCGCCTCGCCGGCGCCCGGCTTGCCAAGCTTGACTTCCTCCCAGACAAGAACCTCGGGCCCGCCGGTCTTGTGAAAGCGAATGGCGTGCGTCATGGAACAACTCCTCGCGTAAGATGATAGAAGGTAGAAAACCCGAAAGCCGAACGATCGGTGCCCCGCCATGTTATAGTATGTGCCAAAGCGGCGGCGAAAAATACCCTCTTGGCGCGACATACTGGAAACCGAAATCGTGGGGTCTGGAGGCATAACCGGATGAGAGCCTGTGCAGGCCGTTTGAACCCCTCTTCGCCTGTCCGCGATATACTCGCTGCGGGGCTAGCCCGGGGCTTTCGCGTTCAGGGACAACCTGGAATTTGTGTTCGAATTAATGTTTGGCGCCAGCGGGCGCATCAATCGCGCCAGCGCGGACGCTAAAAACGAAAAAAAGCCCGGCGGCCAAAAAGGCCACCGGGCAGGTGTCTCAATCCAAAATATGTTACGCGCTTGGCGCGCCCGGCGACGGGCGCCGTTCAAATATCAGCCGACCTCCACAGTTGCGACCATTCCGAACGCGCCCGCATCGGCCAGTGCGGCGATACGCGCATCGTCATAACCTAGTCTCTCTCGCAAGACGTTCCTCGTGTGCTGGCCAAGCAGCGGCGCGGCCACGGGGTCGATCGCGGGCGTCAGAGCAAGATTGAGCGGCGATTCGATATTCGGAACGGTGCCCGCGGTCGGGTGCGGAATTTGGCTAAGGCGATGGCGCTCGCGCGCCTCCGGCGAATTGAAGGCTTCCTCCACCGTGCGAAGATAGCCAACGGGGATATTGGCCGCCTTCATCTTCTTCACCCAGTTCTCGCGAACATCTTGCACGAAGATGCCGGTGAGGATGGCGCGCAATTTATCCTTGTTGGCGGTTCGCGAGCGGCGGTCGCCGAATTCACCGCTGGCGAGATCGGGTCGACCCAGCACCTCGATGACGAGGCGGCGATACAGCCGATCGTTGGCGCAGGCAATATAAAACGGCGCGTCGGAGGCGTTGTACACGCCGACGGAAGGGGACCCGTTCGGCGAGTTGCCCTGACGGCTGGGATTCACCCCACTCATCAAATAGGCCATGCCGTAAAATTGCGTCATCGCAAGCGCGATGTCGAACAGCGCCACCTCGACATGCTGGCCGCGGCCGAGACGGTCGCGCGCCAGAAGCGCCAGCAGAATGGCGTTGCAGGCCGACATGCCCGTCAGCATGTCGACTGCGGGTGGCCCGGTTCGCACCGGCGGCCCGTCGGGAAAGCCGTTGAGCGACATGAATCCGCTTTCGGCCTGCGTGATTGGATCGAAGCCCGGACGGGACGAAAACGGCCCCTGGCGGCCATAGGCCGAGATCGAGCAATAGACCAGGCGAGGATTTCCCGCCGCGACGGACGCATAGTCGAGGCCGTATTTCTTCATCACGCCGGAGGAGAAATTCTCCACCACCACGTCGGCCAGCGCGATCAATTCGCGCGCCACCTCGCAGGCCTCGGGCTTGGTGAGATCGAGCGCAATGCCCCGCTTGTTGCGATTCAAACTGACAAAGGCCGCACTTTCGCCGGCAAGATCGGCGTGCTCATAATGCCGCGTATCGTCGCCGCCCTCAGGATTCTCGATCTTGATAACCTCGGCGCCGAAATCCGCCAACGTCTGTGTACAGGCGGGACCGGCGACCACTCTGGTAAAATCGATGACCACGAGACCGTCGAGGGCGGTCGGAGCACCCTTCTGTCTGGGCGCCCGGTCCGGCAATTGCGGTCTGGCAGTCATGATCGGCTTGTCCCTTCCCTCTGTCGATAAGCGACCGTCGATGGTCGACCCTTGCCGAGGCCGGAGAATATTCCAACCGGCAGCCAACCATATACAGCCCTTTGCGGTTCTTCCCAAAACGTTAGAACCTTGGGGATTGAAGGGTTACAGCCTTTTTGAATGGGTGCTATGAGGGGATGGGACAGACCTGATGATCTTGCGCCAATAGAGCGTTTCCGTTTTCGCAGCCCTCGGCCTATTCAAAACCCTGAACCGGCGGTGGCTTGCCGTCGGCGGCAGGCGCCGGAGACGCTTTGATCACGGGCGGCGGCGACGAAGGAATGTTGCCTGCGGCTCGCGGCTCGGGCGGGGCGCTCGCTTGCGATGTTCGCTGCACGCGCGGACGCGACGATGATCGCCGGATCCCCCATGACCGCGAGATCGAGGGGCCGGCGGTATAGCCGATCAGCGCGCCCGCCACAGCGCCGACCGGACCCAGCACCACCGCGCCCGAGACGGCGCCGATCGCTGCGTCACTCGCGCGCTCCTGCGCCCTTGCTTCGAATGCGACGAGCGCGCTCACGATCACTGCGATGGCGAGAAATTTCCGCATGGCGAGTTCCCCCGAATGACCGCGCCGAACAACCCGCGTTTAAGTCACTCGGAAAATGGGGCGGCACCAAGGTCGCGGAGGACCTCTCCCGCGCCACGAAAAAGCCCGCGTCCGGGGGGCCGGCGCGGGCTTTTCGATTTTTCGACGTTGGCAATGTGGCAGCGATTTGCCCGACATGTCAATTTCTTGGCCGAGCGTTCGCCGTCCCACGCACGCGCGCCGGAGAGGCTCGTCCGAGACATTCGCTTGCTACTTCACGCGCCGGCCGTGAAAGAAACCCTTGCTGGTTGTGTTCTGCCGAATATTGGCGGAGTCACCCTGTTCATTGGTATTTTGGGTGTGAGTTTTCTTCACCGACGTATCGCGTGCGGCATCGGCGTTGGCTGATTTCGGCCCCTTGTTGCTAAGGTTCCCCCTGGGGATCGGCGGCATGTGACCGGTCATTTTCGGCCTCCTGGCTGTTCGACGCTCGCGCCGGTCCACAACCCGGCGCGGACAAATGCCAGTTTGGCAAGCTTGGCTCGGGGTGACGTTGCGCTCGATCAAGTCAAGTCGCGGAATCGCCGCCTATCTGACGAAGCTGAGATAAGAGGCGAGCGCCTCGACCTCCTCCGGGCCAAGATGGGTTGCAACCATCGGCATCGGCGATCCCGGCGTCGAATGATATCCTTGGCCCCACTGCTCGAGCCGGGCCTTGATGTAGAAATAGGCCAAACCTCCGAGACGCGGGATGTCCCTGATGCCTTCGGCGTTCGGGCCGTGGCAGGCATAGCAGGACACGATGTTGGCTTCGGGAATCCCGTCCATATAGATCGTTCTTCCACGCGAGGCGAGTGCGCCGTCGCCGTCATTGGCGGGCCTCGGCGGGATCGAGGCAAAGTAGTTCGCCAGTTCGTAGGCCGTGGAGGCATCCAGCGCCGCGACCGCACCCCACATATATTGCCTGGAAAACGGATTGTTTCGCGCGTGCATGCGGAAACTCTGGATCTGACTCATGATGTATTGCCGCCGCTGCCCGGCGAGTCGCGGCGCAACCGTATAGCCCTGCGCTCCCGTCCCGTGACACCAGGTGCAGTTGCGGACAGCGGCGCTCTCACCGGCACCGGCGGAAACGGTGGAGAGAGCGGAGGCGACCGTCGCAAGGATCGCTATTTTTAGTCCGATACGCTTCATGACCCCAAGCTTTCGCGCTTCATGCACTTCGCCGATATGCCGGCGTATAAGAGGGCGGTGCTCATGGCAGATGACTGACATAGGCCGCGACCGCTTCAATCTGCGACCGCGTCATGTTGTGCGCCGTCGGCGCCATGATCGCGGAAGTATCGACCGCGGTGCCCTGGCCGCGTTGGGTCCTCCAGCCCGTCAACTGGCCGACCATGTACGGATAGACTTGGCCCGCCAACCGCGGAATTTCGTTCTGGCCCTTGCCTTCGGCGCCATGACACGCGGCGCAGGCAGGAACGTTGGCTTCGGGGAGGCCATCCTCATAGATTCTCTTGCCCGTCGCGATCAGTCCCCGCGGCCCACCGCCGAACGGCGGCGTATTGAGGCGATGGAAATGGTTGGCCAGCGCCGTGATCATCGACGGGCTCAGCACGTGCGCGACGTTTTGCATCACCGGATTGGAGCGCCGGCGCTCGATGAAGGCCCGCAACTGCGCCTCGATATATTCAGGCTGTTGTCCCGCGAGCCGCGGCATCGCGAAATATCCGAGATAGCCCTGGCCAGACAGTCCATGACAAGTCTTGCAATATTCAAGTTTGGCCTCGAAGCCGCCATGCGCAGGCGTCATTCTTTCCTGCGCCTGGCCGCTTGCGGCAATGACTGCCGCTAGAATTGCCGTCAGCAATGTCAGCAGCAAGCGTGTCATGACTGTCAGGCCCCCTCGCCTGCCGTCCGACGCGGCCGCCGCAACTGAACGGGTTCCGAGCATCACCAACCGGACCCCCAGATATGGAAGTTGAAGCCGACCTTGACGACCTGAACGGTCTGCTTGACGTCCACGACGCCCGAAAAGGCGCCGTTGCTGATCTGCTCGGTCATCAAAATGTTGCCGCCGCCGAAGTGATAGTAATCATATTCGATGTTCATGGACCAATGGCGCGAGAACGCCCAGTCCACGCCGCCGCCCGCGACCCAGCCATAGCGATTGTCCAGTCCCTGAAAGTTGAAGGGACCGCTACCGGCAAAATCGCCGCCGCTGACATTGTACTTGTCTCCAGCGACCGCAAAGCCGCCTCTGCCGTAAAGCAGGACGTTGTCAAAGGCGTAGCCGATCCGCCCGGTCACGCTCACCAGAAAGTCGTTGTTCGCCTGCACGAGGGCGACGTCGCCGGGATTGCCGGCCGGAAGACCAACGATGGCGCTGCCCCTCATGGTCGTGCCAGAGGCGGTACCCTCGACGCCGATCACCACATTGGAGGAGAACTCGTAGTCGCAGCCGATCTCGCCGCCGATCACAGCGCCGGTCGGCGTCGTTCTGACGGTGGTGACGCCGGTCGTCGTACCCGCACCGTTGATTGAATCCTGCACGAGCAACACCGGATCGGTCATGTCCTTGGTGCCGCGGCCGCCGCCAACATGTCCGCCGAGATAGCAGCCCGTCCAGCTAAACCGCGGCGCTACGTAAGGCGCCTCCGACTTCATCGGCAAGTCGGCCGCGATCGCGGGCCCCGCCAGGGTAACCGCGAGCGCCGCTGCGTGGGCGAAAAGAAGTTTTCTCATCGGACAATCTCCGTATGCGGACGCGTCCGCCTACATCGCAAACCAGGCATGGAGGAACAGGGTATTGTTGTCGTGGGCACCGACCGTGGTGCCGTTCAGCTTGTTGTAATAGGTGTATTGCAGGCCGATGCGGGCGTTGAACCACGGCCAGCCGACCATCTTGCTCGCACCGAACGGGATGTAGGCAATTTCAGTCGTCCAGCCGTTGGTGTTCGGCGTCGAGGCGAGGCCGGTGACGGGATCGGTGCCGTACAGGTTCATGTCGGCGGTGCCCCATTGATTGAAATATTGTGCGGTGAACACCACCCGGTTGTCGGCCCCATAGGCAAACGAAGCTTGTAGCTTCAAACTATTCAGCAGATCGGTCGGATTGGACGCACTCATGGTGGCAAAGCTTGAATCGAGCCGCTGAAACTCGCGGATATAGCTGCCGCGCAAGGTCAGCCAGTAATTGTCGCCCTGATACTGATATTGCGCGTCGAAGCCGTAGTCGGTGAAGGTGTCGGCCTGCGCAAACGTCGCGGTCGAAAAACTCGCAAAGCTGGTATCGACCCAGGGATGCACATTGAATTGCGCACCGAATGCGCCGACCATGAACGTATTCCTGCCCCAGTGCGGTTCCAGCGCGACGCGCCAATAAGGCGTAACGCCGCCGAGCAGACCGGGCGCACCGAACGGATCGGTGCCGACCGCATTCTGCTGGCTGAAGCCGAGCGTCCTGTAGCCGGTCAATTCAAGATAAAGCAGGTCGTTGATGAAGGTGTAGGCGCCGACGCCGCCGACATGCGCGGCAAATGCGCCCTCGATCGTCGTGGGATGACCCTGCGGACCAAGAATCGTCGACACGGCGTAGGGGAAAGACCACGCCGGCGTCGTGTTCCACACATCTTGCACGGTCGGATTGTTGTTGGCCGTGATGCCGTAGATCAGGTCGAGCGGGCCGAAGTGAGCCGTGCTGGCGTAGCGGACGTCCGTATTGTCCCACGTCCAGGTGTGGCCGAACGGATCGCCGAACCCTCCGGGAGGCACCGCGTTGTAGGTCACCTGCGCGAAGGCGCCGATATTTTCGGTGATCGCACCACCCCAGAACGCGCTGAACGGCGAGAGCACGACGTTGTTGTTGGCGCTATAGGGATCCGTGCCGGTCAGGTCGGCCTGGGTATGGGTGTAGCCGACGATCGCCATCATCGAGACCGGCGGAACCCACTCCTTGTCTTCCTCGGGCTTTGCCGAAGGCGGCAGCGCCTTCACATAGCCCATCATCTTTTCGTATTCGGCGCGCGCGTCTCTTCCCGCCTGCGACGAGAACGGCGTCGTGCGGAATTCGCCGCCGCCGGTGGTATAGCCGAGCAGTTTGAATCTTCGGCCGTATGGCGTCAGCGCAGGAAAATCGGTGTGGCAGGTGCCGCAGGGTTGCCCGGTCTGTCGCGCGAAACTCGGCAGCGCTTGTGCGGGCGAAGAAAAACAAATCGTCAGCAGGCCCGACGCGACGACGATCAACGCGAACGCGACGAATACCTGTAAATTACCGAAGGGTCGAGTGATACGACCGACATCGCCCCGCATTGCGCGCTATCCCGTTTTTCACAGCGCTCCGTGCCGATGCACGAATCCAAGAGCCGTTCTTGCCGGAATGACGATAGTCCAAGAGTGGGACGCGCGGCTAAGGCAATAGCTTTCAGCGTATCAGATTTCACGAAAGCGCGGCATTTTGGCAACTATCGTTGCAAATGATATAAGTCGACGGACGACGAAACATCACGTTTCGCCGCACGCCGACACGATAACACCGGCACTATTGACGGTAAGTCCCCCATCTTCTGCCCGGTAATGGGCTTTGTGAAGCAGATTCGCGGAAGTCGAATTGATCCGGATCAAACCGTCTCCGAAAAATTAAGCTGGATCGAACTGCCCGGCACGTCGTAACGTGGCGATTATCAAAAGGGCCGTCTTATGCGGATTTCAAAAATATTGTTGGTAGCGGTCTTTACCGTCGCAACCTCCGCGGTGGCGCAGGAAAAGACCAAAGGCAAAACCGATTTCACGCAAGGTGAGCTTAAGGCCAAGATCGACTATTGCAAGACCTGTCACGGGCTTTCGGGACAGGGATTCCGCGGCTCGGTTCCGATGCCGCGGCTTGCCGGGCAACAGCCGGAATATCTTCAAAACCAGCTCCAGGCGTTTATCGAGCGCCGGCGCAACAACCCGGTGATGTTCAACGTCGCGCATGTGCTTACTCCGCAGATAGAGAAGGCTCTGGCCGAGCAGTTCAAGGAACTCAACCCGAAGCCGCTTGGCGGGGGGCCAGGGGGAAATGCGGCCGAGGGAAAGAAGATCTACGAGGAAGGCATTCCCAAGTCCGACGTTCCTCCATGCGCGTCGTGTCACGGACCCGACGCCAAAGGACGCGACGCATTTCCTCGCCTCGCGGGACAACTCAGCGACTACATGTACCGGAAGCTGACAAACTGGGACAAGGAGCGTGGCCAGGACAAGGCCAACCCAGACAACTCGGCCATCATGGGACCGATCGCGCATAATCTGGCCGACACGCAGATCAAGGCGGTAGCGGCCTATCTCAGCAATCTGGATTGAACCCTCGCCGGGATCGTGGCGGCCGCGGCATTCCTGAAAAGGGCCGCAGCATGTCCGTTTGCTCCAGATCAACGCCACGCGGCGCGCAATCGTTCATCAATGAATAGTTCATTCGTTCAACAAATCAGGAAGACTATGATGAAAGAGACAAGCACAATTTCCCGCCGCCAGGTGTTGACCGTTGTGGCCGGAGCGGCAGGGGCCGCCACGGCGATCATCGGCGGAACGGCGCCGGCACGGGCCGCGAAAGCGCCGCAAAAGGCCGTGAAGTATCAGGACACCCCGAAAGGCGAGCAGCGTTGCGACAACTGCGCACTGTTCGAAGCCCCCGCTTCCTGCAAGACCGTCGACGGAACCATCTCGCCCGAGGGTTGGTGCATGGTCTACGCCAAGAAGCCGGCCTAGCGCGCTTGCCGATTTCTACCGCAGCGGTGCCGGCTTTTACGGCAACATGGTATATTTAAAAATAGCCAAATCAGAGAAACCCTCTGATTTGGCATCTTTCGCTGTCCCTTCGCGCGCTTTTCTGTAGCTGCCCGGACTGCCGGCCGTCCGGAACCTGCGGTTGCCCAGCATTTCACATTTCCACGGCCCTGGATAAAATGAACCCAACCCGGCATATAACGGGCGGGAATCACGGCATGCCGCGTCGAGGTTCGGTTAGCGGCACTACGCAAGGACTACGTCCATGAAGAACAGAACAATGGTTGCTGCTTTTGTGCTCGGCGCGCTTGCCGTGGGCGTTTCCGATTCCGCCTCGGCCCAAAGCGCCATCGGCGGCCCAGCGAAGACGAAGATGAATACGGTTGGCGGTGCGGCCAAGCCTGCACCGGCAGTCGGAGGCGCGACGACGCCTAAGCCTACTTCGGTGGTCGCCAAGCCTAATACGGTCGGCGGTGTGACCAAACAGAGTTCCGTCATCGGCACGCCGACGGCGGGATCAAATGCCGGCGCGATGACGCCCAGCTCGACTGGCGCCACGGCGAAACAAAATCCGCCGGTCACTCCGCCGAAAAAGAACAAGCCCGTTGTCCTCACCACGTCGACGAATCTGAAATGCGCCTCAGGTGCTTGCGTCGCCAAGGGAACGAAACCCTAAGGAAGTCCCTGACGTGAGGCGAGCAAGAGCGTACGCGTGCCCTAGATCGCAACCTGCCGGCCGATCTCGACCACCTGGTCGCTGGGCAGGCTGAAGAAGTCGCTAACATGGATAGCATTGCGCTCCATCACGGCGAAGAGCCGCTCCTGCCAGGCTGGCAGGCCCATGCGGTCTTCCCGACTGATCACGGTCTCGTGGCCGACATAATAGGTTACGTCGGTGAGATCGACGGTGCAGCCCAGCGACTTGCTCGCGGCGAGCAGCTCGGGAATGTGCGGGCGCTCCATGAAGCCGAAATGTGCCTCCGCGCGCCAGAAATCCGGCGCCACTTCCTCGATGGTGAGGCGTCTCGCCGGCGACACCCACGGCACCGACTGGATTTCAACGCGCAGCACGAAAACGTTCCCGTGCAGGGCACGGTTATGTTTCACATGCCAGACCATCACCGGCGGCGTGTCGCGCTCGGTCCGGGTCAGGAACACGGCGGTGCCGGGAACCCGCGGCACGTTTGCGGCCCTGATCCTCGCCATGAAGTCGCTGACGGGGATCAGGGATTCGTGCATCCGCAATGAAATTGCGGCCGCGCCGCGATGCCAGATCCACATCAACCCATAGACCGAGGCGGCAAGGATCAGCGGCACGTACCCGCCCTCCGCGACCTTGGTAAGGTTGGCGAGGAAGAAGGCGCTGTCGACGACCAGAAAGCAACCCGCGACCGTGCCCGCAGCGAGCATGTTCCAGCCCCAGATTTCGCGCATCGCGATGAAGAGCAGCGCCGACGTCATCAACATGGTCAGCGAGACCGCGATGCCATAAGCCGCTGCCAGATTGTCCGACTTTGCGAAGGTGACGGTCAGACCGACGGTGACGATCATTAACAGCCAGTTGACGACGCCGACGTAAATCTGGCCGTAGCCTTCCGAGGAAGTCTGCTTGATCATCAATCTCGGCAGCCAGCCAAGCTGGATCGCCTGCCGCGTCATCGAGAAGGCGCCGGTGATGATCGACTGGCTGGCGATGATGGTGGCGATGGTGGCGAGCACGATCAGCGGGATCAGCAGCGCTTGCGGACATAGCCGATAAAAGATGTTGCCGTCCGTCGGCGCACCCTCGAGCACAAGTGCCGCCTGCCCCGCATAGTTCAGAATCAGGCTCGGAAACACGACCGCGAACCAGGCAAGCTTGATTGGTCGGCTGCCGAAATGGCCCATATCGGCATAGAGCGCCTCGGCGCCGGTGACGCACAGAAACACCGCACCCAGCACGAGAAAGCCGGTGAATCCGTACGAGAACAGATAGGACAGGCCGTAAGCCGGATTGAGCGCGGCAATTATCGCGGGGTGCTGCACGATGCCCCAAACTCCCGTCACCGCCATGACAGCGAACCAGATCAACATCACCGGGCCGAAGAAGCGCCCGATGGTAGCGGTGCCCTGCGCCTGGATCGAAAACAATACGACGAGGATCGCAACCGCGGCCGGCACCACATAGGGCTGCAACGCCGGTGTCGCCATGTTCAAGCCCTCGAGCGCCGACAGCACCGAGATCGCGGGCGTGATCGCACCGTCACCGTAGATCAGCGCTGCGCCGAACAGTCCGACCGCCACGATGGTCGGCCGGCTTTGCTTCTTCACGCCGAGCAGCGCCATCAACGCCAGAATGCCGCCCTCGCCGTCATTGTCGACGCGCATGGCGAACGAGACATATTTGACCGTGGTGATGATGACGAGCGTCCACAGCACAAGCGACAGCGTGCCGAGGATCGTGGCGGCATCGGACGGCACCTCGGCGGCGCCAAGCACGGTCTTGAAGGTGTAAAGCGGGCTTGTTCCGATATCGCCGAACACAATCCCTAGCGCCGACATGGCGAGAACCGGCAATTTTCCCTTCGGTGTCTGCCGCCCATCGCCGGAAGGCAACGTTTGATCTTTGCTCACGTGGTGTGCCGTCCAATGCGGAAGAACAATTTGTCAGATGTCAGAAGGCGCCAGCCGGAACCGGCAGCTCCGGCCGATCGCTTTTTACAAACTATCGCGCCGGATTGCGACAGCCAAACGACCCCGTCTCCTGCAAGCCGGTCGACTTTCCCAAACCCGGTGCGTATCGTAGGCTGCATTCGCCTTCCGTCCTGCCCGAGAGTGCGCCATGCACGTCAAGTCGAATAGACCTCAATCCTTCCGCGGATGCCTTTGCTGTAACGCGCCCGCCTCGCTTGCGTTGCCGCGGCGAAAATTCCTCGCCGGCATGGCGGCGGTCGGCCTGAGTGCGGTGGCTTCTGGTGGACGAACCGCACGGGCGGATGCTCCCCGCAGGTTGATCGACGTCCACAGCCACATCATTCCGCCATTCTATCTGGCGGAGAACCGCGAAAGGATTGCGGGCTCGCGGGGCGGCGAAATCAGCCGCGCTTGGCTGGAATGGACGCCGCAACAATCGCTCGCCGCGATGGACGAACATGGCGTCGAGACCGCGATGCTGTCGCTGTCCTCGCCGGGCGTCTGGTTCGGCAATGCCGAGGAATCGCGTTCGATCGCGCGCCGGGTCAACGAATACGGCGCGGAACTCGTGCGCAATCATCCCGGCCGCTTCGGTCTGTTCGCGGCGATACCGCTGCCGGATACGGAAGGAAGTCTTCGCGAAATCGAATACGCCTTCGACGTGCTCAAGGCCGACGGCATCGGCCTGCTTACCAGTTATGGCGACAAATGGCTCGGCGATCCCGCCTACCGGACAGTGCTCGAGGAACTCAACCGCCGCAAGGCCGTGGTCTTTGCGCATCCGACCGCGGCGAATTGCTGCCGCACGCTGATCCCCGGGATCGCCACCGTCATGGCCGAGGTCCCGCAGGACACAGCACGCGCCGTCATCAGCCTGTTGTTCTCGGGCACCCTGACGCGGCTGAAGGATATCAAGTTCATCTTCTGCCACGCGGGCGGTACCCTGCCTGTGATCGCCGGGCGCGTGTCCGACTATCGGCCGAAGAATATCGCCGAAAAGCTCCCGAACGGCATCGATTACGAGTTAAAGCGGCTCTATTACGATATCGCGGTGAGCGGTTACCGGCCGGCGATCGCCGCGCTCACGGGTCTGATTCCGATCAGCCAAATCCTGTTCGGCAGCGACTTTCCGTACCGGCCGCTGGGCGAGACCGCCGGCACCATGCCGCAGCTCGGCCTGCCGAATGACGATCTCATTGCGATCGGCCGCGACAATGCCTTGGCGCTGCTGCCGCGTCTCAAGGCGGGTTGAGCGCCATTAAGCTTCACCCAGCCGCGCGGGTGCTTGTCCGTCGGCGGTCGCAATCAGAGGCTTCGGCACCAGCAAGAGCGTCGGGAGGATCAGCGCGTAGACAAGCGTGATCGCTGCGACGCAAACGGTGAAGCCGCCATAGTGATCGTAGAGCGCCGTCCCCAGAACGTCGCCAAATCGCGTGACCACCGAATAAAGACTGCCCGACAGCATCAGCATGGTCCCCTGCAAGCCCCTGGGGCAGGAGCGGATGATCAGATCCATATAGGCGCCGGTGGCAACCCCGCCCATCAGGCCGATCGGAATTGCGGCGAACAACGCGCCCGTCATCGAATGAATGAAGAGCAGCGGGATCATTTGCGGCACGGCGATCAGCGTCCCAAACCACAGAAGCGTTCTCAAGGCATAGCGCCGGCAAAGAATTCCGTACGCGATGAAAGTCGGAACGAAGGAAGCAGCAAAGATCGCATTCCACTGGCCCCATTGCGCATCGCTGGCGTGCAGCGTGTTCTGCAGGTGGTATTGGAGCGGCGTCGCCGAGCCGGGCGCGAAATTCCACAGGAACCAGATCAGCAGCGCCGGATAAATGCGCCAGTGCCCGAACAACCGCCTGATGTCGCCAACGGGGTTAAGCTCGGGCCCGCGTTCGGCATGAACATGCGAGAACACGTCGCCGGGCTTCCACAACGCGTACAGGCTGATCGCGGTCATGATCGCGGCACCCGCGAGAAACAGGATGCGGGCGGCGGAATCGTCATTGTGGGCTTCGAGCAAATTCGAGAACCAGCCACCGATCAGCAACGTCGCAACCATCGGGACCGACATGAACACATTCCACGCCGCACTGATCCGGCCGGTCATCGCGTGCTGCTGGCCGATCGTCGAGGTCAGCCCGTTCTGGGCGCTGGCGACAAATAGAAACGAAGCGGTCAATACGATGATGGCAACAAGGAGCGTTGCGTAACTCATCGGTACAAACGCAAAGCCGAGATAGAGCAGCGCGCAGATGCCGCCGAACAACAGCATGAAGCCGCGATCTCGCATCTGCAGCGGGTTCCAAGAGTCGCGGATGAAACCGAACACAAAGGACAGATAGAGCGGAATTGAAGCGATGAGGCGAAACCGCGCGACCTCGTGCGCCTCCAGATGCAGCCGGTTCTTCAGAAAGAAGGAGATCGGAATGTCGATCAGGCCACCGGAGGGCCCGCCGAAGGCGAGCAGCACGATCAAGATGCCGAGATAAAGGAATATGCTCCGGCGGACCGACGGCGGCAGGTCTTCCGGAGCCGGCTCAAGGGCGGTGGCCTCGGCGGCGGAGCGATCCATCGTCATTGCGCGCGGTCTGTCTTCCCTGGAAACCGGCCCGGCATCGTATCGATTCGAAGCCCGGTTTGACAGGATTTTGCGCGGTTGCCGATTGGCTGTCCACGCCCGCCCCGCGCTGATTAATGAAATGGGAGTTGTTTGCGCTATCGCAAAGACCGGCCCGCGGCCCGCTTTTATCCTTGCGATGCCATTGAACCCAACCCATCGGGCGGGGCTGACCAAATCTTAATTAATTGCGCTAAGGGGCCGAAATGATGAGAACCGGAACAAAGACTGTCGTTGTTGCTGCCGCATCCCTACTTCTGGCCGTGCCCGCATGGAGTGCGAGCCGCGAAGAGAATGCACGGGCGGAGATTGTCGGCTCCGAGGAAGCCGTCATGACCGACGCACCCGCGGTGCCGCCAGCCGTACACCGCGACCATGCGACCAAAGTGGTGGTGCATCTGGAGGTCAAGGAGGTCGAGGGACGCCTGGCGGATGGCGTCGAATATACATTCTGGACCTTTGGAGGCAAAGTGCCCGGCAAGTTCATGCGGGTTCGCGAAGGCGACCTGGTCGAGATGCACCTCGAAAATCATCCCGCCAACAAGATGCCGCACAACATCGACCTGCACGCCGTCAATGGGCCGGGCGGAGGTGCGGCGGCTTCACTGACGGCGCCGGGTCATACCTCGGTGTTTTCGTTCAAGGCCTTGAACCCCGGATTGTTCGTCTACCACTGCGCCACCGCGCCGGTGGCCATGCATGTCGCCAACGGCATGTATGGTCTTATCCTGGTCGAGCCGAAAGAAGGCCTGCCCAAGGTGGACCGCGAATTCTATGTCATGCAGGGCGACTTCTACACCAAGGGCTCGAACGGCGAGAAAGGCCTGCAGCCCTTCAGCATGACAAAGGCGATCGACGAGAGGCCGGACTATGTGGTGTTCAACGGGTCGGTCGGCTCAACAATCGGCGACCAGGCATTGACAGGGAATGTCGGCGAGAACGTCCGTCTCTTCGTCGGCGACGGCGGCCCGAACCTGACATCATCGTTCCATGTGATCGGCCAGATCTTCGATTCGGTCTGGGCGGAGGGCAATATGAGCACGCCGACCCACAACGTGCAGACCACCATGATTCCAGCCGGCGGTTCGGCGATCGTCAACTTCAGGCTCAGCGTGCCCGGCACGTTCATCGTGGTAGATCACTCGCTCAGTCGCGCCTTCAACCGCGGTGCTCTGGCGCAGTTGAAGGTCAACGGCGACGAAAAGAAGATGATCTATTCCGGCAAGACCAGCGACGAGGTCTACCTGCCCGAAGGCGTCGGCGCACGCGTCGCCGAGCAGGCGTCAAGGGTGCCTCCTGCCGCAAAGAACAAGTCGGAACGGATCAAGGCCGGCGAGGCTATTTTCGCAAACAATTGCCAGGCCTGCCATCAGTCCAATGGCGAAGGGATCGCGAACGCTTTTCCGCCGCTGGCGAAGTCGGACTACCTCAATGCCGACAAGGTCCGCGCCATCAAGGCTGTCACCGGCGGGCTTGAAGGCAAGCTGACCGTCAACGGCGTAGCGTTCAACGGCGTCATGCCGGCATGGGACCTGCCCGATGAGGATATCGCCAATGTCATGACCTACATCTACAGCAAATGGGGCAATTCCGGCCTCGAAGTACGCCCGACCGACGTGCAGGCGAACCGTGTCGCGAAGAACTAGGTCATGCGCAAAGGTGTGGACCCTCGCCGCGGTCGCTGTTGGCGCGGTAGCCGCGAGCGCGGTTGCGCTCGCGGCTGCGCCGGGGCAGGCGCCGATGGCAAGAATACCCGAGGGTGACTTCCTGCCGTTCTTTGAGCAAAGCCCGGGAAAGGGCAAGGCCCCGGTCGCGGCCGCGCCGGTGCGGATGGCCGCGTTCCGCCTTGACGCTTATCCCGTCACCAACGGTCAATTTCTCGACTTCGTGCGTGAGCATCCCGAATGGCGCAGGTCGCGCATCAAACCCTTGTTCGCCGACCACCATTATCTGGCGACCTGGGCCTCGGATCTGAAGCTTCCCGACGCGGAAGCTGCGAACGAACCCGTGACCAACGTGTCGTGGTTCGCGGCCGAGGCCTATTGCGAGGCGCGCGGCCTGCAGCTTCCGACCACCAAACAATGGGAATATGCACTCGCGGATCAGGGGCGCAAACAGAAGGAAATCGCCCAACAATCGCTCGACTGGTTCTCAAGGCCCAATCCCAAGCATCTGAGCGCGGTCGGACGCGGCGAACCGAATGGATACGGCGTCTATGACCTGGTTGGCCTGGTGTGGGAGTGGACGCTCGACAACAGCAGCTTCATGACCGGGACCGAGCAGCGCAACACGTCGAGCAAGGACGACGCGGCATTTTGCGGCAGCGGCAGTATCGGGGTCAGGGATCCAGCGGATTATCCCGCCTTCATGCGCTACTCGCTTCGCTCGAGCCTGAAGGCGAACTACGCCGTCGAAAATGTCGGATTCCGATGCGAAGGAGATGAATGATGCGCAGCGCAGTTTTCCTGTTGTCCTTCACGATCAGCTTTTTGCCGTGGCCCGTGGGCGTCAGCGCGCATGACCACGACCACATGTCGCACCTGATGAAGGCGGCAGAACCCCTGCCCGGCGCCTCGATCTATAATCTGACGTCGAGCTGGACCAACCAGGACGGCAAGCGTGTAACGCTGGAGTCGCTGCGCGGCGAACCGGTCGTCGTCGCGATGGGCTACACAAGATGCAAGGACATTTGCCCCATGATCGTAGCCGATATGGTCGCGATCGAAGACCGGGCGAAGGAGGCCTCCTTGAAGGGAATCCGCTTTGCGTTCTTCTCGCTGGATTCCATCAACGACACGCCCGAGCGGCTCACGGCCTACGCCAACGACCACGGGCTCGAGCCTGCGCACTGGACGCTGTTTCAGGGCGACGAGAAGGCGGTGCGCGAGCTCGCCGCGGTGCTCGGCGTGCGTTACCGTCGCGACGCAAGCGGCGGTTTCGACCACTCGGCGATCATTACAATCCTCGATGCGGATGGAAAGATTGTCGTTCAGCAACCCGACGTACAAGCCAATACCGAAGAAATGGTGAAGAAGCTCACCACGCTGTTCGACGCGCCGGTGCGTTGAGGAAGCCGCCCGCGCCCGCCCGTCACGCGGTGGCCATCTGCTGGACGAATTTGGCTTTGCTGTCGAATCCCTCGTCCCCGTGCATGAAAACAGGGTAAACTTCCCGTTGTGGACGGTTACAATGCCATCAGGGCATATGATTAAACCAACCCGAGTTCCACTGGGTGGACGCCAGAAAAAATGCGCTGAATGCTCGCGGGCTGAAGCCCAAAGACGCGCTCGAACAGGCCTGCGAACATGGCTCGGTAATCGGTCAGCACCGGGTAGTCCCGGTTTTGAAAGAGCGTGGCCTGCGCGACCTTGATCTGCTCGCCGGCAATGCGGCCGCCATTGATGCCGCCACCCATCACCCAATAGACGCTGCCGTGACCGTGATCGGTACCGCGGTCGCCGTTCTCGCGGAAGGTGCGGCCGAATTCGGAGATCACGACCACCACAGTGTCGCGCCACGGCGAAGGTCCGATCTCTTCCGCGAACCCGGCAAGCGCCCGGCCAAGTTCGCCCAACCGGACGGCGAGATAGCCGGTCGCCGCGCCCTGGTTGACGTGGGTATCCCAGCCCCCGACATCGACGAAGCCGAGGTTGAACTGCGCGCGCATCAGTCTTCCGATCCGCCGCGCCGATAGTTCGAAACCGCGCGGCGACACCGCACCGCGATTGGCCGCGGTCATTTCCTCCGAAATCGAGCGATAGACGTCGTCGCGAATCCGAAAACCCTCCGAAACCGAGGCGGCGAGATCGCTTTGCGCGTACATTTCCTTGATGAGCCGGACCTGACGATCGTCGACGCCAGGCTTGCCCACGCTGTTGATGCCGATGTTCGGGACCTGCGACTTGCCGCGGAAGATCAGCGGCAACTGCTCGGTGAAGGAAATCGGCTTGACGCGGGTGAGTTCGGCCGCGAGCCTGCTCATGAAGCCCGAGCGATAATCGCGCGCGCCGCCGACCGACTGGCCAAGCTCGATCGTGTCCTGGGTCTCGAAATGGCTCCGCGTCAGATCATCGGAGGTACCCGCGAAGGGCACGAACGCGACCTCGCGCTTCGCCCACAACGGATAGATGCTGTCGCGCAAAGACGGGTGCAGGCCCCAGTCGGCATGAAGCGAAAGTGCTGCGTTCGGATTGCCGGCGTCCGGTTTGGCGATTCCGAGCGTCGGCCGCGCGGTGTGATAGAAATCGCTTGTCACGGGCACCACGACATTGGCGGCATCGTAAGCGCCGCGCAGAAATACCACGAGCAGTCGGGCATCGGTGGCGGGAGCGGCCCAGACGCGGCCCGCGACCGTCAGCGGGGCGAAGGTTGCAAAGGCCTTGATCAATTCACGGCGATTCATGTTGCGATCCCTTCGATGTCACCGCATGAATTCGGGCGACGACAGAAACAGTGTGTTCCAATCCTGCGGCGAGATTGCCTGATCGAGTGCGGCTAGCGTGGTCGGACCCAGGGTCTGGCGCAATCCGTTGAAGTACAGCGAATTCTGTATCAGCGGGAACGCCGGCTTCTCGACCCCGTTTGGACCTTCCACCTTGAACAGGCCAGCAGAGCCCGAGCCGATCTGGCGCGCGATCTCGAAACGCAACGTCATTTGGCCGGGGCCGTTCCACGAGGCCGAGGTCATCGCATAACCATCCGGCGTCAAATGATTGAACAATCCTTCGCCAAGACGGTTCAGCCAGTTCTGGATCAGTGCCGTGTTGAGGATCACCTTGTCGTCATAGGCAAGCCGAACGGCCGAGAACACATAATGCACGGGGTCCTTGAATTTTCCACCGGGCTTTAGCGATGCGTTGAACTCCGGCGCGTGCACCATGGTCGAAAGCACCGCGGCAATGTCACCGTCGGTTGATTTGAAGGTCTGCGCCATCTTCTGCACCAGCGAGTCGGGCGGATTGTCCGAGACGAAATAGGTCGCGATCTGCTTCGAGAGATGCACTGCCGTTTGCTGGGTGGTGAACGAGGATGTCGATCGCTTCATCCACCTCGGCAAGTCCGCGCCCGCGAATCGAATGTCCGAGGAACGTCTTGTCACCATAGTCATGCCGGGCCGGGTTGAACTCGAACGCGCCCTCGCGCACGAGCTGGGCCCGCTGTTCCGGATTGAGCTTGGGGTCCTCCGGTCTCGTATCGATGCCGACACCGGTCAGGATGCGCGTGAGCGCCTCGACATCAGCTTGCGTGTAACCGGAGCCGACGCCCATGGTGTGCAGTTCCATGATCTCGCGGGCGTAGTTCTCGTTCAGATGGCCCGCCGCGTTATCGGTATTGTCGAGATAACGCAGCATCGCCGGGTGATGCAGCGTGGCGGCCAGGAGATCGCGGAACTTGCCGAGCGCGTGCGCGCGAATGGCGCGGTCCTCATAGTCGCCGACCAGGATGCGGAGGTTGGCCTTGTATTGATGCACGTTGAAATGGTTGAACCAGAACCAGACCATGCGCTCGCGCAACTGGTCCGGCGAATAGAGCGCGCGCAGGATGGCGCGGCTTGCTGCCTGCCTCGCCCGTTCGTTCATCGCCTGCTGATAGACCTGTTGGGCGGCCTTGCGCTGGTCGGGATCGGCGACCTGATTGGCGCTCCTGGCCTGCTGTTCGAACGAGACGAGGATGTCGAAGCAATATTTGTGCACGTCCGCCATCGCCTCGATCTGTGATCGCGCTGGCTCTGGCAAGGCGGAATTGGCCGCAGGATGCAGTTGCTCATTGAGCCAGCGCTCGCTACCCACAGCCTGCAGATGCGCCGCACTCGACGTGTTGACCCCCCAGGTGAGGCGGTCGAGCAGAAACATGTCGTGCTGGGTTAGATCGGCGGCGCGGGCGGCGGACCCGGAGATGGCGGCGGCCAGGGCAAAGCCGGCGCAGATCGATGAAATGGCGGTACGGCCATAGCGGGATTTTTCGGGGATCTTCGGTTCCATCGAATTAGCCTTCGAGCAAACCTTAACGCCACGTAATGCTATCGCGCTCCCTTACCGCACCATGGGCGAACGCGCATGAATAGGCTCTGAACAAAAACAAAAGAAAAACGGCGGGAAATTGCTTTCCCGCTGTCACCGAAGGTATTGGCTTCAGGCAGCACTCAGCGCACGAGCTTGTAGGCGCGTTCATCGTAGAGCGCGCCGCTCATCGGCTGCAGCTCCTCGCGGAAGATGCGCGCGGCCTTCGACGAAATCCAGGCGTTCTTGTCCGCAAGCTGCTCCCAGCTTTCGATCACCGTGAAATGATTCTTGCGGTTGAGCTGGACCACGTCGTCGAAGCGGCGATTGCCCTTGGCCGTCCTGCCCTGCTCGACAAAAGCTTTCACCTTGGCCGTGCCGACCTCGACCTGCGTCGGAACGACATCGACGTGGGTCAGGATCACCACCGGATCGCCGGAAAGCGGCATCGACGGGCCGACCGAAAGCGCGGCGTGAAGGCGCTCATCATAAGCCGCGCTCTGCAGCGGGTTGAGGCCGGCGCGAAATTTGGCGACCGGATCGCTCGCGGCAAACGCCTGCTTTGCGGCCTGCGACTGCCATTGCTCGATCAGGGCGAAGTGACCGAGATCGGAAATGCGCTGCAAGGCATCGATCTGCACCGCACCGGGAGCCTTTCGTGCCTCATTGGCATAAGCCAGAATCAATTTCCGCGCCTCGGCGGCCGAGCTTGGCGCCACTTCCATATAGGTCACGACATAGAGGGGCTGGGCAGCGTCCTGCGCGAAGGCCGGCCGGCCGGAAGTCAACAGGCCGGCCATCATCAAGAAAGCCGCCAGGAAAAAACGGTGCATCGGGGATTTCCTCCAGAGATCGACGGATGGATCCTCATGAGAGGTCTCCTTTATTTGTCGCCCCCGCAGTCCGCCATGCATGCGGGGTTTTTTGACATTGGCGCCGAGGGTCAAAACATGTTGCGGTCCTATTTTGACCGCACCAAGCGTGCCCGCGTCAAGCGCCGCGTCGGCGGTCGCCAAATAACATTACGCCTCGGCGGGACATGCTGATCTGGGCAGCGCAGCTTTTTTCAGCGATTCAGCACAGCGTGGCCGCCGGCACAAAATGCAGGGAAAACTGCGCCCCGCCCCGAACCCGGTTCTGCACATCGATGGTCGCGCCGTGCAATTCGGCGATGCGCTGCACGATGGAGAGCCCAAGCCCGGTGCCTCCCTGCTGGTTGCGATCGCGCCGCCAGAAGCGCTGGAAGATCAGCGCCCTCTCCTCCACGGAAATTCCGGGACCGCGGTCCTGCACCGTCACCGTGCCGTTGTCCTCGACGACGAATTCGACCACCGTATCCTTTGGCGTATGCCTGATGGCGTTCTCGGCGAGATTCCGGATCGCGCGTTTCATCATCTCGGCATTGCCCCTCACCCAGACCGGAGCGGTGGCGCCCAGCAGCGCAATTTCCCTGTCCTGTTCCAGCGCGAGCGGCGCGATGAACTCGGCGACTTCGGCACATGCGGCTTGCAGGTCGGCCACTTCGGCAGGATCGATGCTGAAGGCCTCGAGCTCGGCGATGTCGAGCAGTTGACCGACCACCCGGCTCATCGCCTCGATGTCCATATGCAGCGCCTTGGCGACGCGCGGATCGTCGAGCGTCTCCACGCGGGTGCGCAAGATGCTCAGCGGCGTGCGCAGCTCGTGCGCCGCATCAGCCGTGAACTCGCGTTGGACCCGAAAGCCCTCGTCCAGACGGTCGAGCGCCTTGTTGACCGCGGCGACCAGCGGCCGGACTTCGCCCGGAATTTCATCAAGCGGCAAGCGGATGTCGGTGCGCGCGGGACCGATATGCTGGGCGATTTCGGATGCCTGCCGCAGCGGCAGCAGCGCGCGGCGGAAGATCGCGATATCCGTGACCAGAAGCACCAACAGGATCGGCAGCGTGATCCAGCCGACATGTTTGTAGAAATCATCGACGATGTCATCGGTCAGGACGTCGCGGTTGGCGAGGTCTTCGGCCGCCTGCACCCACACCGTCTTGGCGCCGATGGTGCGGCGAATGCTTGCGCCAGAGATAGCGGCTTCGCCAATATGGGTCTCCAGGAACTGGACCGCTGAGGCGCGCGGATCGGCAGGAAATAC
>DATGGY010000211.1:0-20215 GCA_035308285.1 Bradyrhizobium sp. | reverse complement strand
GTAGATTGGCCGACCTATCCTCATGAACCCCATCAGGTGACGGCCTTGCGCCGATCCCGTACAGAAGCAAGTCCCCGGCGAGTGGATGACGAAAAAAAGGGATTGACTCATCGAGGCCCGTTACAGAAGCCCGCATGAGCGAAAGCGACATGCGGGACCGTTGGCTGATGTAATGACCCCGGATGTCGCGGAGCCTGTCATCGGGCGCGCATTCGCGCGACCCGTTGGCTCATCCGGGCTACGGTTGCTTGAGTTAGGCAGTATCTGCGCCTACCTCGAAATCTTAGTGAAGGAATAGTGCCGCGGCGTCCGCGACTCCGTTCGACCGCACGAATAGAAAACGGGATGCAACGGGTATTTGTGCGTCGGCGCTGCCATCTTGGCGGATGAGAGCCAGTGCGGCTCCGCCGTTGGCTAAAGTTAAAATACCGGGCTCGCCCTTCCACGTCCTGATTGGCTCCATTCCGATGATAAGAAACTCACCGATCGGCTGGTCAAAATATTGAAGCCTCAATTGTGGACCGACCTCCGCCGCCGCCAGTCCAAAACCCAGCCGTTGAGCGCGCGCGTAAATCTCCGCTAGAGACGCGGTATCGGTCTGAAAGCCGAGTTCGGCCACCGACACCGCAATAAGCTCCACGTCGGTTTTCCTGGTGCTAAGGGTAAAGTCCGGTCGAGCGAGAATTTCCTCAGCCGCGTCTCCGATGGCGCAACCTGCTGCATCCAACGCGTTACGTAGCGCTAATGAATTTGCAAACGTCCCAATCGCAATCGTCTTCCACACGGGAACATCGACGGCGGCCCTGACCAGGATTTGCGGCCTACTGGCTGAGGGGGGTTTCTCGAGCCTCAGTTGGTTCTGCAAGACATCTTGCGCCGTGCATTTAGCTCTTGCGTTACTCCCGATTAAGAGGATGAACGCGGTGCAGAGCATCATAACAAAGAGAACGCGACGGTGCCATCCTGTCGAACAATACGGTCTGACGTAGCAATCGACATCCTCGCCAGCAATTCGGCCCACGGGGACCTCTCTTGCGCATGCTATGGCGCGTATTGAATATAATCAGACAATTACTTCAGTATGGTCGGCACTTAATTCAGTTCGCACCTTGGGGCAGTGTGCTAATCGCACATAGCGCGTTTGGCCTCACCGCAATCTAACTTTTCGAACGGTCAGCGCGAGAACAGGGTGCGTTCAGACTCCTGCGTAACGTCACAATGATACGCAGTCGCGGCGTTCCGCTATGTGAACTGGTTCACTTTGCCAAACGTTTTTCTTGCCGGGTGTATCGCGTGTTGGCACGAAATTGGACATGCCCGCCCACGTCGCAGCCGTAACCCGCCATCTTGGCAAAACGTAACGGCGGGTTACGCTAACGCTAATGCGCCCTACCGATTTCCCCGCGCATCCGCCTACAGCTATATCCCCAGATACGCCGTCACCACCGCGGGATTGGCGTGAAGCTCGGCCGCTGTTCCCGCAAGCGTCACGCGGCCGGCTTCAAGGACATAACCGCGCGTCGCGACATCAAGCGCCAGTTCGACATTCTGCTCGACCAAAAGGATCGAAGTGCCGCTTGCGTGAATGGTCTTGAAGGCGTCGTGCATTTCCTCGACCACCTTCGGCGCCAGACCGTGGCTCGGTTCGTCGAGAAGCAAAAGCTTCGGCCGCAGCATCAAAGCGCGGCCGACCGCGACCATCTGCTGTTCGCCGCCCGACAGCGTTCCCGCAAGCTGACTGAACCGCTCGCGCAGGCGCGGGAACAGATTGAACACCTCCTCAATTCGCGCCGGCAAATCATTGGCCGCGCGCGCGGTAAACGCACCGAGCAAGAGGTTCTCTTCAACCGTCATGTCCGGAAAAATCTGACGCCCCTCTGGGACATGGGCGATGCCGAGCGCGGGAATCTGATGCGCCGCCAATGCGGCAAGATCCGCCTCGCCAAATCGTAAGATGCCGCTCGACTTCGGAACCAGCCGCGAGATCGCGCGGAGAATCGTGCTCTTGCCGGCAGTGTTGGCCCCGATGATGCAGACGAATTCGCCCTGCGAAACCGACAACTCGATGCCGTGCAGGACCTCCGCCTCGCCATAACCGGCGCGCAGCTCTTTGATTTCGAGGAGCGGCGAACTCATCGGCGTGCCGCCTCGCGAGAGCGGCCAAGATAGGCTTCGATCACACGCGGATCGGCTGCGACCTGTTCAGGCGAACCGTCCGCCAGCAGCCGGCCGAAATTCAGCACCAGAATGCGATCGCAGACATTCATGATCGCGCGCATGTGGTGCTCGACCACAAGGAGCGTCACCCCATCGTCGCGCAGCGAGCGGATCAATTGCATGATCTCTGCCATCTCGGCGCGATTGAGCGCCGCCATGACTTCATCCAGCAGCAGCACCTTGGGCGCGGTGCAGAGCGCACGCGCAAGCTCGACCCGGGCGCGTTCCGGGAAAGACAGATTGCCGGCCTGCTTGTGCGCCACGCCTCTCAGGCCGACGCGGTCGAGACAATTGAGCGCTTCGTTCCGCGCGGCGTCCACGCCGTGGTGGAGAAGGCCCGCGGTCAGGACGTTATCGAGCACCGAACTCTCGGCGAACAGCGCGACATTCTGGAAGGTCTTGGTCATGCCCAGGTTAGCGACCTTGTGCGGCTTCATGCCGGCGAGGTCCCGCCCGTCCAGCGTCACTGTGCCGCTATCGGGACGAATGAGGCCTACCAGCGTGCTGAACAATGTCGTCTTGCCGGCGCCGTTCGGGCCGATCACGCCGACGATCTCGCCCCTCGCCACGGAAAACGTCACTTCCGAGAGCGCCTGCAAGCCGCCGAACCGGCGCGATACGGCACGCACATCGAGGATCGTCATGGCGGCACCGTGCGCGACAGCCGCGCCCGCAAGGAGATAAACACAGTGATGAAGCCGCGCGGTTGCCACAAGATGACGGCGATCAGGATGATACCGAACACAAGCTGCGACAGGCCGGCCGCGCGTGACGACAAGAGATCATTCATGATCTCCTCGAGCGGAATAATAAAGAATGCGCCGAGAATCGGGCCCGCCGCGGTTCCGACGCCGCCGATGATCGCGATCAGGGCGATGCGGATCGAAATGCCGGCGATGCCAAACACCGTGTCGGGATCGAAGAACACCGCGACCTGGGCATAAAGCGTTCCGAGCATCGCGATCAGCGCGCCTGAAATCACCGCCGCCTGAAGCTTGACCCGCGTGGTGTCGACGCCGATCACTTCGGCCGCTGCCGCGTTCTGCTTGATCGCGAGCAGCCGATATCCCATCGCGCCGCGCCGGATCGCCTCGAAAATCATTGTTACGATCACGAGCGCGAACAGCGCGATATAGGCGTGCGGGCGCAACAGCTTGAACGAATAGGCGGCAAAACTCGGCGGCACAAAGGGCACCGACAGCCCGCCCGGCCCACCCGTCAACGAGGTCCAGACATTGGCGATCACGCGCATCACTTCGCCGAAGGCAAGCGTCGCCAGCGCGAAATAATGACCCTGCAGCCGCATGGTCGGAATCGCGATCACAAAGGCCGCCAATCCGCCGAGCGCACCGCCCGCCAGCATGCCGAGCCACGGGCTGATCCCGAATTTGAGCAGCAACACAGTGGAGGTATAGGCGCCGATGCCGAAGAACGCGGCGTGCCCGAGCGAGATCTGATTGGCGAGGCCGCCCACGATATTCCAGGCCTGCGCCATGGCGGCAAACAACAACGTGATGGTGAGGACGCGGATCCAGTATCCGCGCGGATCGAGCAGCAGCGGCAATAGCGCCGTCACGATGATTACGGCGGCGAGCGCAAGACATCGCTTCATCGGCTTGCTCCGATCAGGCCCTGCGGGCGAACCGCGAGCACCAGGATGAAGACGATGAACAGCACAAGGTTTTGCAACTGAATCGGAAAGAACAGCGATGACAGCGCCTGGATTACGCCAACGGCAAGCCCGCCGACGACGGCGCCGGCCACGCTGCCAAGCCCGCCGAGGACGACGACGGTGAACATCAGCACCACGAACTGGCCGCCGACGCCGGGAAAGACCGTCACATAGGGCAGTATCACCGCGCCGCCGAACGCCGTCAGCCCGACGCCAAGCGCAAACGCTATTTTGTACATCAGATCGGCATCGATGCCCATTAAACGCGCGGCGGAAGGATTCTGTGCAGTAGCGCGCATCGCGCGGCCAAACCAGCTTGAGCGCATGAACCACCACAGCGCGACGCCGCAGGCGAGCGACATCGAAAACGCGATGAGATAGGGAACGCTGATGAAGAGCGGCCCCAGCGACAACGACATGGTCTGATAGGCTGTCGTGACCGAGCGGAACTGGGAGCCGAACAGCAGCAGCGATCCGTTCTCGATCACAATCAGAATGCCGACCGTGAGGAAGATCTGCGCGACCGAGGGCGCCGACAGGACCCGCGCGATCAATTGCCCCTGCACCACCCAGCCTATCGCAAACGCAACCGCGAATGACAGTGGCGCGGCCAGGACAGGATCAAGCCCGAGAAAGGCCCAGGCAAACCACGCCACGAACATTCCGATGGCGAGAAATTCGGCCTGCGCGAAATTCACGATCCCCATCACGCCGTAGACCAGCGTCAGACCGATCGAAATCACCGCATAAACGCCGCCGATCAGAAGCCCGTCGAGAATGGCTTGAAGAAACGACACGTCAATTCACACCTCGCCGCTCAGGTCCGCCAGACCGGCGCGCTCTTGGCAATGTCCTTGGGCCAGACGGTGACGATGTCCTTACCCCGCCACTGCACCATCAATGGCACGGAGAGCACGTTCAATCCGGTCTGGTCGAAAGCAACCGCACCGCCGGTCATGCCGTTGATCCAGCCGCCGGTGAATTTGGCGCCGCGCATTGCCGCGGCAACCGCTTCGGCCTTCGCCGATTTCGCTCGTCTGATCGCCTGCACCAGCACCTCGAGGCAAACAGCGTGCTCGAGCGCTTCATGCACCATGAAATACCCGAAGCGCTTGCGGAAACGTTCCGTCAGCTCCGGCGCGAGGTCGTAGTTCGAGGTGTCGATCGAGAGCACGTTTTCGGCGAACGCGCCGAGCCCCTTCTCGAAATCCGGAATGACGTATCCGGCCGCGCCGCCAATCGCAGGGATCGTCAGCTTCTGCTGGCGCATGGTGCGGATGATCAGGAGACTGTCGTTCAGGTACGAGACCGGGAATACGGCCTGCGCGCCCGATCCGCGCAGCTTGTTGATCAAGGGCGTCGTGTCGGCGATGCCGAGCGGATAGGCGTCGTCCATGACGATCTCGACGTTTGCCGCCTTGGCGCCCGCCCGCAGGCCATTCGCCTGTGCGGTGCCGTAGGCAGTGTCTTCATACATGACGGCGATCTTTTGGATTTTTTCGCCGGCGGCCTGGGCGATGGCGGCGGTATAGTCAAACTGCGCCTTGCCGATCACGGAAGCCTTCGCCACCACCTGAAAAATGTTTTTGTACCCGCGTGCGGTGATCTGGTCGGCAAACGACATCGTCAGAAGCGGAATGTCGCGCCGCTCGGTGACTTCCGAGATCGCAAGGGTTAGCGAAGAGGCGAAGGCGCCGAGCACGGCCGTGATGTCCTGCTGGGTGATGAGCCGTTGCGCCACCGTGCCAGCCGTGGTCGGCGTCGAGGTCGCGTCCGCCACCACCAAATTGATTTTCGCGCCGCCAAGCTCGGCGATGCCGCCGGCCATATTGATTTCGTCGGCGACGAGTTCGATGCCGTTGCGCGAGTTGATGCCGAACTGGGCATTCGGTCCCGACAGCGGCATGATGACACCGACATTGACCGGCGGTGCCTCCGCGCGAGCCGAAGAAATAATGTAAGGCGCGGCAAGAACCGCGGCGGTGCCGGAAAGTATCGCTCGGCGATTGAGATGCGCTACTCCCGAAAAGGCGTTTTTCGACACGATACCCCCCTTAAAAATTTCTTGATCCTTAAAAGCTTGGCCTCACCTTGCCGCACGGCGAACCCGCCGTCTACTGCGACATTGGCCAATGCCGTGCGCGTCTTCAACCCGGCTAGCGCGCGATGCCTTTGATCAAATCGATCTGTCAGCGGGTTCGCTTCACCTCTCCCCGGCGGGGAGAGGTCGATTTGCCAACGGGTCGGCGCAAAGCGTCGCCCGATGATAAACTCCGCAAATCGGGTGAGGGGGCACCGCTCTATCGAGAAACCGTCATCCCTCACCCCAGCCCTCTCCCAATGGGAGAGGGGGCGTACCGCCGCTGCCGTTGCTGCTCAATCCAATCTCATTGTGCTCTTGCTGCCGATGGAAGCAAGAATCTCGACAATGGCCTCACCCGTCGCGGCGGTCCCGAGGTTGCCGCCGACGTCCCTGGTCGCCCGGCCACCTTCAATCGCCACCGCCACCGCATTCTCGACGGCGCGCGCGGCCTCCTCGAATCGCGCCGCGCCGGCGCGTTCGCCATGCCAGGCCAAGAGCAGCGCCATCGACAGGATCAGGGAGAACGGATTGGCGACATCGCGCCCGGCAATATCGGGGGCGGAGCCGTGAGCGGCCTGCGCCATCGCATGATTGGCGCCGACATTGAGCGAGCCGCCAAGGCCGAGGCTGCCGGACAGTTCCGCGGTCAGGTCGGAGAGAATATCGCCGAACATGTTGGTCGAGACGATGACGTCGAAGCGATCCGGCTGGCGCACCACATGCGCCATCATGGCGTCGACGAGGATGTCGTCCACGGCAAGGCCCGGAAGGCTTCGCGCCGTTTCGCGGCAAATATCCAAAAACATGCCGTCGCCGATTTTTAAGACGTTGGCCTTATGAACAATGGTGAGGTGCTTGTTCCGGCGCATCGCGAGCTGGCAAGCCGCTTTCGCAATTCGCTCGCAGCAGTGCCGCGTGATCCGGCGAAGAGATATAACGACATCGGGAGTGACGAGAAGTTCGCTATTGCCCTGCTCCATGTTGCGGTCGGAATAAAATCCTTCCGTGTTCTCCCGCACCACCACAAGATCAAACGCGCCGAAGTGGTTGCGCAAACCTCCGTAGGTCCGCGCCGGCCGCACATTGGCAAACAGGTCCAGATTCTTCCGGAAAAACTTCGACGGATTGATCTCGCCGCTTTGCTCATCCTTGAAATCGAAGGTGGCGGTGGGACCGAGGATCAGGCCGTCCGCCGAGCGCACAATCTCCAAGAGGCCGGGCCGCACCGTGGCGCCGAATTGCTGCAGGCTCGCATGCCCAACCGGGTACTGCTCGATCAAAACGCTGAGCTCGAAACGCTTCGAGGCGGCGCGCAGCACATTTGTCGTCGCGGCTGCGATCTCCGGCCCGATGCCGTCGCCCGGCAGAACGACCATGCGCATGTTGGTTTCCTAGCCCCCTCATTGCGGTCAGCAAATGAATGACCGTCCATATCGCGATATGCCGCCCTTGCGAAGTCGGGACCTGGTCGATCCGCGCCAATAGCGCAAAATAACCGGCTTCCCAAGGGGGTTTTTTGCACGTCACAAACGCGGAATATTGATTTGAACTGTTCCGGGTTCCAGTCCAAATTCCCGCCGAAAATTCAATCGATGGATTGGATAAAATAGGGGATCGCGATGGCAAACCTCACAATCAACGGGAAATCGTTCGACCTCGATGTCGAGCCGGATACGCCGCTGCTTTGGGCTATTCGGGAGAATATCGGCCTGACAGGTACGAAATACGGTTGCGGCATTGCACAATGCGGAGCCTGCACCGTCCATATTGACGGGGTCGCGCAGCGCTCCTGCGGCATCTCCGTCAGCGAGGCTGTCGGCAAACATATCACCACCATTGAGGGGTTGGCCGGCAATGGCGCCCTGCACAAGGTTCAGCAAGCCTGGATTGCCAACGACGTCCCGCAATGCGGCTATTGCCAGAGCGGCATGATCATGGCGGTGGCAGCCCTTCTCAAGGACAAGCCGAAGCCGTCCGACAAGGACATCGATGAAGCCATCACCAATATCTGCCGCTGCGGCACCTTCAAGCAGGTGCGCGAGGCGATCCACGCCGTCGCGAACGCTTGAGGAGGCGATCATGAACCATATGCCCACACTCAACCGTCGCGCCTTTGTCATCGGCAGCGCTGCGATCGGCTCCGGCCTTGCGCTTGGCCTCGATATTCCCTTTGGCGGCCCCACCGTCGTGCGCGCCGCCGACGGCTCGCCTGAAGTGAACGCCTGGGTCGTGATCCGGCCCGACGATACCGTCGTGATCCGCATTGCCCGATCGGAAATGGGCCAGGGGTCGCTGACCGGCCTCGCCCAACTCGTCGCCGAAGAGCTCGAATGCGACTGGTCGAAGGTCACGACAGAATATCCGACGCCGGGACAGAGCGTCGCCCGCAAACGCGCCTGGGGCGACTTCTCCACCGGCGGCAGCCGCGGCATCCGCGCCTCGACCGACTATGTGCGCAAAGGTGGCGCCACCGCGCGCGTCATGCTGATCCAGGCCGCCGCGAACGAATGGAAGGTGCAGCCTTCCGAATGCACCGCCGCCAACAGCGTCATCACCCACACGCCTACGGGGCGGACGACAACCTACGGCAAGGTCGCGGAAGCGGCTGCGAAGATTGCGCCTCCGACCGACGTCAAGTTGAAGGATCCGAAGGACTGGAAACTTATCGGTAAGGGCGTCAAGCGCCTCGATACCGCCGACAAGACCACCGGCAAAATGACTTACGGCATCGACGTCAAGCTGCCGGGAATGCTCAACGCCGCCATCAAGCAATGCCCGGTTTTCGGCGGCAAGGTGAAGAGCTTCGACGAAGCCAAGATCGCCGGCATGAAGGGCGTCAAGAAGGTCGTGAAGGTCGGCGAGTCGGCGGTTGCGGTCGTTGCCGACACCTGGTGGCACGCCAAGACCGCGATCGACGCGATGCCGATCGTTTGGGACGAAGGCGAGAACGTCAAGGTCTCGAGCGCGTCGATCGCAAAATGGCTTGAGGAAGGTTTCGACCCCTCGCAGCCGGCCTATGTCGGCAACGAGAACGGCGATGCCAAAGCCGCGATCGCCGGCGCCGCGAAGAAGGTGGAAGCCTTCTACGACTACCCCTACCAGAACCACGCCACGATGGAGCCGCTGAATGCGACCGCGCTCTACACCGCCGACAAGTGCGAGGTCTGGTGCGGCACGCAAAACGGCGAGGCCGCTTTTGCGGCAACGGTTGAGGTATCCGGTCTGCCGGCCGACAAATGCGATGTTCACAAGCTGATGCTCGGCGGCGGCTTCGGCCGTCGCGGTCAGACCGACTATGTCCGGCAGGCGGTTGCGATCGCCAAGCAAATGCCGGGCACGCCGGTCAAACTGCTGTGGTCGCGCGAAGAAGACATGCAGCACGGCAACTATCACCCGGTCACACGATGCAAGATGACCGGCGCCTTCGATGCCAACAATAATCTGACCGCGCTGCACATGCGGATATCCGGGCAGTCGATCCTGTTCAGCCTGCGCCCGGAGGCGCTGGTCAACGGCAAGGATCCCGTGACGTTCCAGGGCCTCAATGCGACCGGCGATACGGCGATCGGATATTCGGTTCCCAACCTGCTGATCGAACACTCGATGCGCAATCCCCACGTTCCGCCGGGCTTCTGGCGCGGCGTCAATGTCAACCAAAACGCGATTTATCTTGAATGCTTCATGGACGAATTGGCGCATTCGGTCGGCCAGGATCCGCTTGAGTTCCGGCGCAAGCTGATGACCAAGCATCCGAAGCACCTTGCGGTGCTCAACGCCGTGGCCGAAAGAATCGGCTGGGGAACGCCGGCCCCGCAAGGCGTCTATCGCGGCGTCGCGCAATATATGGGGTATGGCAGTTATGTTGCGGGTGCAGCCGAAATCTCGGTCATAGATGGCAACAAGATCAAGATACATCGCTTAATTGGCTCCATCGATCCGGGCTATGCGGTCAATCCGGCGCAGATCGAACGTCAGACTGCCGGATCGTTCGTCTACGGCCTCTCGGGATTGTTCTATGGCGGTTGCACCGTCAAGGATGGCCGCATCGAACAGGCCAATTTCGATACCTACAATTCGATGCGGATAGCGGAGATGCCAAAAGTGGAGTCGATCGTCATGCCGAGCGGCGGTTTCTGGGGCGGCGTCGGCGAACCGACGATCTGCGTCGCAGCCCCCGCCGTGCTGAATGCGTACTTCGCAGCCACGGGCAAGCGAATCCGCTCGGTGCCGCTGAAGGATCAGAACATCGCCTTCGCATGAACCCTCGAAGCGGCGGGCTTAACGGCCGCCGCCCAATTTTCGGACCGTGCTGATGGATGCGCTGCGCCTGATGACGACGCGGAGAAACGTCGTTCGTGGCATCGCGACGACGGCAACCGCCCTTGCTTTCCCCTGCCCGTCTTACGCACAATCCGCGGCGCGCGTCGTCGTGATCGGCGGCGGCTTCGGCGGCGCCGCTTGCGCGCGTGCCTTGCGGCGGATCAATGCCAAACTGCAGGTAACGCTCGTCGAGCCGAACCGGACCTTCACGGCATGTCCATTCAGCAACGAGGTGATCGCGGGTTTGCGGGAGATCGAGGCGCAACAATTCACCTATGACAGGATTGCGGCCGACGGCGTGAACGTCGTGGCGCAGACCGCAGTGAAGATCGATCCGCAAACGCGCACGGTCGGCCTCGCCGACGGCACGCAGCTTGCCTATGAGCGCCTCGTGCTCGCACCCGGCATCGACCTGCGGTTCGACGCGTTGCCCGGTTATGACGAGGCGGCGGCGGCAAAAATGCCCCACGCCTGGAAGGCCGGTGAGCAGACGATCCTGCTGCGCCGCCAACTCGAGGCCATGGACGACGGCGGGACGATCGTGATCGCCGCACCCGCGGCCCCCTATCGCTGCCCGCCGGCGCCTTACGAGCGCGCGAGCCTGATCGCCCACTACCTGAAAGCCAGGAAGCCGCGCTCCAAGGTGCTCATTCTCGATGCCAAGGATGGCTTTTCGCAACAGCGGCTGTTCGAAAAAGCGTGGAAAGAATTCTACCCGGGCATGATCGAGCGGATCTCGCTGTCGCGGGGCGGACGGGTGGTTTCGGTCGAGCCTTCGACCAATACGCTCGTCACGGATTTCGACAATTACGATGCACAAGTCGCAAACGTCATCCCGCCGCAGAAAGCCGGGCATATCGCAAGCCTGGCAGGCGCGGCAGACAACACCGGGTGGTGCCCGATCGAGCCTAAGACCTTTGCCTCGAAGCTCGTGCCGAATATTCACGTCATTGGCGACGCCTGTATCGGCGGCGCCATCCCGAAATCGGCATCGGCCGCGAACGCCGAAGCGAAGGCCTGCGCCGGCGTCGTGGCAAGCCTGATCGCGGGAACGCCTCCTGCGGCGCCGAAGTTGGAAGGCGCCTGTTACAACACCGTCGCCCCCGACTATGCCTTTTCGCTGTCGGGCATCTATCGGCCGCGGGACGACATTTTCGCTGAGGAGGAAGGCAGCGGCTTTACCAGCCCGGTCGATGCGCCGCGCGAGGCGCGCAAGCGTGAATCCGATCAGGCGCAATCCTGGTACAAGGCGATCACGGTGGAAACCTTTGGCTAGGTCAGCAATTGAAATTGCCGGTGCGTGGCTGACAGCGGCGGTGCTCGCGCTGCCCAGTGCCGCCGCCGCGCAGGAGTTGCGGCCTTACACCATCAGCGGCGATGCCATCGCGGAATCGCTGACGGGTAGGCCGGGCGACGCGGCGCGGGGCCGCGCGCTGGTATTGGAGCGGACCAGCACATGCATACTTTGCCACTCAGGCCCGTTCCCGGAGGAAAAGTTCCAGGGCGATCTCGCGCCAAACCTCGCGGGCTCGGGCCGCCGCTGGTCTGAGGGGCAGCTTCGGCTTCGGCTGGTCAATGCCTCGCAGCTCAATCCGGCAACGATCATGCCGTCCTATTATCGCGTGGAGGGACTTGATCGGGTGGGAGCGGCGTGGCGCGGCAAACCGATCCTCAACGCCGAGCAGACCGAGGATATTGTGGCGTATCTTGCAACGCTACGGGAATAGGAAGGCAACCGACTACGATGCGCAAGCGAGAGGGTTCCACACGCCGCCGCTTCCTTGGGCTTGCCGGCAGCACGGCCTTGATCGGGGCTGTCCCCGTCGTGAGCCTGCGACCGGTCGCGGCGACGCCCGACACCATGGCGGCTGCCATCAGGACCGTCGTCGGCACCGCCGCGGTCCAATCCGGCAAGGTCAAGCTCGACATTCCGCCGCTGGTCGAGAACGGCAACACCGTGCCGATGACGGTGAGCGTTGCGAGCCCGATGACGGCGAGCGATTACGTCAAGAGCATCCACGTTTTCAACGAAAAGAACCCGCAACCCAATGTCGGCAATTTCTATCTCGGGCAGCGCGCCGGCCTCGCCCAGATTTCCACCCGCATCCGGCTTGCCGACAGCCAGAAGATCGTCGCCATCGCGCGGCTCTCCGATGGCTCGTTCTGGTCCGCCACAACGGAGGTCGTGGTGACGTTGGCCGCCTGCACCGAGGAGCTGATCTGATGGCGTCTGCACTGATCAACGTCCCCAAAAAAGCCAAGCGCGGCGATGTCATCGAGATCAAGACCTTGATGTCGCATATCATGGAGACGGGCTATCGCCATACCGCTTCGGGCCAGGTGATTCCGCGCGACATCATCACGAGCTTCACCTGCCGTTACAACGGCGAGGAGATTTTCCGCGCCGACCTGTTTCCGGCGATTGCCGCCAATCCGTTCCTCACTTTCTTCACGGTCGCGACCGAGAGCGGGAAATTCGACTTCGAATGGATCGGCGACAACGGTTTTAGTGAAACCGCCTCCGCCACGATCACCGTCGAATGAAATTGCCCGGCACCATCATCGTTGGGGTGTCGCTGATCGCGGCCGGCATCGCCGCCTCTCCCCTCGCCGCCACCGAGATTCCGCCAGGCGAACGCCGGTCCGGCTACGCTTTCATGGCGACCGACACCAAGGCGATGCAGGATGACGATACCGCCAATCCCGGCATGCTGTGGGTGCTCGACGGCGAAGCGTTGTGGAAGAAGAAGGCAGGCACGTCGAACAAGGCCTGCGCCGATTGCCACGATGATGCGCGCACCAGCATGAAGGGCGTGGCGGCGCACTACCCCGCCTTCGACAAGACCCTCGGACGCCCGGTCAATCTGGAACAGCGCATCAATCTGTGCCGCGCGCGGCACCAGGCGGCGTCGCCTTTCACCTATGAAAGCCGTGACCTGCTCGCCTTGACCGCGTTCGTCGCCGAACAGTCCCGCGGCGCGCCCATTGCGCCGGACACCACCCCCGAACTGGCGCCGTTCGTCGCGAAGGGGCGCGACTTCTTCATGCACCGACAAGGACAGCTCAATCTCGGATGCACCAATTGCCATGACGACAATTGGGATAAGCACCTTGCCGGGTCCGCGGTCACGCAGGCGCTCCCGACCGGCTACCCGATCTACCGGCTGGAATGGCAATCACTCGGATCGCTGCAACGCCGCTTGCGCAATTGCATCACGGGGATGCGGGCGCAGAACTTCGATTACGGTGCGCCGGAATTGGTTCAACTCGAGCTTTATTTGATGTCGCGCGCGCGCGGAATGCCGGTGGAGACACCCGCGGTGCGGCCGTGAGCTAACGCGCGATTGGTCTATCAGCGCGTTCGCTTCACCTCTCCCCGGTGGGGAGAGGTCGATTTGCTCCTGGCGACGCGAAGCATCGTCCAGTGCAAATCGGGTGAGGGGGCGGTGGACTATGAGAGACCGCAACCCCTCACCCCGACCCTCTCCCAGCGGGAGAGGGAGCGCACTTCCGTTGCCATCGCGGATCGATCTAATCTCGTCATGCGCTAACGCGGCGTCACCAGCGACAGCAGTTTCGAGACATCCGCAGCCTCGTCGAGCGTCCAAATCGCGTCCATCAGGGGCGCGACGTCGTAGTGCGGATTCCATCCAGCGGCGAGCATCCGCAGCTTGTCTTCGAGATCGTGGTCGGAAAGCGGATTGACGTCGCTGCCGCGCGCCGCTGCTTGCGCCAACGGATAGACCTTGCCGTCGGCGGTTGTGATCTCGACGGCGGCCGCAATCGTCGAGAAGCTTTCGTCGCGCAGCACTTCGACTTTGTCGCGCAGCTTCAGGACATCAGGATCGCCCACGCAGGCGTCGGTAAACTCTTCTAGTCCGGCTTTTCCAAAAACCAGGGCGGCAGCAACGGCGTGCTGCACGCTCACCTGCGCCTCGCGCCCGGTCGAGACATTCGGCCGGTCGGCGCGCACGCTCAAGAGCGGATGGCCGCGCACCACGACGCGCGCGACTTCGGCCGCCGGATGGTCGCGCCGCCAGTCCAGCACGCAATCGAGCACGGGATGGATCACAAAGCCGCACGGATAAGGCTTGTAGGAAGTCGCCATGATTTCCCAATGGTCGCCCCATCCATCGGTGATCCGAGACAGGTCAGGCTTCTCCGCCAGAGCATGATAAAAGCCCTGCACGCCGGCGAGCGGTTCGAGAGGTCCGTCGAATCCTTTTTCCGCAAGCATCGCCGACCAAAGCCCGTTTCGCGCCGCGTTGCCGACGCTCACGCTTTTCGCCGGCGTACCCAAACACTCGCAGAGCCCCGCCGATTGCGTGGCTGCGATGCCAAGCGCAGAGATCATCTGGCGCGCATCGAGCGCGGCCAACTTGCCGCTGCCGGCGGCGGCGCCGAACACGCCGCAGGTGGAAGTGATGTGCCAGCCTCTATTGTAATGGCTCGGCGAAATCGCAAACCCGATGCGAGCCTGCACCTCATTGCCGAGGATGAGCGCCAGCAACAGATCGGGCCCGCTTACTGCCCGCAATTCGGCACAGGCCAAGAGTGCCGCAGCCACCGGCGCGGTCGGGTGAATCACCGTGGCGACATGGGTATCGCAGAAATCATCGACATTGGCGCAAGCCGCATTGAGGAAGGCCGCGCTCAACGCGTCGAGACGCTCGGTGCGGCCGATCACCGTCGCCTGCCGGCCGCCGGAAAACCCGGCGAGCGAGCCGAGCGCGATCTCGATCGGCCGGCTGCGGCAACCGGCAAGCGTGACGGCAAAGAAGTTGATCAGCGAGCGCTTGGCCTGATGCCGCACCTGGGACGGAATGTCGTCCCACCGCGTTGCAATAACATGTTGAGCCAGGCTCTCGGTTACGCCGGGTTTGTGCAAGATATTTCTCTCCAATCGAATTTGCCGCGGAGCATCGCAGGGTGGCTGAAAATCGCAACCGAGCGGGCGGTGGACCGGACAGGAAATTTTGTCCTATGGTTGCGGCAAACAAGCGTTCAAGCGAAATGGCCCGACCAACGCCCTCAACCGGCAAAACCGGGAAACGGGCATTTCCGGGATTAGCCGCTGACCGGACATGGACGCGGACATGCAAAAATCGGCGCGAATGACCCACGCGGCCAATCGATTGAATGTTCAGAAGTCCGCAAAAGAGGTCGCCGCACGACGATGCGAACATCGGAATCGGGACACTGGTGCCGTCGATTTCATGCCCGCGCGTGCGATGCGGCGTAACAATTGACTCAAGGCTATGGAACAAATGGCACGGACGACAGTTGCCGAGCGACGCGTATCTCTCTATTTTTAATCCGAATCATCGACCGGTTTGAAGGAACATTAGGCCATGCGTGCCTTGATCCTCGGATTGTCAGTTCTGGCAATCGTCGCCAGCGCGCACGCTGCTAAAGCCGGTCTGAGCATTACTCCCCGCGAAATATCGGCATCCGTCGATACGGCGACCCTCACCGACGATGCAAATCAGGAAACCGAAGATCAGATCGGCCTCACCAAGGCGAAGTGTCGCGATGTGCAACGTGGGCTGACCAAGCTCGGGTTTGACACCAAGGTCAACGGAAAGTTCGACGAATCGACCCGCGCCGCCATCAAGCGCTGGCAGGAGGAACACGGCTATCCTAAGACCGGCTTCCTCAACACCGCGCAACATAAGGCACTACTGGACGAAAGCGTCACAGCGATGGAGGCCAGCAAATCCGATCATCAGGACCGTCGAGGTGGGGGTCGTGCTCACCGTTCCCGCGGTGTTGGCGGTCCAATTGGTGTGATCGGCGGCGTGGTGGGCGGGCTATTCCGCCGGTAAGCCCCGGAGTCAACGTCAAGGTAGTGCTCGCCGAGCGGCCGGGCCGATGCCCTCAACCGGCAAAACTGGGCAACTGGCATTTCCGGGATTACCCGCTGACCGGACATGACGCAGACATGCAAGAATTGACGTGAATGACCCGAAGCTGACATCGCGTCTCAGCATCAGATAGCTCTGGCATACGGGGGGAATGCCGGTCGAGATAACATCGCCGCGCCAGCGCTTGCGGTCTGTTCCGCAATACCGCAACGTGCGGGCCCGCCCAGCGGGAGGACTCACATGGCCGCCCCGGAAGAGATCAACGCCGACATGCTTGCCTTCTGGAATGGTAAGGGCGGCGACACCTGGGTGGCTCGACAGGAGCACACCGACATCACGCTCACGCCGGTGACAGACGCCTTGCTCGCCTTTGCCGCGCCGCGCGCCGGCGAACGGGTGGTGGATATCGGCTGCGGCTGTGGCGCGCCCACGCTGGAGTTTGCGCGCGCCGTCGGTCCCTCCGGCCGCGTGGTGGGGTTGGACATCTCCGGGCCGATGCTGGCCGAGGGTGAGAGGCGCGCGAGCGCTGCCGGCATCGCCAATGTCGATTGGCGACAGGCCGATCCCGCCACGGCCGCGCTGGACGAATACGATTTGTTGACCTCGGCCTTCGGCGTGATGTTCTTCGGCGATAGGGTGGCGGCGTTCACAAATATGCACCGTGGCGCCGCTACCAAAGCGCGCATGGCGCTCGTGTGCTGGCGCACCCTGGCCGAAAACCCGTGGATGGAGGTGCCGATGACTGCAGCCGCGCAGCACCTGCCGCCGCGGCCGAAGTCGGTCCCGAACGCTCCCGGAATGTTCGCCTTCGCCGATCCAGAACACGTCACTGAGGTTCTCATTGCGGCAGGCTGGGCGCCGCCGCACTTCGAGAAACTCGATATGGACCTCGACATCGCCGCCGGTCGCGGGCTGGAGGAGGCTGTGGTTCAGTCGACCCAAATCGGCGCCGTGAACAGCTGGTTACGTAACCAGCCGGCAGAGGTAGTCTCGGCCGCCGTCGCCTCCCTCCGCGAAGCGCTGGCGCCCTATGCGGACGGTGCGAGCGTGCGCCTGCCCAGTGCGATGTGGTTAATCAGCAGCGCGTCTGCCTGAACGAGCACTGCCCCCTACAGTCTTTTTCCGCGCATGAGTCCGAAAATGGCACGAAACCGACATGACCAGCTCGGTCGGCGAAGTCCGGTTCTGGAGGTACAACGGAAGTTGCGTTTCGGGGCGGCCAAGTCGCCTTTTGACCCAACTCGGACGTGGGTGCGTGCCCGGACTATGCTTCCATGCCGATTTGACCCCTTTCAAACCGAGGCCTTAAGTCGATAGGATGCCGCTTCCTAGACTAGGGGATGACATGAGACGGCGGGATTTTCTCGGGGCTCTCGGTGGAACCGCAGCCATGTGGCCGCTGGCAGCGTGGGCGCAGCAATCGGCAATGCCAGTCATCGGATTCCTGAGCGGACGTTCGTTCGATGATTCGCGAAAAGTTGTTGAGGCGTTCTACAATGGACTTCGGGATGTTGGGTTCGTCGAAGGGCAAAATGTAGCGGTCGATTTCCGCTGGGCCGATAGTCAGTACGCCCGCCTTCCGGAATTTGCAGCCGAGTTTGTACAGCGTCGGGTGACCGTCATTGTCGCTGTCGCCGCCGTCCAGGCAATTCGCGCAGCCAAGACCGCGACTTCGACGATACCGATCGTTTTCGTCACGGCGGATGATCCGGTCAAGCTCGGGTTGGTCGCAAGCCTCAACCGGCCGGGGGGTAACGTAACCGGTGCGTACCTTGAAAACATCGGGTTAGGGCCGAAGCGATTGGCATTGCTGAACGAATTCGTAGCTAAGGGTTCAGTGCTCGCCATGCTTGTGAATCCCACGAATCCGGCCACCGAAGCACAGGCAAAAGACGCGCAGGCTGCCGCGCGCACGCTCGGGCATGACCTTCAAATACTAAGCGCAAGTACCATAAGCGAGATAGACGGAGCATTTGAGCAACTCGCGCGAGGCGGAGCCAACGCATTGTTGGTCGGCTCAGATCCGTTTTTTAATTCTCGGCGCGAGCGGATCGTCGCGCTGTCGGCGCGCAATAATCTCGTAACATGCTATTACGTTCGAGAATTTGCCGAAGCTGGCGGTCTGATGAGCTACGGTCCGAGCATCGCCGAAAGCTATCGCCGAGCCGGCATCTACGCTGGGCGGATTCTCAAGGGAGAGAAGCCCGGCGACCTGCCGGTTTTGATGCCGACAAAATTTGAATTCGTCATCAACGTCAAAACTGCGAAGGCACTCGGGCTCGAAATCCCAGCGACAGTCATGGCGCTCTCAGACGATGTGATCGAATAAGTTTCTCGACTTCCGTTGTTGGCACTTTTCGGACCCCATGCGATGTCTGATTAGAGTCCGGAACGTCTATCAAAGCGGAAATCCGCTAACCGCTCTCGGTTTATGGGTTGCGCGCTGGCCAAGCGCTGGTGGTCCCAATCCCAACATTTGCAAATGTGTCGGTGCAACGGGAAGCGAATGTTTGAATCAGACCACCAGCGCTTCCTGTGGACCATGTAGGAAATTTTGCCCTATGGTTGCGGCAACCAAGCGTTCAAGTGAAATGGCCGGACCGATGCCTCAACCGGCAAAACCGGGCAACTGGCATTTCCGGGATTACCCGCTGACCTGACATGACGCGGACATGCAAGAATTGACGCGAATGACCCAAACTGCGACATCGGCATCCGCCTTTGACTGTGCTAGAGGATGAGCCGATACAGCGCATGCGTCGGGAGGGGCAATGAGGCGCCGGGAGTTCATCACGCTGGTCGGCGGTGCAGTAACCGCATTGCCCTTTGCGGTACGTGCCCAGCAGCCAGCGGTCCCCGTCATAGGATTGATGGGCGTCGACAGCGCGGAATCACAGAGCCGTATGACCGCTGCTTTTGTGCAAAGACTTCGAGAGCTTGGCTGGACGGAGGGTCGCAACGTCATCATCGAATATCGCTGGGCCGCAGGACACACGGAACGCTTCGCCGACATCGCAGCCGAATTTACCCAGCGAAATGTCAGCATTATTCTCACCCACAACACCCCACCAACCCTGCAGCAAAGCACGCAACGTCGGTAATCCCGATCGTGTTTGCAACGGCGGGTGATCCAGTTGAAACGGGTCTCGTTTCGAGCTTAGCCCGACCGGGCGGCAACATAACTGGGTTGTCGAGTCAGACTTCCGATATTGTCGGCAAGAGACTCGAATTCTTGCGCCAAGCCGTTCCCGGTCTCCGCCGATTGGCGACTATAGCCGACACCGGCAATCCCTGGGCTGCATTCGATATTAGTAAAACCTTAGATGCAGCGCGCGCACTCGGGATTGAGGTAACGAGTTTCGAGATCGGACGGACCGAAGAGATAGATTCAGTATTTGATGCGCTGAAGGGGCGCACGGACGCGTTGTACGTCCTGCATGTGCCACTCCTATTTACCAACCGGATGCGCATCGCTAGTTTGGCGATTGACGCACGCTTACCAACATTGTGCCTCGTTCGAGAATACGTCGAAGCGGGTGGTCTGATGTCCTATGGACCGAACTGGCCGAACATGTGGCGGCGAGCCGCCGATCTAGTGGACAAGATACTGCGCGGAGCCAAGCCCGCGGAGCTTCCGGTCGAGCAGCCAACTGAATTCGATCTGGTTATCAACCTCGCGACAGCCAAGGCGCTCGGCCTTGAGGTGCCCTTGCAGTTGCAGCAGCTAGCCAACGACGTGATCGAATAGGCCGCTCCAGTTCCGAAATTGGCACTGAGCGGTCGTCACGAGATGTCCGACGTGAGTCCGGAATGCGCACTAAATCGGACCTCCGGGAGCCAGGCTGAATTTATGGGCTCACGCCCTAGCCCACCGGCCAATCCTCAGCCGTGATCGTCGCCGCATCCGCGCCGACGATCTCGGCGAGCTGATCGCGCCCGGTGCGCAGCAGTGTGGAGGCAAGGTCGTTCTTGATATCCTCGATCAGGCTGAGGCCCTTGTAGATCAGCGCGGAATAAAGCTGGATCAAACTTGCGCCGGCGCGGATTTTGCTCAGCGCC
>DATGGY010000210.1:0-23249 GCA_035308285.1 Bradyrhizobium sp. | reverse complement strand
GCTGGTCACCGTCAGCTGAAACTCGCCGTCCCCAAGCGGGGTTACAACCGCGCCGCCGGCGACGCCGCTCTGCGTCAGCGTCGCATTATGATCCAGTGTCACCGTGATCGTCACGCTGTCGTCGCCGTTCGCAAACAGCTCTGCCGCGTTGGTGAGCCCCAGCGTCAGCGTGCTGGTACTGCCCTCACTGATCGGCGTCGTCGACGCCGTCACGACCGGCACATCCGAAACCGGGTTCACCGTCAGCGAAATGGTGTCGCTCACGGACGCCGTTTGGCCGCTTTCGGTGTTGGTCACACTGACCGACAGGTTTACGGGGCCGGTCTCCTCCCCGGTATGCAGCGTCAGGCCATTGAGTTCGGCCGCGGTGAGCGTGTAGCTGCCATCGCCGGCCGGACTAAGCGTCTGGGTGTGGCCCATGCCATCGACAAAGGTCAGCGTCGCATTGCTCGGCACACCGGCAATCTTGATCGACAGCACGTCGTCACTGTCGTTGGCGGTTACGCTGATGCCCAGCAGCGTCGTCCCGGTCTCCTCGGCAATCGACAGCGTGTGGCTGGCGATATTCAGTGCCGGCGGCTCAGCAAGCGGGGCCACCGTGCCGAAACTGAAAGTGCTGCTTTCGGTGCCGGTGGCGTCGTTGAAGGTCACGACCAGTTGCAGCGGCTTGCCTTCCTCGGTTTCGCCCGGCGTGAAGGTCGAAGTCGTGCCGACGGTGTTAAAGGTGTGGCCGTCGAAAATTTGCCAGGCATAGCTGACGCCGGTCGATACGACATTTCCGCCGTCGGTCACCTGGGTGACGTGGATCGTCGCGCCCTGCTGCGCGGTCGTCCGGTCGAAAGTGGCGATCAGATCTGGGGTCTCCGCAACCGCGCCAAAATTGAAGGTGGTGATGACGCCAATCTCGTTCGTGACCAGCCGCAGCAGCTTACCTTCGTCCGCTTCGGTCGGCGTGAAGGCCGCAGCCGTGCTAACGGTGCTCCAATCAACGCCGTGGTCGCTGGAAATCTGCCAAGCGAAAGTGGTAGCGCTGACGCTCGTTGCGTGGATTGTCGTACCCTGCTGCGCAGTCGACTGGTCGACGTTCACCACAAACGGCATAAACGAGATTGGCGAAAGGTTGTTTATGTTCGAATCTGAAGATTTCGTCGTATTCGCAAAAGTCGGGAGCCCGAACGTTCCGTCCCATAGATGGAAACCGATCTTCCCATCAAAGGGGATGATGGAGTCGTTCCCAACGACTGTCGACTTGGTGTTTTCCGTGAACCTCAGCTTGAACACATCGTCGATGAGGTCCTTTATCTCAGGCGGCAGCGGATTACTCGACTGGCTGACAATGCCGTTGGTGATGTTGATCTGCACCCCGGCCGTGTCGAGGACCGCCAACGGGGTGAGCGTCTCCTTGTGGTACATCATGACGTAACCGACCGTCCCGTCCGGCTCGACCAGGACCTGGGCATGCAGTTCAGGCAGCCGGGCCAAGTTATCCGGACCGGGCACGATGCCGGCAGGCACGACAAAATCGATCTCGACCAGCACCGCGGTGCCGCGAATGCCCATGGTCGCGACCGGCGTATCAATCTTCATGTCGCCGTGTTTGGCAGTGTCGCCGGCGACGAACGAAATGGTGCCGGCTACCAGGCTGAGCAGCGACGAATTGTTCGACCCGTTCGGGTCGTAGACCATTTCGTTGAGCACCATCCGCGAATTCGACGACAGGCCGAACACGGTACCATCGATGAAAGTAATGCCGAGCGTCGAGTTTGCCCCGGACTCGACCACATCGCCTTTTTCGACGTCGTCGCCATTGTTCAGGACGACAGAGACGCCGTTGCGGATAGCGGTCGCGGTGCCGACGAGCTTGGTCACATGACCGATGACATGACTGACGCTGGCACTGCCGTCCGCTTGCGCGTATTGGACATGGCCTGAAAGCGCATTGACGAGATCACCAGTCAGATGAGCGCCGTCGGGCGAAGACAGCGCCGCGCGCTTCTCGCCCTTGAAATAGTCGTGCAGGACCAGCTCGCGATCGTCCTTCGAAAGGACCAGATCGACGCCGGACTGCTTGAATTCTCCGTGGAACAGCAAATGCGCGTCCGGGACGATGATCGCATCCGCCGGAACGTGGGTCGCGTGAACCGTTTCGACCTCGCCCTTCGCGTGAAGGCCCAGGCCGTCGGCAGAAACTTTGGCGTCGAATTTGCCGGAGTAGTTCAAGGGCCACCGCAATGGTTAATAAGTATATAATTTCGGTAGTCTAAGCTTCCTTATCACCGGAAAGTCGATGACGGAACCATCTCTTGCTTGCGGAAGACGGGTACAAACTCACGCTGTTGTGATATTTGTTCCAGGTTAAATATCATCAGAGAAAGTATTCGTTCGGACACTTTCAGCTTATTGATTGTATTACTATCGAACAAATGAGCCATCCAATGTATTTCTTTGTAGAGAATCCGTGACGGATACTTTTCACAGCTTCTTCCAACACTTCCCAACCGGATACTGCGCCAATTTCGTTACCTGGAATGTGATCTAGATAACAAAGCGAACAACTTTCGACGAATTAGCCATATCCCGCAGAAAGTCTGCCGCGGCGACAACCATGACGGGTTCCTTTGTACCTCTCGCGCCTTCGCAGGTGCAATCCGTAAAATTTGCAGCAAAATGGCGAGGCGGATTTCAGCCTGTTCTACTCTTTCCTGCCAGCAGCGCCCCGCCTTTAAGCAGAACAAAAGCCCCGTAAGCCCATTATCCCCAGACGAAACGATCCGGTCACGCGCGGGCTCCCCGTCGAAGTCCGGACAGGGAGTGTTGGATGGGTATCTTCAAGCATTCGCGGGCGCGGCATGTCGCCGTGTTCGCCTTTCTTATGGTCTGGTTCGGGACCGCCGCAGAATCCTCGGCCAGCACGTTGATTTCGCCTGGCGCATTGGATCTGATCTGGAAATCCGCAGAGCCCTTCGGGCTGTTCGTATCGAGAATGTCCGGCGGCGGCCTGCGGGAAAAATGGATGGGCGTCGAGCGCAAGCTCGACGACGAGAGGGTGCAACTGGCGCTTTGCGATGGCGACCGTGCGCGCTGCGTATCGCCGGCGGCCCTGCAATTTCTTGCCATCGTCGACAGCGGCCGGGCTCGGGAAGGGCGTGCCCGGCTCGGCGAGGTCAATCGCGCCATCAATCTGGCGATCAGATCGATGAGCGACATGGCCCAATATGGCCAGATCGACGTCTGGAGTTCGCCGCTCGTCACCTTCACTACCGGCGCCGGGGATTGCGAGGACTATGCGATCGCAAAGTTCGTCGCGCTGCGCATGGCGGGCGTCTCGCCCGACGATCTCAGGATCGTCGTTATGCGCGATACTATTCGTGGCGAGGACCACGCCGTCGCGATGGCCCGCCTGGACGGCCACTGGCTCACGCTGGACAATCGTCGCATGGCGATGGTCGAGGACGCCGATGTCAGAAACTATCGGCCGCTGTTTGTCATCGATGATCGCGGCGTCATGCGTTACGATCCGCCCTCGCCCGACGGGTCCGGTAAGGGCCCTGAGCCGGCAACTGCTGTGAATTTTGCCACCCCGGCCGGCCCGACCGCGCCGGCGAACTAAAGCGCCGGAGACCCAAGGGATCACTTGTCGAGGCACCGGCCAATATGCGCGGCGCGATCTCTGCGTGGCACTTTGGCCTCGTCCGCCTTCTTTGAGCATTGCAGCAGCTTGAGCTGCTCCGCGTGCCGCTTTTCGGCGGCCGCCCGATACTCCGGCGCAACCGAATCCGGATCAACGAGTTTTTCCGCCGAGCTGGCGCTCAACCAGGACGTGCAGATCAGGATTATGCCAAACTGCAGGGCAAAACCGGCTGACGATTTCCGCACAGATGTAACAGCCTGAGAAGTTCGCTTCATTGCTTTAGATCGCCTATTGCTTCTAAACATATCAATCGGTGGCCGCAGATCCAGCGGCTCGACCAAAAAACCATGGTATCACAGCCGCCGCCGGCTTCAAATCCCGGGCGATGACAGGAAATGGCCGGCAACAATTTCATTTCGCGGCAGCGTCCGAAAAGCTACCATGTTCGCATCTGGCTTGGTTTTTCTTTCCTTGGAGATCGCGATGCGGGCAATTGCGCTGGTTATCGTTGCAATCCAGATCGGGCTCATCCAGCCTTTACATGCTGAGGATGCCGCAGATTCCAACCGGTCGGTCACGGATCTTCTTCCGCTGTTTGTCAAAAACCATTGTGAGGACATCAAGAACCCTGCGGATCGGCTATTCTGCGGCGATCCCGAACTCAACGCCGCGGGCGTCAGGCTCAACCGTGCGATCGCCGATCGGCTGAACAGGATTCCGAACCGCCCCCTTGCGATCGAGGAAAACGCAGAATGGATCAGGGATCGCAATTCGAGCTGCGGCATCTTTGGAAGGCAAGGCGTTAGAGCCCAGGACATCAAAGCCGTCAGAAACTGTCTTTTGAAGGAAACCGAGGAGAGAATCGAAATCTTGGCCGATCCGAATTTCGATTGCCTTGCCACCAATACGACCGCCGGCCTGTTGATTTGCAGCGACCCGTCGCTTGCGCTTGCAAAGTCAGAACTCAACGAACTTGTGATGGGGCTGATCGTCAAGTTGAAGGACAACGAAGCCCAGGGGGCGCTCGCCGAATTCGAACGATGGGTCAGGGAACGCGACCGCAAGTGCGGCCTTGAAAACAAGGATAACGTGCCGCTGCAGGAACTGTCGCCTCCCGAAGGATGCCTAGCGGATTATTTCACCCGGAAAATTGCCGAGGTCACAGGGGCCAAGGGAGACCCGAAAAAGGTTTTTGGACGACAACACATGTCGCCGCTGCCGAACGCCGATGCCGTCGACCTGTGCGTCGCGCAAATCCACTCGGCCAATACCTGCGGGGATTTCGTCGCGGTAAATCGCGTCTTTCAGATTAACAGCGAGGTGGCCGACAAGAATGCTGAGGTGGTCGCTGAGGTCGAGATGCTGGTGCTCGCGCCCTTCACGGCCTGCAGTCCGGTCGCAACGGGTTGCACGGGCACCTGCTGGGACTTGAGTTCGGGCAAGCCGAAGCCAATGCCCGGGACCCGGGACAATTTCGTGGTCGGCTATCGCTTGAGAATCGAAAAATCGTTCGAGTTTCAGAAAGCCGACGGCGGCTGGCGCTGCAACTCGACTGCGCTGCAGCCGGTAGAGGTCGGAGCTGCCCTGAGTGCCCCCTAGCTTCCGGCTTTTTCCGGTTCACGGCTCCCATGCGCGCCATAACGGACTCTCTGCGGCCGCGCGAATAATGACGGTCGCATCGTCGGGCAACAAAAACCCGTCCTGCTCCAGACTGCGAGCCGCCGCGAACTAGATTCACATAGTCGTTGCGGGTTTTGTATCTATCAGCCAATCCACCGTTGACTTGCTGCGGCGCGTCAATTCCCCACAATGAATGTGCTCCCGAGCAAACCGTCGCTCGCGAGCGAACCCTCCAATAGACGCGGCGCTAATTTCGCCTGGCGGAAGAAATGACGATGCAAACCTTATCTTTATTCCCTCGCGCGTCCTTTGATTGACGCCGTCCTTTTTGGCGGCATACGATTGCGACAGATCCGTTAGAGATCGGATGGGAGGAACAGATGATACACTGGTCATACGCCGATTCTGCTCGCCGGTTTTTTCCAGATACCGCCATCGGCCTGCCGAAATTGAGGCATCTTTCACACGCCGCGGTCGCAATCGGGTTGGGTTTGACGATTTCCTGCGGTGCCGCGATTGCCCAGAAGGCGGAAAAGGGATCGGCCGATCACATCAAGGCCGTGACCTCCGCGGTCGACGCCAACTTTATCAAGGCCAACACGCCGACATCGAAAGACTGGCCCACCACCGGCCTCGATTACGCCGAGACGCGCTTCAGCAAGCTCAAGCAGATCAATACCGACAACGTCAAGAATCTCGGCTTGATGTGGACCTACAATCTTGAATCTGCCCGCGGCGTCGAAGCGACGCCGTTGGTGGTGGACGGCATCATGTATGCGACCGCATCGTGGAGCGTGGTCCACGCCATCGATGCCCGCACCGGAAAACGAATCTGGACCTACGATCCCGGTGTCAACCGCGAGCAGGGCTACAAGGGTTGCTGCGACGTCGTCAATCGCGGCGTCGCGCTCTACAAGGGCAAGGTCTATGTCGGCGCCTATGACGGACGCCTGGTCGCACTCGACGCCGTGACCGGCAAGAAGGTCTGGGAGAAGGACACCGTCATCGACCACTCGCACTCCTACACCATCACGGGTGCACCCCGGATCGTCAAAGGCAAGGTGCTGATCGGCAATGGCGGCGCCGAGTTTGGCGTGCGGGGCTACATCACTGCATACGATGCCGAGACCGGCGCCCAGGCCTGGCGCTGGTTCGCGGTGCCGGGCGATCCCGGCAAGCCATTCGAAGATGAATCGATGGCGAAGGCTGCCATGACATGGGATCCGGCAGGCAAATGGTGGATCAATGGCGGCGGCGGTACGCCGTGGGATACGATCACCTACGATCCCGACCTGAACATGATCTATATCGGCACCGGCAACGGCGCACCCTGGAATCGCAATTTGCGCAGTCCCGCCGGCGGCGACAATCTCTACCTCGCTTCGCTCGTCGCGCTGAATGCCGATACCGGAAAATATGTCTGGCATTATCAGGAAACGCCGGGCGACAGCTGGGATTACACCTCGACCCAGCCGATAATCCTGGCCGACATCAAGATCGACGGAAAGCCGCGCAAGGTCATCCTGCACGCGCCGAAGAACGGGTTCTTTTTCGTCATCGACCGCACCAACGGCAAATTCATCTCGGCGAAGAACTTCGTCGATGTAAACTGGGCGACCGGCTATGACGCCGATGGCCGGCCGATCGAAGTCGCCGAGGCCCGGGGAGACAAGCCATTCGACAGCATCCCAGGACCTTATGGAGCGCACAACTGGCACCCGATGTCGTTCAACCCGCAAACCGGCCTTGTGTACCTTCCCGCGCAAAACGTTCCCTTAAACCTCACCGAGGACAAGACTTGGAAGCACAATTCCAACAATCCTGGCCAGCCCCATTCCGGCTTGGGCTGGAACACTGCCTATTTTGCCAACGTGGTGCCGCCGAAAAGCAAGCCATTCGGCCGCTTGATAGCCTGGGATCCGGTCAAGCAGCAGCAGGTCTGGAAGCAAGAATATGTATCGCCCTGGAACGGCGGAACATTGACAACCGCCGGCAATCTCGTGTTCCAGGGCTCGGCTGATGGGCGCTTCATCGCCTACAATGCCACTACCGGCGAGAAGCTCTGGGAATCGCCGACTGGCACCGGCGTCGTCGCCGCAGCCTCGACCTACCTGGTCGACGGCGTACAATACGTCTCGGTTGCGGTCGGATGGGGCGGCGTCTTCGGAGAGGCCTTGCGAGCGACCGACAAGGAAGGGCCGGGGACGGTCTTCACCTTTGCCGTCGGAGGCAAGGCGGCGCCGCCAAGCTTCGCGCAGTACCAGGCGGCGGGCTTGCTCAAGGGCGTGACATACGATCCTGCCGACGTCCAGGCCGGCACGCTGCTCTATGTGAGCAACTGCGCCTTTTGCCACGGCGTGCCTGGCGTCCATAACGGCGGCAATATCAAGAATCTCGGCTACGTCCCGACCGAGACTATCGCCAACCTGAAGGGTTTTGTCTTCAAGGGTCCGTTCACCGATAAGGGCATGCCGGACTTCACCGGCAAGCTCACCGATGCGGAGGTGGTGAAAATCCAGGCCTTCATCCAGGGCACCGCGGACGCGATACGCCCCAAATGACGGGATCGAGGCGATGAGGTAACGGATGCGCGCGGCCTGGCCGGCTGGCGCGCATCCCGCAATTTGCGCTTGCAATTGCGGCGGCCGATTCACCGCGCCGAAACGGTTTGGGTCCATGGTTGGCTTGCGGCTGCAAACCAGGATCGTCCCGGCAATGACTCCCGACCAATCCGCCCTGCAGGTGCGAGGGTTAACAAAGCGTTTTGACCGCCCCGCGGTCGATGCGCTCGATCTCACCGTTCGCACCGGGGAGTTCTATGCGCTGCTTGGGCCGAACGGCGCCGGCAAGACCACCACCTTGCGGATGGTCGCCGGCCTGTTGCAGCCCGATGCCGGCTCCGTCTCCATTCTCGGCATCGATGCGCTGAGCGATCCCGTTGCCGCCAAGCAAATCACGGCGTGGATGTCGGACGAGCCGATGATCTACGACAAGCTGACGCCGCTGGAATATCTCGAATTCATCGCCGGGCTGTGGGGCATCGACCCGTCGGTTGCCGAGCCATCTGCGCGCGAGCTGCTGGTCTCGCTTGGTCTGGAAGCAAACCTGCGCGAACGCTGCGAGGGGTTCTCCAAGGGCATGCGCCAGAAGGTGGCGCTGGCGGGAGCGCTGGTGCATGATCCCCGCCTGATCATCCTGGACGAACCGCTTACCGGCCTTGATGCCGTGTCCGCGCGCCACGTCAAGGGGTTGCTCGGCGAGCGCGTGCGCGCCGGCTGCACCGTCATCATGACCACGCACATTCTTGAAGTGGCCGAGCGCATGGCCGACCGCATCGGCGTCATTGCGGCGGGACGGCTCGTCGCCGAAGGCACGCTCGCGGAACTGCGACAACAGAACGGCAAGAACGACACCAGCCTCGAGGACATGTTCATCGCGCTTGTCGACACCGAAGCCGCAGCCGCATGACTTCAACCGCACTGACCTGGTTCGCCCGGCACGAAATCCGGCTGGCGTGGCGCGAATGGCTCGCCATGATGACGGCCGGCCGGCGCGGGCGAAAGCGCGCAGCGATCATCGGTCTTCTTGTCTTTGCCGCGCTGATGCATCTGCCGGCCTATGCCGTGATCGGGCGGTATGCCGACCTGCGGACGCCGCTCGACAAATCCGCGCTCATCGTCGTCACCGCGACGATCCTGTTGGCATGGGCGTTGATGCTGTCGCAGGCGATCGAATCGGTGACGCGGGTGTTTTATGCCCGCGCCGATCTCGATCTGATCATGTCTTCGCCGGTGGCGATTGCGAACGTCTTTTCCGTGCGCCTTGCCGCGATCGCGCTGTCGGTCACGGCGATGGCGCTGTTGTTCTCGACGCCGTTCGTCGACGTCCTCGTGCTCGGCGGCGGCATCCGGTGGTTTGCGGCTTTTGGCGTAGTCGTTGCGATCGGACTGACCGCCGCGGCGATAGCGATCGCGGTGACTATCATGCTGTTCCGCACGATCGGACCGCGCCGGACCCGGCTCGTCGCCCAAATCCTCGCCGCGATCATCGGCGCCGGTTTTGTCATCGCGCTTCAGGTCGCAGCGATCCTGTCTTACGGCACAATGTCGCGGTTTGCGGTTCTGACCTCGGGCGCGGTCGCGGCCTACGCGCCCGACGCCGATAGTATCGTCTGGTGGCCGGCGCGCGCGGCGCTTGGCGATGGCGGAGCGCTGCTGCTCTTGCTGGCTTTCGGCCTGATTCTGCTCGGCGCCGCGATGGCTGGTTTCTCGGCGAGGTTTGCCGACACCGCGGTCCGCGCTTCGGCGAATGCCGCGCCGGCCCATCGCGGCTCCCCTACACGGGCGTTTCGCACAAGCACGCGGCAACAGGCGCTGCGGTGGAAGGAATTCATGCTGCTGCGGCGCGATCCCTGGCTCGTATCGCAAAGTCTGATGCAGTTGCTCTATCTAGTGCCGCCCGCGCTGTTGCTGTGGCGAAGTTTCAGCGACAGTTCGGTCGCCATCGTGCTGATCACGCCCGTGGTCGTGATGGCGGCAGGCCAGCTCGCCGGCGGTCTTGGATGGCTCACAATATCGGGCGAGGACGCCCCCGATCTCGTAACGACCGCGCCGTTGCGTCCCTCGCGCGTGATCCGCGCCAAGATCGAAGTGGTGCTGCTCACGATCGGCGTGTTGTTTGCGCCAATGGCGATGGCATTGGTGTTTGCCTCGCCGCTGCAGGCGGCCGTCACTGCGATCGGCGTTACCGTCGCGGCGGCCTCCGCCACCGCGATCCAGCTCTGGTTTCGCGTGCAGGCCCGCCGCAGCCAGTTTCGCCGCCGCCAGACCTCATCGCGGCTGGCGACATTCGCGGAAGCCTTTTCCTCGATCGGATGGGCCGCGACCGCGGCTCTGGCGCTCGTCATGCCCACCGCCGCGCTCATCAGCGGACTGGTGACTGCCGGCATTCTGGCTGCGACCTGGAAGCTCAGCCCGCGGCGAGAGTAGGCTGCCGGTCCTCGGCTTGCGCTGAACCTAGCCACCTCGAATGTAAGGTGGTTTTGCCTTACATTGGCCCGTGGAGGCCGCCACCGCCATGAGCACACTTACGGTAAACGCCAAGGGGCAAGTCACCTTGCGCAAGGACCTGCTGGACCATCTGGGAGTGCATCCCGGCGACAAAATCAGCGTGGACAAACTTCCTGACGGACGGATCGAAGTGAAAGCAACTCGGCCCACCGGAAAGATATCGGATGTTTTCGGTCCCTTGAAAGGAAGGCGAAAAGGCCCGCCCCTCTCGATCGAAGACATGAATGATATCATCGCCAAAGGATGGGCCGGCAAGCGATGAAGATTACCGCCGAAGGCTGTGAGATTGATGGAGGCCCAGGGGAAGTCGGCGCGGCTGTTGTCCTAAGTTCCCCGCATTTATTACGCCCTGATCAGCTCCATCACCGCGGCCGCAAAGGCTTCCGGCTCTTCCTGCGGAAGATTGTGGCCCGCGCCCGGGATGACGCGATGGGTGCGGCGGCCGGTGAATTTCGCCGCGGTCGCGGTGCCGTCGGTGGCCGGGGCGACACCATCCGCGGCGCCGTCAAGCGTGATGGCGGGAACCGTGATCGCGGGTAGCGCCGCCAGGCGACGCTGCAAGTCGGCATATGGCGCGGCGCCCTCGGCAAGACCGAAGCGATGGCGGTAGCTGTGGATCACGATATCGACGTAGTCGGGATTGTCGTGAGCCCGCGCCGTCCGCTCGAAAGTCGCCTCATCGAAATGCCAGTTCGGCGACCATTGCCGCCACAATATCCTGGCGATCTCGCGCCGGTTGGCGGCAAGGCCCACCCGTCCGCGCTCGAGCTGGAAATAATACTGGTACCAGAGCGCGACCTCACGCTCCGGCTTCAACGGCGCCATCGCTTTTGCGATGTCCTGAATCAGATAGCTGTTCACGCACACCAGGCCCGCACAACGATCCGGCCACAACGCCGCCGCCACGCAAGCCGCGCGCCCGCCCCAATCATAACCTGCGACCACCGCACGCCGGATGCCGAGCGCATCCATCAACGCGAGCAGATCGGCGCCGATCGCCGCCTGTTCGCCCGAGCGCGGCGTCGCGTCGTCGAGAAAATGGGTGGGACCGTGACCGCGCAAATAGGGGACAATGGCGTGGCATCCCTTTGCCGCCAACAGCGGGGCTACGTCCACATAGGAGTGGATGTCGTAGGGAAAGCCGTGCAAGAGCACCACCGCCGGGCCGTTTGCAGGCCCTTCCTCGTAATAGGCGATGTTGAGCACGCCGGCATCGACGTGCCGAAGCGGCTCCAGTCGGCGCGAGGAAGGCGCCCGCGAGGCCGCGGCTTGCGCTGCCTGCGCAAGAGCCGGGCGGGTCAGGGTTAAGTCCATGGCTGCAACTCCCGAAATGGCCGCGCCGAGGACGAGGCGGCGTTGGCGGTCGACAGGCTGAGGCATCAATTCTCCGAGATCGGCCGCCTCGCGCATTGCGTTGGAGACGATAGCGCAAATTCTAAATGGAAATTCGAACCGAGTGGTAGTTCAAATCACCCGCGCTCTCACCGGCGTCGGCAGCGCAGACATGCGTCATCGCCACCATGACGTGCAACGATTTCACCGCTACATTACCGAGCGGGAAAAAATAACCGGATGCGGGGCTGTCATGTTGCGATTCCTTGCCATTGCCTTTGGTCTGCTCGGGCCTCTGGCCGCATCGGCGTCGGCCCAGGATAATCCGCGCAGCAGCGAATGCCTGGCGATGTCGCAAGCGCGGCCCGGCGCCACGCCGGTCGGTTTTCGCCGGCTCACGGCGAAATCCGACGAAGTCACGATCACCTATGCCGGCCATTCTACCTATTACATCGACACGCCGGCGGGGTTGCGGATCGCGACCGATTTCAGCGGCGCCAACACCACCGGGCGGTTGCCCGATGTCGTCACCATGAACCGGGCGCACAGCACGCATTATTCGCTATTCCCCGATTCCCGCATTCTCCGCGTGCTGCACGGCTGGGGCGACGACGGCAAGCCGGCGCAGATCGCGATGCGCATCGGCGATGTCTTCATCCGCAACGTGACGACCGACATCCGCCGCCATTTCATGGATGATTCGAGCACCGAGATGATCAAGGATGGCAACTCCATTTTCATCTTCGAGGTCGCCGGCCTCTGCATCGGACATCTCGGTCATCTGCATCACAGGCTCGACGAAACTCATTTCGCGGCGATCGGCCGGCTCGATATCGTGATGGTGCCGATCGACGGCACCTACACGATGTCGCTCGACGGCATATCCGAGATCACGCGACGCCTGCGCGCTTCCGTGGTGCTGCCGATGCACCGTTTCGCGACCCCGCTCGACGAGTTCATGCGCCGGATCGGCCAGCAATTCGAGATCGACGAGCGCGCCGAGCGCAGTCTGACGATCTCGCGGGAGTCGCTGCCGGGGACGCCGACCGTCATCATTCTCCGCGGTGTCTGAAACGCGGCGTGGCTTCAACAAAAAATCTCAGGGAGAGCTTTTTTCATGGCCTCAAGCACGCTGCCCGTCTCGAAAAGCGGCCTTTATGCCGATCCGCGACCCGACTGGCTCGCCTTGCGCAAGGAGGAAGTCCTCGATCCCGCGCGCAGAATCGTCGACCCCCATCATCATTTATGGGACCGCGGCGGCCAGCGTTATCTGATCGAAGAGATCGCCGCCGACATCGCCTCCGGCCACAATGTCGTTGCGACCGTCTATGTCGAGGCCCGCTCGATGTACCGCGCGCAGGGGCCGGAAGCCTTTCGTCCCGTCGGCGAAGTCGAATTCGCCAATGGCGCCGCTGCGATGAGCGCGAGCGGCGGCTATGGCCCTGCCGCCGTCTGCGCCGGCATTGTCGGCCACGTCAATCTGTTGCTCGGCGAGGGCGCGCAAGCCGCGTTGGAGGCGGAGATCGCCGCGGGCCATGGCCGATTCCGCGGCATCCGGCATTCCTCCGCCTGGGATGCCGACGCCGATGTCGCGGGCATGTATGCGGCGCGGCCGAAGGGCCTTCTGCTCGATTCCGCGTTCCGCAAGGGTTTTGCCTGCCTCGCGCCGCTGGCCTTGAGTTTCGATGCCTGGCTGTTTCATCCGCAGATCGGCGAACTCACCGACCTCGCCCGCGCCTTTCCGGACACCAGGATAGTCCTCGATCATTGCGGCGGTCCCGCCGGCATCGGCAGCTACGCCAATCGGCGCGAGGAAATCTTTGCCGCCTGGAAAAGCTCGATTCACGAGATCGCAAAATGCCCCAACGTCGCCGTGAAACTTGGCGGGCTCGCCATGCGCCTGCTCGGCTTTGATTTTCACGAGCGCGCGCTACCGCCCTCGTCGGAGGAACTGGCCACCGCCTGGCGCCCCTATATAGAGACATGCATCGAAGCGTTCGGCCCCAAGCGGGCGATGTTCGAGAGCAATTTTCCGCCCGACAAAGGCCAGTGCAGCTACCAGGTGATCTTCAACGCCTTCAAACGCCTCGCTGCGCCCTACAGCGAGGCCGAGAAGACCGCGCTGTTTTCTAACACCGCGATGGATGTCTACCGGCTGGAGCTCGACTGATCTTGCGATCGCGTCAACTTGCCGGAAGGTTGCGCCGGACCCGCCGCGTGGCGGGAGACTCGTCGGCCATAACGCGGTATGCACAGAGCCGAAGCGGGCGCTGCTGAAAACAAACAAGCGAGCCTATGTCAGGCCCATTCGCCCTTGCGGAACACGGGTACCCGCCTGCCATCGGCGTAAAGGCCGTCGATGTCGATCTTGTCGGAGCCGATCATCCAGTCGATGTGAATGAGGCTGGAGTTGCCGCCTTGGGCGGCAATTTGCTCGGGCGTCAGTTTAGCGCCGTCGACGAAGCATTTCGAATAGCATTGGCCGAGCGCGATGTGGCAGGCGGCGTTCTCGTCGAACAGGGTATTGAAAAACAACAGCCCGCTTTTCGAGATCGGCGAGGAATGCGGCACCAGCGCCACTTCGCCGAGGCGGCGCGCGCCCTCGTCGGTATCGAGGACCTTGTTCAGGACTTCCTCGCCGCGGGTGGCCTTGGCCTCGACGATACGGCCTTCCTCGAAGCGCACCGCGATGCCTTCGATCAGCGAGCCCTGGTAGGACAATGGCTTGGTGCTGGCGACGTGACCGGAGACCCGCTTTGCGTGCGGCGTGGTGAAGACTTCCTCCGTCGGGATATTCGCATTGCAGGTGATCCCGTTCTTTGCGGTGGAAGCGCCGCCCTGCCATTCGTGGCCATGGGCGAGCCCGATCGTCAGATCGGTACCCGGTCCGGAATAATGCAAGGCATCGAAGCGTCGCCCGTTCAGCCATTCGGTTCGGTTGCGCAGCGTCGCATTGTGCTTCTGCCACGCCGCGATGGCGTCCTCACGGTCGACCCGTGAGGCCGAAAAGATCGCCTCCGAAAGTTTTGCGATCGCCGTGTTCTCCTCGTCCTCGGGAAAGACCAGCTTGGCCCATGACGGGGACGGATAGGCGATGATGTTCCAGTTGATGTCGAAATTGACGATGCGCTCGAGCGCCGGCTTGTAGGCGATCGAATTGGCCTTGCTGGCGCGCGCCACTTTCACCGGGTCTTCGTTGGCCAGCAGCATCGGGTTGTCGCCGACGATGGCGAGCCGTGCGGTGTTGGCGGCGAACGCCTTCGCCATTCCGTCATAGAGCCAGTCCGCGGCACGGTCGAAGCCGTCATCCTGGCCGAACCGGTAACGCGACAACGTGACCGCCTCATCGGCGAGAATTGGCGTAACCAGGCCGGCGCCTGCCCGGTAGGCGTGTTCGGCGACCCTGCGCACCAATGGCAGCGCCGCGGTCGGCGCGGTCATCAGCAGGTCCTGTCCCGGCTTGAGTTGAAGTCCGACCTTGATCGCGACTTCCGCGAGCCTGTCGAGTTTCACGGGATCGATCGGTGCCGGGCTATCGCTTGCGGGAGCGTTCATGGGTGGGCGGCCTGTTGTTCGCTGAACTTCATTGTAGCTGATTTGGCGCGCATGGCGCTGAATAAAGATGTGAGCTGCGCGGAATTTATCAACAGTGGATGTCCGCGCGACGACGTGCGAACCGGCCGGCGTCAACGCGCTATTTCTTCGAGACGAACGTCGCGCGTCTCGATCATCCTCGTAGCGGCAAGCAGTCCCGGCACCGCTACGGCTGCGAACATCAGAAACAGGGACTCGTGCGTGACCTGCTCGAAGGAGTATCCGCATAGAGCATGATCCGGAAAAGTGGAAGCCGGTTTTCCGAAAAGATCATGCTCAAACAATGAGATGAGATCACAACATGATCGTCTCGCGGCGACGGCGCTCGGACGCCTTCGCTACCGCTTCGGTCCTGGTACGGGCGCCCAATTTCCGGAACAGCGATTCGACGTGGAATTTCACCGTATGCAGCGAGATGTCCAGCCGGCGCGCAATCGCCTTGTTGGTCATGCCCTCGGCTAGCGCGGCAAGCACTTCGAGTTCGCGCGGTGTCAGCAGCGCGTGCCCCTCGGTCTCGCGCATCGCGCTAAAGCCGGTTTCTCCGGTCGCGGAAAGGCGGACGACCAAGCCGACGGCGACAGCGCGTATGGCCGCATCGATCTGGCTCGGATTCGCATCGCGGGGCAAGACGGCGGACAAACTGTCGTCCGCGCCTCCAAGCAAGACAACTGGCCGCGTTTCACCCGGCCGGACTTCGCCATCCGTGAGGACCACGTCTGCAATATCGCTTGGGCCGACGACGACATGCCCACCTTCGGCAACCATGCGGCCGAGGGCGGCGCGGCGCAGCGCGTCCTCGCCGTGAACCGCTACGCGCAGCCGCTCCCTAGGCTCCATACTGGTCGCCACTTCGCTCATGCGGCCTGCCGTTCCGCAATCGTCGTCTGCACCGTCATGACCGCGCCGCCCCTGATGAGGCGGATGTCGGCCTTTCGTCCGATGCTGTCGCTGCCGAAATGCCTCGCGATCTTCCGGAATCGATGAGCCGGCGTGCCGTCGACACTGAGAATAATATCGCCTGCCACAATTCCGGCCTGTGCTGCCGGGCCGTTTTCGACGACCGACATCACCATCAAACCGCTGGACTGATCGGCGCTCTCGCGCAGCGCGTCCGGCACCGCGACGGCCTGCAGCGCGACGCCAAGCCAACCGCGCGCGATGCGGCCGTCCTTGGCGAGCAGCGGCACGATGCGCTCGATGGTGGCGGACGGAATGACGATGACCTGACCGCGCGGCCCGAAGGTCGACATGCCAAGATACGCGCCGGCCGTGTCGAAAACCGGCCCGCCCTCCTCGCGGCCGGCCAATCTGATATCGAGCACGATGCGGCGCTCGATCACGCCGCCACGGCTGGAATGCCATTCGGGACCGACGAGGTTCACAAGCCCCAGTCGCGCACTCGCGCCGCCCATTCCGTCGGCGCCGACCGCAAGCGTAACCGATCCGGTTTGCGCCTCGCCCGCGACGATCGTCGGCGCAGCAATCGACTCCGCCGAGTTGAGGACCGCAATATTGGTGCTGGAATCGCGTCCGGCAATTTTCGCCGTCACGACTGAGCCGCCAGGGGCGACAAGCTCAAATTCCTCTCTACGCGGCAGCGCCTGCTCGGAGGCGACGACGACGCCGGATCGCCACACCATGCCGGTGACATGCCGCCCGTGCCCGAGGCGGATGGCGGCGACGGCGTTGTTGGCGGCTGCGGCGCGGGCAACCAGGGCATTGGAGAATTGGACCAACGGGTCTGTTGGGTCGGACATGAGTTACTCCTATCGGCTTAAGATAGGAACAAATCTGGAGGATCAAGCACCCGTAGGCTATCGGCCGGACGGCCGGGTCAGTCCCGGCCATTTGGCCGGGTGGAAACGTCAGGCGGCCGCCGAACGCGCGCTGCCTTCGTCGAACAAGACGACGACTTCCGCCGCCGGTTTGGCGGGGCTGAACAGATAACCCTGCATTTCAGTGCAACCGAGCGTGCGCAGCAATTCCCGCTGCGGCTCGGTTTCGACGCCCTCCGCCGTCGTCGTCATGTTGCGCGCCGCGGCGATATTGACCACCGCCTGCACGATCGCGCACGAGCCGTCGGATTCGACGATGTTTTTGACGAAGGAGCGGTCGATCTTGATCTTGTCGAACGGGAAACGCTGCAGATAGCTCAGCGAAGAATAGCCGGTGCCGAAATCGTCGAGCGCGACCCGAGCGCCGATGGCGCGCAACTGATGCAGGATCGTCAGCGCCACCTCGTCGTCGCGGATCAGAACCGCTTCGGTGATTTCAAGCTCGAGCCGGTTCGCGGCAAGGTCGGATTCCGCCAGCGTCGCGGCGACCTTGAGCGCAAAAGCGTGATTCCTGAATTGCACCGGCGACACGTTGACCGCCAGCTTGATGTCGTTCGGCCAGGTCGCCGCTTCGGCACAGGCTTTCGTAAGCACCCATTCCCCGAGCTGGCTGATCAGGCCGCTTTCTTCCGCGACCGGAATGAATTCGGCGGGCGAGATCATGCCACGCGCCGGATGCCGCCAGCGCAGCAGGGCTTCACATCCCGAAATCCTGTTGTCGCGGAGGTTGACCAGCGGCTGGTAGTGGATCTCAAAGCCGCCTTCGGCGTACTTTCCATCGGCGGTCATTTGCCGAAGCTCATGTTCGAGCAGGCGCCGCGTCTTGGTGCGGGCATCCATGTCGCGCTCGAAGAAGCGGTAGGTCCGCCGCCCATCGGCCTTGGCGCCGTACATGGCGAGGTCGGCGTTCTTCAGAAGCTCGTCAAGATCGGCTCCATCCTGTGGCGCCAGCGCAACGCCAATGCTGGCGTCGGTCGAAAGCTGATGGCCCAGACACTCAAAGGGTTCGCGCATCACGGCGTAAACCCGCGAGATCAGATCGGTTACGTCTTCGATTTGTCGCATCGAAGTCCGAACGATCGCGAATTCATCGCCGCCCAGCCGCGAAACGAAATCGGCCTCCCCGACGCAACCGCTTAACCGCGCCGCCACCATCTTCAGCAATTCGTCCCCGACCGGATGACCGAGCGAGTCGTTGATGCTCTTGAATTCGTCGATATCGATGTAGAGCACCGCGAGTTGACCGCCGCGCCGGATATGCTCAAGCTCCAGTTCGAGCCGTTCGCGGAACAGGGCGCGGTTTGGCAGGTCGGTCAATGTGTCATAGTGGGCAAGATGAGCAATCTTCTCCTCGGCTATCCTTCGCTCGGTGATGTCTTCATGGGTCGCCACCCAAGCGCCGTCCTTCGCCTTTTTGTGCGAGATCTGCACCCAGCGCCCGCTTCCAACGGGAGCGACGTTCACTCTCTCTGACGCGACCCTTTTCACGATGCGTAGGCAATGCGCGTCCACATCGGTGAACAGCGATCCAGTGTCCTTGTGATGCTGGAGCAACTCACGAAGGCTGCAGCCCCGCTTCACCACATCGGGCGATAAGCCGTACATGGAGATGTAGTTTTGATTGCAGACGACGAGCTTGTTTTTCGAATCGAACAGCACCAGTCCCTGGGACATCGCGTCTATGGCGTTGTCGAGACTGTCCCTTTCGAGCGAAATACGCCGCTCCGAGGCGCGGCGTTGCCACAGCAGGCGCTGGACGATCAGAAACAGAATGGCGCCGATCAGAATGACTGAAAGTGTCGCGACGCAGATCATGAGCCGGGTTTGTTCGCGCCAGTCGGCCAATGCTGCGGAAATTGAGTTTGTCGCGAACACCACAATCGGGAAATTCGTTAGCTGGACTGCAGCTCCCAGCCGTTCCACGCCATCCGTCTTGGCGACGAAACGACCTGAGGCGCTGCCGCCATTGGCCAACAGGCGCCGGAACAACGAGCCCGAACTGAAATTATGTCCGACCAGGGAATCCACATGGGGATAACGCGCCAGCATGGTCCCATCCCGATGCAGCATCGCGATGGTGGCGGCCTTGCCAAGCGACAGGGTTTCGAAGAATTTCTCGAAGTAGGCCGGCTCAATGCCCCGGCAGACCAGCCCGAGGAATTCGCCGCTCTTGCTCACGAGCCGCCGCGACAGGACCGTTGTCCAGTGGCCCGTCATGCGACTGTAGACGGCGTCGACGTATCGTTGGTCCCCTGGACCGTTCACCTTCAACGCCTGGAAGTAGCGGCGGTCGGCCATATTGACTTTCGGTACCGGCCAACTGCGGGACCAGTTGATCAGTTCTCCTTCCGAATCGATCAAGGTCAGATTTCCGATGTAGGAGAGGGCACCTATCTTGGTCTTGAGCATCCGGTACGCGTCTTCGCTGGACATCTCCCGCCTGAAGTCTTCGGGCGAGGTCATCCGTCCCAGATTGATTTGGCTGATGATGTCCTGTTGCACGACGGCAAAATCGTCGAATTGCTGGTCAAAATGCCGGGCAAGTAGCTGCACCGTATTTTCCAGCTCGCGCAAATTACTTTGCAGCGCCCGCTCGCGAAAGCCGTAAACCATGACGCTGGTGCCGACCGCGATCACGGAGATCAGAAGCGCGCCGCACCAGATCAGCGAGCGGATCGGGTTGCGTTGAGCGGCGAAGTCCGTAGCGGTCAGGTCCACATCGGATGCGGCATTTGCCGCGGCGACGCCGCGTTTCAATAATGTCCGTCCCATGGCCTGGCTCCCATAGGTATACGGATATGTGACAAGCATGGATGGCCAGTTACCAATCACAGTTACCCAAGACTTAACCCGAGCGACAAATCACGACCATTCGGCCCGACAGACGCCGTCCGGCGGACTCGCGCGGGGTCAATCCTGTCCTCAGACGTAACCCAGCCAGCGCCAGTAGGTCGCGCCGAACAGCAGCGTGAGCAGGTAGGCGAGCACGGTGATCGCAATGCCGGTACGCACGAAGTCGCGCGCTTCGAAGGTGGCTGTACCGAAGCCAACCATGCCCTGGGGCGAATTGACCGGAAGGATGAAGCCGAAGCTGACGACAAATTGCAGCACCAGCGTCATACCGAGCACGTTGATGCCCGGCGTCTGCACCTTCTGCATAACGGCGATCACGATCGGAATCAGCGACGAGGCGAGCGCGGTCGCGCTCGCAAAGCCGAGATGGACGATCACCAGGAATGCCGACATCACGGCAAGGATGGCGAGTGCGGGCAGTTGATTGAGCCCGAACCATTGCACGATCAGGCCGGCGAGCCACTGCGCGGCCTGCGTTTGCAGCAACGCCGAACCCAAACTGATGCCAACCCCGAACAACACCACCGTGCCCCACGGGATCAGCACATTCGCAGCCTTCCAGTCCATCACGCCGATGCCGGGCAGGAACAACAGTGCAACCGCGACCGTGGTCGTGGTCGAGCTGTCAAAGGAGTGCAGCACGCCCTCCGTCGCCCAGAAGCACAACAGGATCAGGGAGACCGCCAGCAAGCGGCCCTGCTTCCCCGTCATCGGGCCGAGTTCGGCCAGGGATTTTTCTACCGTCGCATGACCGCCGGGAATTTCCTTCGCTTCCGGCGGCATCATCGTCATCATGATGAAGTAGAGCCCAACCGACATCAGGATCGAAAAAGGCGCGGCAGCGACCAGCCAACTCAACCAGGTGATATCGTGACCGAGAATTTTCTGGATGAACCCGACGGCGACCATGTTCTGCGCCGCCGCGGTCTTGATGCCGACGTTCCAGATGCTGACGGCCTGCACCGTCGTGATCATCAATAGTCCGGCAAAGCGGCTCTTTTTGTCGACACCGAAGGCGAGAATGACACCCATCATGATCGGGATCACCGCCGCCGCGCGCGCGGTCGAGCTCGGCACCAGGAAGGCGAGCACGGTGGACACGATGATCGCGCCGATCACGATCCGGTTCGTTCGCGTGCCGACCCGCGCCAGGATGATGAGCGCAATGCGACGATCGAGGCCGGTGATCGTCATGGCCGCGGCAAGGAACAAGGCGGCGGCGACCAGCGTCAGCGCGGTATTGCCAAAGCCGCTCATCGCGGTCGTGAGGCCCTGGACCGTGCCTATCAATGTGTTGGGGTTGGCAATATTCGGCGAAAGCCCAAGGAGAAGCGCCATCAATGCCGAAATCACGATGGCGCTGACCGCATAGTCGAGCGCATCGGCGATCCAGACGATGACGGCAAAGCCGAAGACGGCAAGCATGCGCTGGCCGGCGACGGGCAGGCCCGACGGCGTCGGCAGCAGCAGAATTGCAAGCAGCACGGCGGATGCAAGGATCAGTCCCCAATTGGTCCTGATCCAGCTTTGTACCGTGCCCTCCTTTGGCGCTGCCTGCTCGGCGATGGCCATCGTTATTCCTCCCCGCAATTGATCGGTCGAATGTTGGCTAGCTCGCTAGCTGCCGTCTTGCGTTGGATCAACAATGCGCTCGCGTGCCGCCCGCAAAAAAGCTTGTATCGAAGCAAGCCGCGGCGCCGGAGGAGCGCGGAGCGCAAGTCATATCACGAAGAATCCATGGGTTCCGTCGCGCCGGAGCGGTTCGACCAGACCAAATTCCCAATCGAGATAGGCCTGCATCGCATCCGTCGAGGCATTGGTGCCTTCATAGGGCCGCCGGTAGCGGTGCGACGGATCGGGCTTTGGCAGCACCTCAGGCGGCCCGATCTCCAGCCTGCGATCATAGCCGCCTTCAACCACGTAGGCTTCCCACCCCATTTGCGCGAGCCAGGACGCCGTCATGTCGGCGCGAGCGCCCATATCGTCGGTCAGCAGGATGCGCGCCCCGCGCACCGGGGCGGCCATGTCGATCTCCTGGACGAGCTGCCCTCCGGGATAGTGGCGAAAGCCCGGAAGGTGGCCCGCCGCATATTCGTCCGCCCCGCGCACGTCGAAACGATAGAGCGTGCGGTGGGACTGCGCGCTTAGCGCCATCGCCTCTTCGACGCCGACATGCCGGACGCCGGCGCGGTAGGCGACTTCGCGCGCCTTGTCACGGGCCTTGTCACGCGCCTTGGCGCCAGCGCCGTCGAAAAGGCCGATCTCGCCGTGGCGGTCCGCGCCATGCTCGAGCTCTTGATGGGCCAGGGTCCAGCCGATCGTCCCGTTTCTCAGCGCCACCGCCTTGTTGGCGATGCCGGCGTTGATGAGCGACTGGGTACCGATGATTGACCGGGTGCGGCCGGCGCAATTCACGATGATGGTCGTATCAGGATCGGGCGCGACGCGGCCGGCGCGCAGCACCAGTTCCGCACCGGGCACGCTGACGGAGCCCGGGATGTTCATGGTCGCATATTCGTCGGGCCGGCGGACGTCGAGAATCCTGATATTGGCCTTGCCGGCTATCAGCGCGGCGACTTCCTCCGCCGGCAATGAAGGCGTGTGGCGGCGCGACTCGACCAATTCGCCAAAAGCCTTGGCGTAGGAATTCACATCCGCAAACAGCTCAAAGCCCGCGCTGCGCCAGGCCGCAAGCCCGCCGTCGAGTTGGCGAATATTGCTGTACCCCAACGCCGCAAAGCGCTTCGCAGCCTTGAGGACGAGACCTTCGCCGGCGTCGTAGAGAACAATGGGTGCGTCCTTGCGGGGCAGCCGCAATGCGGCCTCAAGCGCGATCCGGTCGGCGGCCATGTTCGCGGCAAACAAGGGATGACCGGTGGCGAAGGCGGCCTCATGGCGCAGGTCGAGAAGCGCGATCTCTTCGCGCAGCAAGAGAGCGATGCGGACTTGCGAGGGTGTGACGGAGGGTGGGGTCATGGAAGGTGGGTCTGGAGAAGGGATAAGGTAGTCTTGAAAGGGATTAGACCAGTCTTGCATCGTTCCGTCGATCTATTCAACTCGAAGGAGCGCCCGCCATATCGTGAATCTCTCAGCGTCGTCCCTGCGAACGCAGGGACCCATACGCCGCGGCTTCTCGTTGGGCGCGATGGCTGACATCATCGACAAACGACCGGGGCCGGTGGTTGATGGTGTGGACGGCCCCCTACGGCATCGAGTGTGCCAGAATGAGGTTGTTGTAAATCTCAGACAAGGGAGCCGTCCGTGAAGCAGATTATCCGAGTTGGCATGGATACGTCGAAGCATATTTTTCAGCTG
>DATGGY010000209.1:0-5772 GCA_035308285.1 Bradyrhizobium sp. | reverse complement strand
AAAACATGTCGATGACGACCGGCTTGTGGAATTTTTGCCGGAACTCGATCGCGACCTTGGCCGCGAACACGACGGCTTCCGGATCGTCGCCATTGACGTGGAAGATCGGCGCGTCGATCATTTTCGCCACGTCGGACGGATAGGGCGAGGAGCGCGAATAGCGCGGATAGGTGGTAAAGCCGATCTGGTTGTTGACGATGAAGTGCAGCGAGCCGCCGGTGCGATAGCCCTTCAGGTCGGACAGGCTGAAGCATTCCGCCACCACGCCTTGGCCCGCGAAGGCGGCGTCGCCGTGCATCAATAGCGGCAGCACCGAAATCCGCATGTCGGGCGGATCGCCATGCTGGTCCTGCTTGGCGCGCACCTTGCCGAGCACTACGGGATCGACGATCTCCAGATGCGAGGGGTTGGCGGTCAGCGACAAATGGATCTTGTTGTTGTCGAATTCGCGGTCCGACGATGCGCCGAGATGGTATTTGACGTCGCCGGAGCCTTCGACCGCGTCCGGATTGGCCGAGCCGCCCTTGAATTCGTGGAACAGCGCGCGATGCGGTTTGCCCATCACCTGGGTCAACACGTTGAGCCGACCGCGATGCGGCATGCCGACCACAATCTCCTTCACGCCGAGATTGCCTCCGCGTTTGATGATCTGCTCCAGCGCCGGGATCAGCGATTCGGCGCCATCGAGCCCGAAACGCTTGGTGCCGGTGAATTTGGTGTCGCAGAATTTCTCGAAGCCTTCGGCCTCGACCAGCTTGTTGAGGATCGCGCGCCGGCCCTCGCGGGTGAAGGAGATTTCCTTGTCGGGCCCCTCGATGCGTTCCTGGATCCAGGATTTCTGCGCGGGGTTGGTGATGTGCATGAACTCGACGCCGAGCGTCTGGCAGTAGGTGCGTTCGCAGATCGCGACAATTTCGCGAAGGCTGCCGTATTCGAGGCCGAGCACATGATCGAGGAAAATCTTTCGGTCGAAATCGGCTTCGGTGAAACCATACGAGCGCGGATCGAGTTCTTCGCGGTCGCGCGGCGCCTCGATGCCAAGCGGGTCGAGCCTGGCGTGAAAATGCCCGCGCATGCGGTAGGCCCGGATCAGCATCAACGCGCGCACGGAGTCGCGCGTGGCCTGATGGACGTCAGCCGCCGTGAGTTCGCCGCCCCTGGCTTGCACTTTGGCCGCAAGCTTGGTGCCGACTGCCTTTTCGACCTCCACCCAATTACCATCGAGCGCGGAGGTAAGTTCGTCGCGCGGCGTCAGCGGCCAGTTGTTGCGGCCCCAGGAGGGCCCCTCGGCGTTTTTGCGGATTTCGGCCGGGGTGTCCTTCAGGCTCTTGAAGAACGCCTGCCACTCCGTGTCGACCGAGGACGGGTCACTCTCATAACGGGCGTAGATTTCGTCCATGTAGGTGGCGTTCGTGCCCTGCAAAAAAGACGAAAGGGCAAAAGCAGCGTTCGCGTCCTGGCGAGACATGGCGGCGTCCTGGTGATTTTCACTTCGCGCATGGAAGACGGCGCGGCGGCCGGCCCGAAATCACGGACCGGCAGGGTAGCAATCCTTACCCTATTTAGGGCGAATTATCGCGCCGAAAAGAACGAAAAAATGAACTAAGCCTTCAATTTTTCGACAAGGGTCTTTCCGAGCCGCGCGGGCGACGGAGAGACGGTAATTCCCGCCGATTCCATCGCCGCCGTCTTCGAACCGGCGTCGCCTTTGCCCCCGGAAATGATCGCACCGGCATGGCCCATGCGGCGGCCGGGCGGCGCGGTGACGCCGGCAATGAACCCGACCATCGGCTTCTTGCGGCCGCGCTTGGCCTCATCTTTCAGGAACTGGGCGGCGTCTTCTTCGGCCGATCCGCCGATCTCGCCGATCATGACGATGCAGGTAGTCTTGGGATCGCCCAAAAACATCTCGAGCACGGCGATGAATTCGGTGCCCTTGACCGGATCGCCGCCGATGCCAACCGCGGTGGTCTGGCCAAGGCCCTCCTGCGTGGTCTGGAACACGGCCTCGTAGGTCAGCGTGCCCGAGCGCGACACGATCCCGACATTGCCGGGCTTGAAGATATTCGCCGGCATGATGCCGATCTTGCATTCGCCGGCCGTCATGACGCCTGGGCAATTCGGGCCGATCAAGCGCGATTTCGACCCCGAAAGCGATCGCTTCACCCGCACCATGTCGAGCACGGGAATGCCTTCGGTGATGCAGACGATCAGCGGGATTTCGGCGTCGATCGCCTCGCAGATCGCATCCGCAGCACCGGGCGGCGGCACATAGATCACGGACGCATCGGCGCCGGTCTTCTCGCGCGCCTCAGTGACCGTGTCGAACACCGGCAGGCCGAGATGCGTCGAGCCGCCTTTGCCCGGCGAGGTGCCACCGACCATCTTGGTGCCGTAAGCGATCGCGGCTTCGGAATGGAACGTGCCGTTCTTGCCGGTGAAGCCCTGGCAAATCACTTTCGTATTCTTGTCGATCAGGATGGACATGATGGAGATTGCTTTCGCGAGACGTTCGGTAAGGGGTCAGTGAATCCGCCGGAAGACGCCGGTGAGCACATCGGTCCACCCCTCTGCGTCAGGCGAAAACTGTATTTTCATGGAATAGCTGTTGTCGTCGATGACTTCGTAGACGTGGCGCGCATTGCCGCGCAGCGAGCCGCGCACCAGGATCAGAGTCTTGCCGGTCCAGCCGCCGGAGGCCGGCGCCGGCGAATAATAGCCGAGTGAATCGTGCCAGAATAATTTGTAATGCCGATCCTCGCGGTCATAGGTGAATACGCCATGGGTGGCGAAGGTTTCCTTGCCGTCGCGCGCCTGGCGCGTATCCTGAATCAGGTAAAAGCCGTTAAGGTCCATGCGGGCCACGACATGCGAAGTGGCCGGGCCGCCCTCGGTCCAGCGCGAGGGATACACCTTCTCTTCGCCGGCCCACTCGCCCGCGAACACCGCGAGCTTGCGATGCTCCTCCAGCGGCGTCGGTGCGGCGAGGCGATCTGCGGCCATTGGCTTACCCTCCCTTGACGGCCTTGACGATCTTCTGCGCGGCGTCGTCGAGATCGTCCGCCGAGAGAACGTTGAGGCCGCTCTCACGGATGATCTTTTTGCCGGCCTCGACATTGGTGCCCTCGAGGCGAACCACCAGCGGCACCTTGAGGCCGACTTCCTTCACCGCGGCCACCACGCCTTCGGCGATGATGTCGCATTTCATGATGCCGCCGAAGATGTTGACCAGGATTCCCTTCACGTTGGGATCGGCGGTGATGATCTTGAAGGCGGCCGCGACTTTTTCCTTGTTGGCGCCGCCGCCGACGTCGAGAAAGTTCGCCGGCGCCATGCCGTAAAGCTTGATGATGTCCATCGTCGCCATGGCAAGGCCGGCGCCGTTGACCATGCAGCCGATCGTGCCCTCGAGCGCAACGTAATTGAGATCGTGTTTGGAAGCCTCGATTTCCTTGGCGTCTTCTTCCGTCTCGTCGCGCAATGCAGCGACCTCGGGGTGACGAAACAACGCGTTGTCGTCGAACGCAACCTTGGCGTCGAGGACCCGAAGCTGGCCCTGCTTGGTGACGACCAGGGGATTGATTTCCAACATCGCCATGTCCTTGGCGGTGAAGGCGTTGTAGAGCTGCGCCACCAGTTTTTCGGCCTGCTTGGCGAAATCGCCGGATAGCTTCAGCGCTTTCGCAACCGTGCGGCCGTGATGGGACATGATGCCGGTCGCCGGATCGACCGAGAAGCTGACGATTTTTTCGGGGCTATTGTGCGCGACGTCCTCGATATTGACGCCGCCTTCGGTGGACACCACGAACGACACTTCGGAGGTTTCGCGGTTGACCAGGATCGAAAGATAAAACTCCCTGTCGATGTCGGAGCCTTCCTCGATGTAGAGCCGGTTGACCTGCTTGCCGTGCGGACCGGTCTGCACGGTGACGAGCGTTGCCCCCAACATCTGCTTGGCGAATTCATTGACCTCGGCGACTGACTTGGCGATGCGCACCCCGCCTTTGTCGCCAGCGGTGGCTTCCTTGAACTTGCCCTTGCCGCGGCCGCCGGCGTGAATCTGGCTTTTCACCACCCAGACCGGGCCCGGCAGTGTCTTGGCGGCGGCGTCGGATTCAGCGGCCCGCAGAACCGGCACGCCCCTCGAAATCGCGACCCCGAACTCGCTTAGCAGTGCCTTGGCCTGATATTCATGGATGTTCATGTAGACGCTCCCCGAACCCTCATCCGCTTAATTCAATAGCACTAACCATTTTGCCGTTGGTATACCATATGCCACGTCAGGCGCAAATTCAGAACCGTTTTTGATTTCATGGTGTTAGCGGCGCTCCGATCTCGCTTCCGCCTCCGTTGGTGACGCACCCTGCAAAATTCGAGCGGCTTAAGGGATCAGGTGACCCGCCCGCCCCCGGTTTGTTTGGCGCGATCAGCGACCGAGCAGATCGGGCGCGATCTTTTTGCACGCTTCGACAAGCCCCTGCACGGCGGCGACCGACTTGTCGAAGGCTTCGCGGTCCTTGCCGGTGAGTTCGATCTCGACAACGCGTTCGACACCCTTCGATCCGATCACGACGGGTACGCCGACATACATGTCCCGCACGCTGTACTCGCCGTTGAGGTAGGCGGCGCAGGGCAGCACGCGCTTTTTGTCCTTCAGATAACTCTCCGCCATCGCAATCGCGGAAGCCGCCGGCGCATAGAACGCCGATCCGGTCTTCAACAGGTTGACGATCTCGGCGCCGCCATTGCGGGTGCGATCGACGATCTCGTCGATCCGCGCCTGCGAGGTCCAGCCCATCTTGACGAGATCGGGCAGCGGAATGCCGGCCACCGTCGAGTAGCGCACCAGCGGCACCATGGTGTCGCCATGGCCGCCCAGCACGAAGGCGGTGACGTCCTCGACCGAGACGTTGAATTCATCGGCGAGGAAATAGCGGAAGCGCGAGGAATCCAGCACCCCCGCCATGCCCACCACCTTCTTGTGCGGCAGGTTGGACGCCTTCTGCAGCGCCCACACCATGGCGTCGAGCGGGTTGGTGATGCAGATGCCGAAGGCATCGGGGGCGTATTTCTTGATGCCGGCGCCGACCTGTTCCATCACCTTGAGATTGATCGAGAGGAGATCGTCGCGGCTCATGCCGGGCTTGCGCGGCACGCCGGCGGTGACGATGCAAACCCCGGCGTTGTCGAGCGCCTCATAGGAATTGGCGCCGGTGAAATACGCGTCGAACCCGTCCACGGGCGAGGACTGCGCGATATCGAGGGATTTACCCTGCGGCACGCCCTCGGCGATGTCGAACAACACGACGTCGCCCAGTTCCTTCAGGCCGATGAGGTGAGCCAGTGTTCCGCCGATCTGGCCGGAGCCAATCAAAGCAATTTTGTCGCGCGCCATGGGAAATCTGTCCTTTGAACGTACGGAGGTTGAAGAAAGGGGGCTTGACTCGCTGGTTATCCCTTTCGATCGGCCCGTTCAAGCCGGAGCGTGCTCAATTGTCGGTCTTGCCGCGATTTCAGCAACCGACTCATGTCATTCCGGGTTGGCGCCCCGGAATGACGTGCTAGGTTTCCACCAACCCCGTACTTGCGCCGCTGGCCACGGAATCCTTATGCCCGTGCGGCAGCGCCAGATAGGATTCCGAGCTCATCTCGATCAATCGCGACGAGGTCCTTTTGAACTCGTTCGCCTCATTGCCCTCGGTTGCGACATACAACGAGGGCGGATCGGCCGCAGCGGAGGCCATCAGCTTCACACCATTGTCGTATAGCGTG
>DATGGY010000208.1:0-9083 GCA_035308285.1 Bradyrhizobium sp. | reverse complement strand
CTGATCATCACGCCGTCGACGAGCGAGTTCGAGGGCACGGTGAACGTCAGTGTCTCGGCGGTTGCGCAGGACGGCAGCGCCGCCCCGGCCACGGGCACGACCTCGACCACGCTGACGGTGAACCCGGTTTCGGATGTGCCGGTCGTGACGGCGTCGACGTCGGCGGCCGATGAGGGCAGTACCAGCACGCTGACGCTGGGGCTCACCAACGCGGCGGAGCTGTTTGCGAACGGCGACGACAGCGTGACAATCACGGTGACACTGGACAATGGCGCGACGCTGACGCAGAGCGGCGTCGTCGGCGGCGCGGTTGTAACCCCGCTTGGGGACGGCGAGTTTCAGCTGACGGTGACCAGCGCATCGCAACTTACCGGCCTGACCATCACGCCGCCCAGCGAGTTCGAGGGCACGGTGAACGTCAGTGTCTTGGCGGTTGCGCAGGATGGCAGCGCCGCCCCGGCCACGGGCACCACCTCGACCACGCTGACGATGACGCCCGTCGCCGAGCCAGCGAGCCTTGCGGGCACCGTGACCGCCGTCAGCGGCGACGAAGGCGGCGCGATCGATCTCACCATCGTCGCAACGCCATTTGATAGCGACGACAATCTGTCGATCAACATTTCCGGTGTCCCGGCCGGCGCCACCCTCTCGGCCGGCACGCTCAACAGCGACGGCAGCTACACGCTGACCGCCGCCGAACTCAGCGGCCTGCAGCTCCTCGCCACCGACGCCGAGTCGGGAGGTGTCCTGCAGGTCGTCGTCACCTCTTCGGAAGGCACCTCCTCGACCACTTCGAGTACCGAGATTTTTGTCGCCATCAGCTCCGAACTGACGATCACAGGAACAGTTCATATCAATGGCGACATTTTGGACGACAGCCTCGTTACAGTTACACCTACCGGCACGCTGATAGGGGTCGGCACGGTCACGGATGGTGGTAATCTTGCTACCATCGTTGACGATGGAGCGATCGTGGCCTCGTCGAGCCATGTATTAATGGACCTCCACGCCAATATCACCGGAGATGGGCTCCTTGAGCTCACCAACAATACCGTTATGGAAATCGGTGGTTCGGTTGGTCCGCTCGGCTTGATTACATCGACTCCGACCGTCGAATTCAACATTAGCCAAGGTTCGTCGGCTGAACTGATACTTGATGATCCCGCTGGTTTTAGCGCGCCGGTCACCGGGTTTCGCGGGCCTGACATCATCGATCTCAAAGGTTTAGCCTATTCCATCCCGACCAGCACGGTGCTTGATAGCACCCATACCAGTGCGATCGTTGGTTCGGAGACGATCAGCCTCTCGATGACTGCGATCCAAACCATCATCACGGTGACCGAGGGAAGCACGACGGCCACGATCGACCTCCTCGGCGACTATACAGGGCACAGCTTCACATTCTCGAGCGATGGCAGCGGAGGCACGCAATTCGTCGATCCTCTCGCGATCTATAGCGGCACCACGCTGGAGCTTCCGGGGGCGAGCGCCGACAGTGTGTTGTTCGTCAACAATGCCGGCATTTCCGGTACGCTGTTGTTGGACAACGCGACCGCATTTTCCGGACAGATTTCCGGATTTACCGGAAACGGCTCTACATCGGATGCGATCGACCTCAAGGGCCTCGCATTCGATTCAGCGACCGCGTGGACCTACACGCCAAATAGCGCCGGCACGGGCGGTGCGCTCACCATCTCCGAGGGCACGACGGTCGTTGATACCGTCAATTTTGCCGGGAATTACACCACGGCAAATTTCGAGGTTCAGAGCGACGGCAATGGCGGCATCCTTATCACCGACCCGCCGACCGCGGGTTCGGCCGTTGGTCCCGTCATCATGCAGGATCCCGGCCCGGCGGCGAGCAGCACGATCGTCGCAACCGCGCCGAACCAGACGTTGACCGGCTTTGCCAGCAACGACACATTTGCCTTCAACTTCGCCACGGTTGGCCAGACCACGATAACGGACTTCCATCCGGATTCCGATGCGTTGCAGTTCAAGAGCCCGATCTTTGCGAGCGCGCTGGCCGCCTTGAACGCAGCCCAGGACGATGGCCACGGAAATACGGTCATAGCCATCGATGCCCACGACTCCATCACCCTGAACGGTGTGCTGAAGGCGCAATTGCACGCCACCGATTTCCACGTCGTCTAGAGCATCACGACGGAAGCAGGACCGGCACTGTATCATTCGCGCGTGTCGTGATATCGGAACAGCATGAAGCGGCTCGGGGTATTGCGGCGCTGGTTTGAGCGGAGGTTCGGCTATGCGAGGCTGGTGTGCCTCGCGTTGCTGATCGGTATTGCAGCATTGCGTGCTGCCGATTTTGTGCCGATCGAGGAGCTTCGTCTTCGGGTGTTCGATGGCTATCAGCTCGTCGATCCCCGCGTGAAAACCGCACGGCCGGTCACCATCGTCGATATCGACGAGAAGAGCCTTGCCGATCCCAGGCTCGGTCAATGGCCCTGGCCGCGCACGCGCGTCGCTGACATCGTCAACAATCTCACCCGGATGGGCGCCGTCGTGATCGCGTTCGACGTCGTCTTCGCCGAGCCCGACCGGCTCAATCCCGATATCGCCGCGGACAATTTCCGCGGCCTTGACGAGGCAACGCGGGAGAAATTGCGAGCGCTGCCCAGCAACGACCAGGTTTTCGCCGACGCCATCCGCAAATCGCGCGTGGTGCTCGGCGAATCCGGGGGACGCGACGTTCACTCGGACCTCGACAAGACGCTGCCTGTCACCGGCTTTGCCACGTTGGGTGAGGACCCGGAGCCCTATCTGTTCAAGTTGGGGGGGCTTTTGCGCAACGTAAAGGTGCTGGAAGAGGCCGCCGCTGGACGCGGCCTGTTCACGATCGTGCCCGAGCGCGATGGTATCGTGCGGCGCGTGCCGATGATCATGGATGCACAGGACATACGCATGCCGGCACTGAGTTTCGAGGTGCTGCGGATCCTCGGCGGCTCCGGCACCATCATGATCAAGTCGGACAAGGCCGGCATCGACAGCGTCGTCCTACAGGGGCTTCGGCTGAAAATCCCGACCGACAGCTTCGCCAGATTCTGGGTCCACTATGCACGCAACGACCCCTCTATCTACGTCTCGGCTGTCGATGTGCTCGACGGCCGCGTTCCACCGGAAATGATCTCGCGAAAACTGATTCTGATCGGCACGTCTGCCACGGGCATGAATGACATCAAGACGACGCCGGTCTCGCGCGCGATGCCCGGCGTCGAGATCCATGCCCAGGTGCTGGAAAGCGCACTGACCGGTTCGGCGCTGTCGCGGCTGAGCCATGGCGAGGTGTGGGAGTTTCTCGCTGCGCTGGTCGCCGGCCTGTTAGTGATCGCTTTTGCGCCGAATCTCGGCCCGGTCACGCTCGTCGGCGTAGGCGCCATGTTTGCGTCCGTGCTGGTTGGCACATCCTGGTATTTCTACATGCAGCACCGGCTGCTGGTTGATTTCACCTATCCCCTGATGTCGACCACGGCGATTTATCTCACCCTGATTTTCGCAAGCTTCGTCAGGGAGCAGGCGCAACGCAAGCAAATCCGTGGCCAGTTTGCGCAATACATGTCGCCGGTTCTGGTCGAGCAACTCGCGCTGTCGCCGGAAAAGCTCAAGCTCGGCGGCGAAGAGCGTGAGATGACCATCATGTTCTCCGACGTCAGGGGCTTTACGACAATCTCGGAAACCTACAAGAACGATCCGCAGGGCTTGACCGCGCTGATGAACCGCTTCCTGACGCCGCTGACCAATGCGATCCTCGCGCGCAAGGGCTACATCGACAAATATATGGGCGACGCCATCATGGCGTTCTGGAACGCGCCGCTCGACGACAAGGAACATCAGGTCAATGCCTGTGAGGCGGCGCTCGATATGCTTGAGAAGATTGATGAGCTGAACGCGGTGCGCGAACTCGAAGCCAAGGAGGGCGGACATTCCTTCATCCCGATCAATGTCGGCGTCGGTCTCAACACCGGCATCGGTGTGGTCGGTAACATGGGCTCCGACCTGAAATTCAACTATTCGGTGCTCGGCGACAGCGTCAATCTTGCTTCGCGGTTGGAGGGACAATCCAAGGAATATGGCTTTCCAATCATCGCCGGCTCGAAGACTGCGCTTGCGGCAAAAGACAAGTTCGCCATTCTCGAACTCGATTTCGTCATGGTCAAAGGCAAGAAGGAGCCGGAGGTCATCTATGCCATCGCCGGCCGTGACGACGTCGCGCAATCCGGCCAATTCCAGCTCCTGCGCAACCTGACGATCGAGATGCTGGCAAGTTACCGCAACCGGGATTGGGAAGGCGCGCTGGCGGCGATCGAGCGCGGCCGCAAGAGCGACGATGCGCGCAGCCTGGAACTGCTCTACGATCTGTATGAGGCCCGCATTCTCGACTATCGGAAAAATCCGCCGCCGGAAGACTGGAACGGCGCCTTTGCGCTGCTGACGAAATAGGGCAGTTCGTTCGTCGCAGATCGAGCTTTGGACCCCGCATGGACTAAGCGCCATTGAACGAACTGCGGAGCCTTGGCCTGAAAAGCTCGGCGCCAGACGATGCAGATGCATCTTTTCCCGGTTGGGTGCCCGCAAGGAGCAGCAATCACGTTCAGGCGAGCTATTGCTGTCGGTGGCACAGGCGTTGCATAAGATTGCGTAAGAAGTTGCATAAGAAATGGTCTTCGAAAAAATCGGGGAGTTGGCGGCGATGTGGAGCGAGACAACAGGAAAACGAAGGACCGCGGCCTTGGCTATCGCGCTGGCAGTTGCCGCGGGCGCAAGCCTGCCGCGGATGGCGCTCGCTGAAACGGTGTTGCGCATCGGCATGACCGCGGCCGACATTCCGCGCACGCTGGGTCAGCCCGATCAGGGCTTTGAAGGCAACCGCTTCACCGGCCTCACCATCTATGACGGGTTGACGATGTGGGACCTGTCGTCGGCCGACAAGGCGAGCGTGATGATCCCTGGGCTTGCGACCGAATGGGCGGTCGATGACGCCAACAAGAAGAAATGGACGTTCAAGCTGCGCCCGGGCGTCAAATTCCACGACGGCTCGCCGTTCAATGCCGATGCCGTGGTGTGGAATGTCGACAAGGTGCTCAAGCAGGATGCAGTCCAGTTCGATCCCAGCCAGGTCGGCGTGACCGCATCGCGAATGCCGACATTGGCCTCGGCCCGCAAGATCGACGACATGACGGTTGAGTTGATCACCAAGGAGCCGGATAGTTTCCTGCCCATCAACCTAACCAATCTGTTCGTGGCGAGCCCGGCGAAATGGCAGGCGCTGTTCGATGCGGCGCAAGGCGCGGATGCGAGGGCGAAGTCGCAAGCAGCGTGGGCGGCGTTCGCAAAGGACGCCTCCGGCACCGGTCCGTGGAAGATGTCGAGCTTCACGCCGCGCGAACGGCTCGAGCTTGTGAAGAACGAAAACTATTGGGACAAGGCGCGCATTCCCAAGGTCGACAGGATGGTGCTGCTGCCGATGCCTGAGGCAAATGCGCGCACCGCGGCCCTGCTTTCCGGTCAGGTCGACTGGATCGAGGCGCCTGCGCCTGACGCCGTCCCTGAAATCAAGCAGCGCGGCTTCAAGCTCTACAGCAACGAGGAGCCGCATGTCTGGCCGTGGCAATTCTCGCGGATGGAAGGCTCGCCCTGGAACGATATCCGTGTTCGGAAAGCGGCCAATCTTTGCGTCGATCGCGAGGGCCTGCGGGACGGTTTGCTCGCAGGGCTGATGGTGCCGGCGACCGGCACTTTCGAGCCGGGCCATCCGTGGCGCGGAAAACCGGCGTTTCAGATCAAATACGACAAGCCGGCGGCGCAGAAGCTGATGCAGGAGGCCGGATTTGGTCCGAACAAGAAGCTGGCGGTCAAGATCCAGACCTCGGCGTCGGGATCGGGTCAGATGCTGCCGTTGCCGATGAACGAATATCTGCAGCAGGCGCTGGCCGAATGCTATTTCGACGTCCAGCTCGACGTCATCGAATGGAACACGCTGTTCACCAATTGGCGGCGCGGCGCCAGGGATCCTTCCGCCAATGGCGCTAACGCGATCAACGTCACTTATGCGGCGATGGACCCGTTCTTCGCGCTGGTGCGCTTCCTGCAATCGTCGATGGCGCCGCCGGTTTCGAATAATTGGGGTTTCATCAACAATCCGAAGTTCGATGAGCTGGTAACGAGGGCGCGGCAGACGTTCGAGCCCGCGGCGCGCGACGCAGCGCTTGCCGAATTGCATGCGGCCTCCGTCGACGACGCGGCTTTCCTTTACGTCGCCCATGACGTGGCGCCCCGTGCCATGAGTCCGAAGGTCAAGGGCTTCGTGCAGCCGAAGAGCTGGTTTGTCGACTTCTCGCCGATTTCGATGACGCCGTGATCGGTGAGGTTGGCGTCACATGGCATCGCCTTTTCTCGGCCGTTATGCCCGGGACGAGCCCTGGCATGACGAGCGAGAGATTAGCGACGGAGCGTTCCCGAGAAATCGCTTCGAGCGTAAGTCGACCAACTGACCTTGGGTGATTTGTGTTCGTCTACATCGTCCGCCGCATCGTCTACGTGATCCCTATCGTCGTCAGCGTGGCGCTGGTGTGCTTTCTCCTGGTGCATATCGCACCCGGCGATCCGCTGGTCGCGGTGCTGCCGGCCGACGCCTCGCAGGAGCTTGCCGATCAGATGCGCATCGCCTACGGCTTCGACCGCCCGCTGCCGGTGCAGTTCGGGCTTTGGCTGTGGAAGGCGGTCAATGGCGATCTCGGCAACTCGATCGCGACCGGCCGTCCGGTGCTGTCGGAAGTCATGCGCGCGGTCGGCAACACCGTGACCCTGGCGGTCGCGGCCGCCCTGATCGGATTTACGCTCGGCCTGTTCTTCGGCCTGATCGCCGGCTATTTCCGCGATAGCTGGATCGACAAGGTCGCGACCTCGATCGCGATCGCCGGCGTCTCGGTGCCGCATTACTGGCTTGGGATGGTGATGGTGATCATCTTCTCGGTGCAGTTGAGCTGGCTGCCCGCCGTCGGCGCAGGTCCCGGCGGGTCCGGCGCCTGGGGGTGGGACTGGGACCACATCCGCTATCTGATCCTGCCGGCGATCACGACATCGGTCATCCCGATGGGAATCGTCACGCGCACGGTGCGGGCGTTGACCGGCGACATCCTCAGCCAGGATTTCGTCGAAGCCTTGCGCGCCAAAGGATTGCGCGAAGCGCAAGTTTTCCGTCACGTCGTCAAGAACGCGGCGCCGACCGCAATTGCGGTGATGGGGCTTCAACTCGGATACATGCTCGGCGGCTCGATCCTGATCGAAACCGTGTTCTCCTGGCCGGGATCGGGGCTATTGCTCAATTCCGCGATCTTCCAGCGCGATCTGCCGCTGCTGCAGGGCACGATCCTGGTGCTGGCGCTCTTCTTCGTCTGCCTCAATCTGATGGTCGACATCGCGCAGGCCGCGATCGACCCGCGCATCAAGCGGAGCTGACCGATGGGCTGGCGCCGATGAGCGCGATTGCAGACTTAGCCCTCCAGGCAGCCCCCGCGACCAAGCCGCGCGGCTATTGGGCAACCGTCGGAAGGCGCCTCCTGCGCGACAAGGTCAGCATGGTCTGCGCCTTCATTCTGGTTGCGATTTTCCTTTCCGCCCTTTGCGCACCGTGGCTCGGGCTTGCCGATCCTTATCAGGGTTCGATGATCAGGAGGCTGCGCCATATCGGCACCCTTGGTTACCCGCTCGGCACCGACGAACTTGGCCGCGACATGCTGGCGCGGCTTGTCTATGGCGGGCGGTTGTCGCTGATTGTCGGCATTCTCCCGGTCATTTTCGCCTTCGTGATCGGGACGTCGCTTGGCCTCATCGCCGGTTACGTCGGCGGCAGGGTCAACACCGCGATCATGCGCACGGTCGACGTGTTCTACGCCTTTCCCTCGGTGCTGCTCGCGATCGCGATATCGGGCGCGCTCGGCGCCGGCATCGTCAATTCCATCGTCTCCTTGACGATCGTCTTCGTGCCCCCGATCGCCCGCGTTTCCGAAAGCGTCACCACCGGCGTGCGCAACATGGACTTCGTCGAGGCGGCGAGGGCGTCGGGCGCCGGTCCCTTCACCATCATGCGCGTGCACATGCTCGGCAATGTGCTGGGACCGATCTTCGTTTACGCGACCGGCTTGATCTCGGTATCGATGATCTTGGCCGCGGGACTCTCCTTCCTTGGTCTTGGGACCAAGCCGCCGGAGCCGGAATGGGGGTTGATGCTCAATACGCTGCGAACCGCGATCTACATCAACCCGTGGGTGGCGGCATTGCCCGGCGCCATGATTTTCGCGGTATCGATCTGCTTCAATTTGCTCAGCGACGGAATGCGCAGCGCCATGGACATCCGGAACTGATGCGATGAGCCAGACCGCCCCGTCCGTCCAATTGCTGGAGCCCGTCGAAGACCGCGGCGGCGCCGCGCAGCCGCTGCTCCAGGTCAACGGCTTGACCAAGCACTTTCCGGTGCGCGGCGAGCTGTTCAGCGCGCGCAAGACGGTGCGCGCGGTTGACGATGTGTCGTTCTCGATCGCCAAGGGCGAAACGGTCGGCATCGTCGGCGAATCCGGCTGCGGCAAGTCGACCACCGCGCGGCTTCTGATGCATCTGATGAAGCGCGACGCCGGCGAGATCATCTATGACGGCATGCAGGTGGGGCACGCGCTTTCGCTGCGCGAGCTTCGCCGTTGCATGCAGATGGTGTTCCAGGACAGCTACGCCTCGCTCAACCCGCGTCTGACGATCGAGGAGTCGATCGCCTTCGGCCCCAAGGTTCACGGCATGACGGACCTGGCGGCGCGCGCGCTGGCGCGCGAACTGCTCGGCAAGGTGGGCCTGCGGCCGGAGACCTTTGCCAACCGCTATCCGCACGAGATTTCGGGCGGACAGCGCCAGCGCGTCAATATCGCGCGCGCGCTGGCGCTGTCGCCGCGCCTGGTGATTCTCGACGAGGCGGTCTCGGCGCTCGACAAATCGGTCGAGGCGCAGGTGCTCAATCTCCTGGTCGACCTCAAGCGCGAATTCGGGCTGACTTATCTCTTCATCAGCCACGATCTCAA
>DATGGY010000207.1:0-22342 GCA_035308285.1 Bradyrhizobium sp. | reverse complement strand
GACCAGCATGTAGAAGATCGGCGTGAACACCAGCCCGAACAGGGTCACTCCGAGCATGCCGAAGAACACGGCCACGCCGACCGCCTGACGCATTTCCGATCCCGAGCCGGTGGAGACCACGAGCGGCAGCACGCCGAGAATGAAGGCAAAGGACGTCATCAGGATCGGACGCAGCCGCAACCGGCAGGCGTCGATGACGGCCTGCAGCCGTTCGCGGCCCTCAAGCTCGATATCGCGGGCAAACTCCACGATCAGGATCGCATTCTTCGCCGCCAGCCCCACCAGCACGACGAAGCCGATCTGGGTCAGAATATTGACGTCCTGTCCCATGATCCGCACCCCGATCGTGGCGGCCAACAGGCACATCGGCACGATCAGGATCACGGCGAATGGCAGGCTCCAGCTGCCGTATTGCGCCGCCAGCACCAGGAACACGAAAAGAACGCAGATCGGAAACACGTAGAGTCCCGAATTGCCGCCGTGGACCTGCTGGTAGGACAGATCCGTCCAGTCGAAGGAAAAGCCGCTGGGCAGCGTCTCGTCTGCCAGTCGCTTCATGATTTCGATAGCTGTCGAGGAGCTGGTTCCGGGGGTCGGCTCGCCCTGAAGTTCGGATGCGGGATAAAGGTTGTAGCGCGCGACGCGATCCGGTCCGGCGATATTCTGGAAATCCACGACACTGCCCAGCAACACCATGTCGCCCGCGGCGTTGCGGGTGCGCAGGCGCGCGAGATCGGCGGTCTCCTTGCGGAACGGCAGATCCGCCTGCGCGGTGACGTGATAGGTCCGGCCGAGGATGTTGAAGTCGTTGACATAGGTCGAGCCGAAATAAGTCTCGATGGCGTCCGTCACATTCTGGATCGGCACCCCGAGTTTCTGCGCCTTGATGCGATCGATATCGACGAACGTCTGCGGCGTATTGGCGGCGAACGGCGAGAACACCGCGGTCAGCCCCGGCGTCCTGCGCGCGGCCGCCACGAGTTCATCGGTTGCCGCCGCCAGCAATTCCGGACCGCGGCCTTGCCGGTCCTGAATGCGCATGGCGAAACCGCCGCCGGTGCCGATGCCGGGAATCGAAGGCGGAGGAATCACGATAATGAAGGCGCCCTCGATGGCCGAAAGCCGACGTCGCAGATCGCCCGTGATCTTGGTGGCGGACAACCCCTTCTTGAGGCGGACGTCGGGCTCGTCGAACACCGGAAACAGCGCTGCCGCATTACTGGCCTGGGTTCGCGTCGCGCCCGAAAGCCCGGCGAACGCCGCCACGCGAACGATGCCGGGTGTATCGAGGGCGATCCTTTCGACTTCGCGAACGATTTCGGTGGTTCGCGCCAGCGAGGCGGCGCCCGGCAATTGCACGGAGATGATGACATAACCGCGATCCTGCGCCGGAATAAACCCCTGCGGCGTCGTGACCAGCAGCCAACCGGCGCTGCCGATCAGCACCGCGTAGATCAGCAACATCAGCACCGACTGCCTGATGACGAAGGCGGCCGCGCCAGCATACCCGTTGGACAGCCAATCGAAGCCGCGATTGAAGACGCCGGTGAATCTCTCCCAGCCCCGTCCGATCAGGTTCCAGCTTGCGGGCGGCCGCTTGTCTTCATGCGGTTGCAAAATTTGCGACGCCAACGCCGGCGACAAAGTCAGCGAGCAGAACATGGAGATCGCGGTCGCGACCGCGATCGTGATGGCAAACTGCTGGAAAAACTGTCCGGAAATCCCGCCGATGAAGGCGGTCGGCACGAACACCGCGATCAGCACCAGCGCAATCGAAACCAGCGCGCCGCCGACTTCTTCCATGGTAAGCAGCGCCGCATCGCGCCGGCTCTTGCCGTCGCGAAGATGCCGCTCGACGTTCTCGACCACCACGATCGCGTCATCGACCACAATGCCGACCGCGAGCACAAGGCCGAACAAGGTCAGATTGTTGATCGCAAAACCGAACGCGGCCATCGCGGCGAAGGTGCCGATCAGCGATACCGGAATCGCCACGATGGGGATGATGGCCGGACGCCATCCCTGCAGGAACACCAGCACGACGATGACAACAAGGATCATTGCTTCGTAGATCGTCTTGATCAGTTCGCTGACGGACTGCGCAATGAACTCGGTCGGGTTGTATCCGATATTGTAGTCGAGCCCTTTGGGGAAATTGGCCTTGAGCCTGACCATGGCATCAGAGATGTTCTTTGCGGTGGCCAGCGCATTCGAGCCGGGGCGCTGGGTCACCAGCAATGCGACCGCCGTCTTGCGCAGCAGGAAGCTGTTGGTGGTGTAGTCCAGCGCTCCCAACTCGATGCGCGCCACGTCGCGCAGCCGCACGGTGCGGCCGTCTTCGCCGGCCTTGATGAGGATGTCTTCGAATTGCCGGATATCCCTTAATCGGCCGGTGAAAGTGAGGTTCGGCTGAAAGGCCCGGTCGGCGATCGGGGGAGCGGCGAGCTGGCCTCCGGCGATCTGCAGGTTCTGCGAGCGGATCGCGGCAAGCACGTCGCCGGCGGTCAACCCGAGATTGGCGATCTTGTCGGGATCAAGCCACAGGCGCATCGAGTAGTCGCGCGCGCCGAAAATCTGGATGTCGCCGATGCCGTCGAGCCGAAGCAACTGGTCGCGAACCTGAAGCAGCGCATAGTTGCTGATGTAGAGCTGGTCGAAAGTGTCGTCGGGCGACAGCATGAACACGACCATCAGAATGTCCGGACTGTTCTTGCGCGTGACGACGCCGTTGCGCTGGACCGCATCCGGCAATTGCGGCGTCGCGATCGCGACGCGGTTCTGGACCAGCACCTGGGCCTTGTCGAGGTCGGTGCCGAGCTTGAAGGTGACCGTGATCGTGAGCTGGCCGCTCGAGGTCGCCTGGCTGTAGAGGTAGAGCATGTCCTCGACGCCGTTGATCTGCTGCTCGATCGGCGCTGCGACGGTGTCGGAAACAGTCTGCGCGGAGGCTCCGGGATATTGCGTGGTGACCACCACGGTCGGGGGCACCACTTGCGGATATTCGGCGACCGGCAGCGTGGTGTAGGCGAGCGCGCCGACGATCAGAAGCACGATGGACAGCACCATCGCCAGAATCGGCCGGTTGACGGAGAGCTGCCCGAGATTCATGTCTTGCCACCGGAAGGCGCGGTCTTGGCGGGATGCGGGCTCACCTTTGCCCCGACGCGCACGCGCTGCAGGCCGTCGACGACCACATGGTCTTCCGGCTTGAGGCCCTCGCGGATGACACGCAGGCCCTCGTCGAGCGGTCCGAGTGTGACCGGCTTCGCCTCGACGGAATTGTCGTCCTTCACCACGAATACGATCTTGCGCGCCTGGTCGGTGGCGATCGCGGTATCCGGCACGAGCAGTGCTTCGTAAGGCGCGCTGGCGATCAGGCGAACCCGGCCGAATTGTCCGGGCAGGATCGAAAGATCCTTGTTCGAGATCACAGCCCGCCCGCGCAGCGTGCCGGTCGACGCATCCATGCGGTTATCGAGGAAATCCACCTTGCCATCGTGAGACGGCTTGCTTTCGCCGGTCAGCGCGACCTGCACCGGATTGGGGTTGTCGCGCGAACTAGGGCGCCTGCCCTCGAAATACAGCCGGTTGTATTTGAGATAGGTCGCCTCATCCATGTCGAAGTAGACGTAGATCGGATCGAGAGAAACGATCGACGTCAGCAGCGTCGCGCTGCCTTCGCTGCCTTGCACGAGATTGCCGACACTGACGAGATGGCGGCTGACCCTGCCCGAGATCGGGGCCAGTACGTGCGTGAATTCGACGTTGAGTTGGGCCGCCTTGAGCAAGCCCTCAGCCTGCGTCTGCGCGGCCTTCGCCGCTTGCAGCGCCTGCCGGCGCTGGTCGACGGTGGACTCCGCCACATTCTGCGACTGGATTAGCGTCAGCGCACGGTCCAGTTCCCGCTTGGCGAGTTCGGCCTTGGCGCGCGCATCCGAAAGCTGGCCGTCGGCCTGCTCGGCTACCGCTTCGAAGGGGCGGGGGTCGATGAGGTATAACAGATCGCCGGCGTTGACGAATGCGCCGTCGCGAAATTCAACGCCGGTGACGAAACCGCCGACGCGCGCGCGAACCTGAACCTCCTCCACCGCATCGAACCGCCCGGTGAACTCATCCCAATCCGTCACCGTGCGCTTGACGGGCTGGGCGACCGTGACGGGCGGCGGAGCAGCAGCCGCAACCGGCTGAGCCGGCTTGTCGTCGCAGCCGGACAAGGTGGCCGCGAGCAGCACGATCATCGGCCTCAAACCGCGGAGCGAACAGACATCAACCATTCGAGCCAGACGCTCCGATTTCTCAGTCGCGCTCAATTCCCCCTCCACTCAACGATTATCGCGATCGAACGAGATCGGCCCCGGATCGGCGGCGGGACCAAGATGAGATGGTTCGACAGTCTGTTCAATGGACAGCCAGGATCAAGCCAAATTTCTGTTACGTTCCCATATGACAACGGTTCAAGAAAAAAACGTAACACGGCCCTCACGCGCTGGAATAATTTGCCAGCGAAGATGTAGGGCCTCCCCTGTCGAATCCCTCACCGCGGATCGCCGGGCCGGATCGCCAAGGCAAGCCTGGCCAATCGAACGCCTAAGCGCCGAACCGCGGGAGGGCCATTTTTTAGCTCCCCTCCCTTTAGCTACTTCGCTAGATTGTCGTCAAACAACCAGCCAATTGTCCGGGGAGGACAGCAGCGCGGCATCCATTTCGTTTGAACGCATAGGCACAATAAGGATCATTGGGAGGAACGATGTACACCGGCAAGCAGGCTTATGTCCGTCCGCTTCAGCCAGCCTTCATCATGGCAAATTCCGGCGAGTCCGTGACTTATCGGGAGTTCGAGGCGCGCGCCAACCGCCTGGCTCGCCTGTTTCGCAATCGCGGCCTCAAGCGGCTCGACCATTTTGCCATCTATATGGAAAACAACAGCCGCTATCTCGAGGCCTGCGGCGCGGGCGAGAGGGCGGGCCTGTACTACACCTGCGTGAATTCGTATCTGACGGCCAGCGAACTCGCCTACATCGTCAACAACAGCGAATCGCGAATCCTCATCACCTCCGTCGCCAAGCTCGAAACCGCCCGCGAGGCCATCAAACAGTGCCCCGGGATCGAACTTTGCATCGTTGCCGACGGCTCAGGCGAAAGCGACCGCATCGTCGGCCTGCGTGACGCGACCAGCGGCCTGCCCAAGACGCCGATTGAAGACGAGAGCATCGGCACGGCGATGCTTTATTCATCGGGAACGACCGGACGGCCGAAGGGCATTTTGCGGCCGCTGGCCGAGCAACCGCCGACGCAGCAGCTGCCAATCTTCGATTTCCTGCAAAAGCTTTGGCAATACCGCGAGGGCATGGTCTACCTGTCGCCCGCGCCGCTCTACCATTCGGCGCCGCAAGCGGCCGTCAACCTCACGATCCGCATGGGCGGCACCGTCATCATCATGGAAAGCTTCGATCCGGAACGCTATCTCGAACTGGTCGAAAAATGGGGAGTGACCCACAGCCAGTTGGTGCCGACGATGTTCTCGCGCATGTTGAAGCTGCCGGAAGCCGCGCGCTCGCGCTACGACCTGTCGTCCCTTGAGATCGCGATCCATGCCGCCGCACCCTGTCCGGCCGCCGTCAAGGACGACATGATCAAATGGTGGGGACCGATCATCCACGAATATTACGGCGCCACCGAAGGCCTCGGCTTTACCGCCTGCAACAGCGCGGAGTGGCTTGCCCACCGCGGCACCGTAGGCCGGGTCCTGCTCGGCGAACTTCACATTCTCGATGAGGACATGAAGGAGTGCCCGATGGGCACCCCGGGCACGGTCTGGTTCAAGACCGCCACCCCGTTTGAATATTTCAACGACCCCAACAAGACCCGCGAGGCCCGCTCGCCCGACGGCAGCATGAGCACCGTCGGCGATGTCGGCTATGTCGACGGCGACGGCTTCCTCTATCTGACCGATCGCGCGACCTTCATGATCATTTCGGGAGGGGTCAATATCTATCCGCAGGAATGCGAGAATCTCCTCATCACCCATCCAAAGATCGCCGATGCCGCGGTGTTCGGCGTTCCCAATGCCGATCTTGGCGAGGAAGTGAAAGCGGTGGTGCAGCCGATGCCGGGCGTCGAGGCGGGCCCCGACCTCGCCGAGGAACTGATTTTCTTCTGCAGTCAGTCGCTGTCGCGCCAAAAGGTGCCGCGTTCGATCGATTTCGAGGACGAGCTGCCGCGGCTGCCGACCGGCAAACTCTACAAACGGCTCCTGCGCGACCGCTATTGGGGCAACAAGAATTCGCGCATCGTCTAAAGCAACGAACGCCGCTTCTCTTGCCGGAAGCGGCTACCTATGGCGCCCGAAGACCACCCCGTCTTGGACGTCTGCTGATGTAGACACAAGGCAACAGCTTGCTTGATTGATCGGCGGCTTTTTGCTGAGATGGGCGCGGGCTGAGGTGCGCAATGGGCTGGAAAAAGGAGCGCGACCTCCTGATCGCGCAAACCATGGCATTTGTGCAATCCGTGGCGGGAAAGGCGACGGGTGCCGAAGCGAAGGATCTGCAAGGTTGGGATGAACCGGGCCCGCCGGATCAGCCCGCTGAAATGGTGCCGCCCGTCGAGGCCATCCCGGCCGTCCGCGTCTCGCCGGCGCATTACAGTGAGCTTCGCGAGGAAATCCGCGGGAGAGTAGCCGCGTTCCGCGCCCATCAGGAGCTATTCCTTCGCGATCGCGACGAATATTGCGACTCAATCCTGGCGAAGGTTCGCGCTGCGACCGGGCACCCACCCAAGGCCGGGGAAAATCGACCGGCCAAGCGTTGATCCGGTCATTGTCGGCGGTCACCCTGGTCGCGAGAAATGACGTTGCATGGCGCGATTTTTGCTAAGCTCAATCGCATCGCCACTGCCTGATGAGTAAGGCAAATTCAAAAGGAGCAACGTCATGACGCTACTCAATCGAAGAAGCCTGCTGGGGACGGGATCGGCCATGCTGGCGTTGGCGGCATTTGCCGACAAGACCGCGCTGGCGGCGGGATCGCCGGGACTGACGACCCACGTTCTCGATACCGCCAGCGGCAAGCCCGGGGAAGGCGTCAAGATCGATTTCAGCGTGCTCGACGGCAACGCATACAAGTTGATCAAGACGGTTCATACCAATGCGGACGGCCGGAACGCAGAGCCCTTGCTGACCCCTGAAACGATGAAGGCCGGCAAGTACGAGCTGGTATTTTATATCGGCGAGTATTTCGCCAAGCTCGGCACGGTTCTGCCCAACCCCCCATTCCTGGAGAAGGCCGTGATCCAATTCGGGATGGCCGATGCCGCGGCGCATTATCACGTGCCGCTGCTGGTGTCGCCCTGGAGCTACACGACCTATCGCGGCAGCTAGGGCTTCACCGCGTTCGGGCCGAAGGAGGCGCGCAATGATCCGTCGCTATTGGCCGCTTGCGGCGCTGATCTTTGCCCTGATGCTTGGGCCGGTCATGATCGCCGCCGCGAACGCCGGCCCGATCGACATGGCGCCGATCAATGCAATGGACCGCGAGGCCTTTGTCCGGAAATTCGGCGGCATCTTCGAGAATTCGCCATGGGTCGCCGAGAAGGCCTGGGAGAAGCGGCCATTTGCTGGCATCGACGACTTGCACGCCGCGATGGTTGCGGTCGCAAGAAACGCGCCGGCGGCGATGCAGCTCGCACTGTTGCAAAGCCATCCCGACCTTGCCGGCAAGGAGGCCCAGGCCGGCACGATGACGGCCTCATCGGTGTCCGAGCAGGCGAGCGCCGGCCTCAACGCCCTGTCTCATGCCGAGATGGTGCAGATTTCGGAATTGAATGCCGCCTACAAGAAGAAGTTCGGATTTCCGTTCATCATCGCGGTGCGAATGCACACCAAGGAAGGGATTTTGTTCGAGTTCAACCGGCGGCTGCACAACGACACGCAAACCGAATTCGCCAACAACCTGCAGAATGTCTACATCATCGCCCGGCTGCGGCTGAACAAGCTGCTGGACGCAAGTTGAGCGGAAGGCGATTTCTGGCGGCAGCGCCTCCAGGGTGAGCCCGGCTTGATCTCCCGCGCCTGCACCTGCCTTGCGATGCGCTCCAATATTTCCCAAGTATGAGGACGAAGCCGAGGCAACCGAACTCGAATCGCGATGCAATACCAAGTGCACTACCTGCCGCTGGCGCCAGGATTCTTTTTCATCCTGGTATTCCTGTTTGTCGGGCTGATCATCCTGATTCAGCTTCGCATTCTCAGATATGCCTATATGAAACTCGGGGTCGGTCCGGGCGTTGCGCTGCTTCTGTTGTTCGGTTCGCTGATCGGCAGTTATTTCAATATCCCGGTCACGTTCCTGCCCGGGGAGACGGTCAGGTCGGGGCAGGTCGTCGATTTCTTCGGCATGCAATATGTGGTGCCGCTGGTCACCAAATGGCCAGGCACGGTTCTCGCCGTCAATGTCGGCGGCGCGGTGATTCCGACGATCATGTCGGCCTATCTGGTGATCCGCTATCAGCTATGGGTCAAGGCGGCGATTGCGACCATCGTCATCGCCTTTATCATCCACTCCATGGCAACCCCGGTGCATGGGATCGGCATTGCCGTGCCGGTCTTTGCCCCCGTCGTGACCACGGCCATCCTTGCCTTCATCCTGTCCCGAGAATACGCCGCCCCGCTTGCCTATGTCGGCGGCTCGATGGGAACGCTGATCGGCGCCGACCTGCTCAATCTCGACAAGATCGGCGGCCTTGGCGCGCCGGTGGCGTCCATCGGTGGCGCGGGGACGTTCGACGGCATCTTCCTCACCGGGATTCTCGCCGTTCTGCTGGCGGGTATTGCTTCACCCTCGCGCCCTAGACCGGTCTGGTAGCTGAGAACGGCGGGCTTTCCTGCGTTTGCGCGAGTTGCCACCCTCCCCGACTATCAATAAGAAGACGCAAAGCCCGGACAGGGACGATCCCAGCCGATCGTCGGTTTCGGAAAGTTAACGAAATAAACAAGGGTAGCGTTACGCCTATGGAAGCCAGGTCGAGACCCGCGACAACTTACAAATGGTCGCCATCACCCGACGCCAGCAGTATCGTCAAAAGCATTCATGCCATGCTGCACCCGCGCAATATCGTGCTGGTCGGCGCGACCGACAAGCCGGGCAATTACGCCGAGCGCATCTGGACCAACCTGATCAAATACGAATTCGAAGGCGGCCTCTATCCGCTCAACAGCAAGCGCGAAACCATCTGGGGCGTCCCCTGCTACAAGGATTTCGCCAGCCTGCCGGAGAGGCCCGACCACGTCCTGGTGCTGGTGCCGGCGCGATTCGCGGTGCAGGTGATCCGGGACGCCGCGGCGGCCGGCGCCCGTTCGGCAACCATCGTGACCTCCGGCTTCAACGAATTGCAGGATGACGAAAGCCAAAAGCTTGCGGCCGAGCTGCAACAGGCCGTCAGGGAGACCGGCCTTGCGGTCACCGGTCCGAATTGTCTTGGCAATCTGAGCGCCGGCGAAAACCTCTTTACCAACATCGACGACCGCGTGGTCACGATGGAGGCGGGTCCGGTCGCGATCGCAGGCCAGTCCGGCGCGATCGTGATGGCGATCCGCCAGGCGCTGGAGGATCGCGGCGTCGGCGTCGGTTATATGGTGACGACCGGAAATGAAGCCGGGCTCGAAACGCCCGACTTGATGACCTATTTCGCCGCCGATCCCTCGATCCGCGTGATCGTGGTCTACCTCGAAGGCGTGCGCAACACCAAGGCGTTCCGCGACGCCTGCAAGGCGGCCCGTAGCGCCGGCAAGCCGGTGATCGCTCTGAAGCTGGGCGCTTCCGAAGGCGGCCGCGCCGCCGCGATGGCCCATACCGGCGCGCTCGCGGGCTCCATCGAGACCTTCGATGCCATCTCGACGCGCGAAGGCGTGATCCGCGCACGCGGCATGGACGAATTGATCGAGACCACCGAATGCTTTGTCCATGCCGAACTGCCGAAGGGCGGACGCCTTGCGGCCGTGACCTTGTCGGGCGGCAAGCGCGGCCTCCTGATCGATACTTTCTCGTCGGCAGGCCTCAACTTCGCGCCGTTGAGCCGGAATGCCAGCGAGAAACTTGCAAAAATGCTCGGGCCCGGCAGCATCGTCGGCAACCCACTCGATGCCGGGTTCGCCGCCGTAGTCGATCCTTCGGTCTATATGCAGTCGATCAAGATCATGATCGACGATCCCGACACCGACATTGTGATCATCGATTCCGAGCTGCCGAAAGCGCCGCATGAATTGCGCGAACGCAATTTGCGCCGCGTCAATGAGATGGCATCGACCGCGAACAAGCCGGTGATCTACATCTCGGCGATGTCGATCGGCTTCACCGAATTCACCAAGGCTCTGCGCAAGTCGCTGCCGCATATCGCCGTGATGCAGGGCCTCGACCGCGCGGTCGGCGCGATCAAGGCGCTGATCGAATATTCCTCGCTGCGCAAGGAAGTGCCCGATATCGTGTCGAGTTCCAGCGCCGCGGCGCGCGCCACGCTGGAGCGGACGCTCAAGGGCGCAAAGGGCGCGGCGCTCGATGAGGTTGCGTCAAAGCGACTATTGAAGGCGTACGGCATCCCGGTGTCGAAGGAAGCGATTGCAAAAACCGCGGCGGAAGCCGTGAAGATGGCCAAGAGAATCGGCTTTCCCGTTGTCGCCAAGGTTGTCAGCGCAGAGATTCTGCACAAGTCGGACATCGGCGGCGTGGTGCTCAACCTCAACAGCGCGGCCGAAGTCAGAAAAGCTTTCAACCAGATCACCGCGCGGGTGAAGAAACTGAAGAACAAGCCGAAGATCGACGGCATCCTGATCGCGCAACAGGTCAAGGCGGAGTTGGAGCTCGTGGTGGGCACCGCGCTCGACGCCGAGATGGGGCCGGTGGTTCTGTTCGGCACCGGCGGCATCGATATCGAATTGATGAAGGATGTCGCGCTTGCGGGCGCTCCGCTCGATGCGGCCGAGGCGAGGGCGCTGATCGGGCGCACCAAGGCTGGTGTCAAGCTCAGGGGTTACCGCGGCAAACCGGCATTGCACGAAGCCTCGGTCGTGAAGGCGCTGGTCGGGCTTTCCAATCTGATGGCGGACGCGGGCAGCCGCATCGCCTCCATCGACGTCAATCCATTTCTGATCAATGCGAAGGCGGGTGTCGCCGTCGACGCCCTGATCGTCCTCAACAATGCCGCGGCCAAAATCGCCGCCGGCCACTAACCTCGAAAGCGGGGGGATTGCGATGCCGATGAGGTCAGGTGTGGCGGCGCTGCTTGCGATGGCGGTATCGGGCGCGGCGATGGCGCAGGCCCCGGCTCCCGGTTCTCCGACGCTGGCTTCATTTCCGGCGTGGGCCTATCCATGGGCGCCGGACTTCAAGGCTGCGCCCGACGACGGCGTGCCGCGACACGTTCCCGACAGTACGGCCAGCTTCACCATCGCGCAGGAGCGCAATCTGTTCTTCGTGCCGGACTGGCATCCCGACGACCACCCGCCGATGCCGGACATCGTCGCACATGGCAGGCAGCCCGATGTCCGCGCCTGCGGCTCATGCCATCGCGCGGAAGGCACCGGTGGGCCGGAGAACGCCAGCCTTGCCGGCCTGCCGGCTTCCTACATCGTCCAGCAAATTGAAGATTACAAAAGCGGCGCGCGCAAATTTGCCGGCCCACAGCGAAGTCCGAGCGTGCTGATGACGGCCATCGCCAAAGCCAGCACCGAGGACGAAGTAAAGGCCGCCGCGGCCTATTTCTCCTCGCTCAAGCCAAAGGCAAACATCAAAGTGGTTGAGACCGACACGGTTCCGGCGACGCAGATCGCGCGGGTGTTCTACACGGTCGCAAAAGACGGCGGCTCCGAGCCGATCGGCCAGCGCATCGTCGAGATCCCGGTGGATGCCGAGCAATTCGAGCATCGCGACACGCGCTCGCAGTTCATCGCTTACGTTCCGAAGGGAAGCATCGCCAAGGGCGAGGCCCTGGTCAAGACAGGTGGAGCGGGCGTCACGACGCCTTGCGCCACGTGCCACGGTCCGGATCTCAGAGGCGTAGCTTCCGTTCCCGGAATTGCCGGACGCTCGCCGAGCTACCTCGTGCGCCAGATCTACGACTTCCAGCAACACGCGCGGGCCGGAGTTGCGGGCGCGCTGATGGGACCGGTGGTCGAGAAACTCTCGCATGACGACATGATCTCGCTTGTAGCGTACGTTTCGTCGCAGAAGCCCTAGGCGACCGCGGCGCAACGCTCGCGCCTTCTGGCGGCGCGTTCTCGGAGCGGCCAAACTACGCCGAAGGTTGCAGGATTTTGCCCTGGATCGTCATTGGCAAAGGCGCGCCGGAAGGGCTACGCTCCTCTCCAACGGCATCGAAGAATGCCGGACTTCAAGACACGTTAATTCGTCTGGGAGGACAGCATGCAAGTCGATCGGCGGACTATCTTACGAACTGGCGCATCCGTTGCTGCGGTGCAATTCGCTGCCCCTTTCATCGTCAAAGCCAGAGGCGAAACCCCTGTCCGGATCGGGCTGGTCGATCCCCTGACCGGCGTCTACGCGGCGATTGCCCAAGGCGAAGTAGTTGGCGCCAAATTCGCTGCTGAGGAGATCAACAAGAAGGGCGGAATTCTAGGTCGGCCCGTCGAACTCCTGATCGAGGACTCCGCCAATGATGTCGGTACCGGGGTGCAAAAGACGCGGAAGCTGATCGAACGCGACCAGGTGAGCTTCATTATCGGCGACGTGAATTCCGGCATTGCGATCGCGATGGCGCAGGTCACGAGCGAGAAGAAGATCCTCCATATTGTATCCGGTGGCCACACCGATCCGATCACGGGCGCAAACTGCTCCTGGAACGTGTTCCGGGTCTGCAATGCCACCACCATGGACTCCAATGCCATTGCGTCGACCTTGATGCAGAAATTCGGCAAGCGGTGGTACTTCCTGACGCCGGACTATGCGTATGGGCACTCGGTGCAGGCCGGCTTTGAGAAACTGTTGAAGGCCGCTGGCGGCACTTCGGCAGGATCCCTTGTCCCCTTGGGTACGCCGGACTATTCAGCCTATCTGATTCAGGCAAGAGCCTTCGCGCCGCAGGTGCTGATCAACGTCATGGGCGGCGGCGATCAGGTCTCAAGCCTCAAACAGTTCGTGCAATTCGGCCTCGACAAGCAGATGGCGGTCGGCGGCACGTTGTTCGAGCTGGAGAGCATCCGCGCCGTGCCGGACGGCGCACGCGTCGGGTGGTGGACCATGGAATGGTGGTGGGATCAGCCGGGCGTGCCGCATGTCGCGGAGTTCAACGCCGCGATGAAGAAGATCACCGGCTCCTCGGCCACCGCGCGCAACTGGTTCGGCTACGCTTCGGTGCAGACGCTGGCGGTGATCGCGAACCAGGAAAAGACGCTCGATTCGCTGAAGCTTTCCCGAGCGCTTTCGGGATTCAAACTGCCGCCGGAGATCGCGCTGCAACCGGGCGCGCCGGAATACCGCGCCGGAGACCACGAATTGATGAGCACGGTATTTGTCGGCGAGGCGCACCCGCCGAAAGGCGATCCCGACAATATGTTTACGGTACACAACCCCGTACCGGGGGAGAAGGCCGCAGGCCCGGCGGAAGCAACCGGCTGCAAGATGCAATGGCCGGCCTAACATGAATAAAATATAAGCGAGGCGCACGCGGGCTGGGCCTTGAGGCCCAACCGCGATACAACATGCTACAAGCAAGAATGGGTAGGAGGAACGTTCATGACATCGCAGATTTTCGGCACAAAGTTCAATCGGCGGACGCTGATAAAGAGCGCCACCGCGTTGGGCGCCCTTCAGATAGCCTCGCCTTTTATCATCCAGGCGCGCGGCGAAACGCCGATCCGGATGGGCATGGTCGATCCTCTCACCGGAGTATACGCCGCGCCCGCCGGCAACGAGGTGATGGGGGCCAAGCTTGCGGTCGAGCAGATCAACGCCAAGGGCGGCATCCTCGGACGCCAGGTCGAGTTACTGGTAGAGGATTCCGCCAATGACGTCGGCACCGGCGTGCAAAAGGCGCGCAAGCTGATCGAGCGCGACCAGGTCAACTTCATGATCGGCGATGTCAATTCGGGCATCGCGGCGGCAATCGCTCAGGTCACCAACGAAAAGAAGGTCCTGCACATCGTTTCCGGCGGTCATACCGATTCGATTACCGGCAAGGATTGCAAATGGAATGTGTTCCGCGTCTGCAACACGACGCGGATGGAGGCGAATTCGGTTTCCGACATTCTGTTCAAGAAGTACGGTAAGAAATGGCACTTCATTACGCCGGACTATGCCTTCGGTCACACGCTCTATACTGCCTGCACCGACGACCTGAAAAAACTGGGCGGCACGGTTACCGGCAACGAGCTCACCCCGCTCGGCACCACGGACTTCTCCGCCTATCTGATCAAGGCCCGCGCCGCCAATCCGGATGTGATGATTCTCCTGGTGCAGGGCTCGGACATGATCAACTGCCTCAAGCAGATCGTGCAGTTCGGACTCGACAAGCAGATCCATGTGGCGGGAACCCAGCAGGAGCTGGAATCGCTCGCCGGGCTTCCGCCGGAAGCGCGGATCGGCATCTGGATGTTCGAGTGGTATTGGAAGCAGCCGGGCGTTCCTGGCGTCGACAAGTTCGTCGCCGAAATCCGCAAGGTCAACAATGGCAATGTACCGACCGCGCGGCACTGGTTCGGCTATGTTTCAGCGATGAGTTTTGCACTGGTGGCAAACCAGCAGAAGGTTCTCGACGCGGTCAAGCTTGCCGCTGCGCTTGAGGATTTCGAGCTACCCGATGACGTCAAGCTGCAGCCTAACAAGGTCTATTACCGCAAGGGCGATCATCAACTGATGACGTCGGCCTTCGTCGGCGAGGCGCAATCCAAGGGCAAGGACGACCCCCAGGACCTCTATCGCGTCGACGAAGTCGTGCCTGGCGACAAGACCGCTCCGCCGGTGAGCGAAACCGGTTGCACGGTCCAGTGGCCCGCCTAAGCTAGAGCCGGCCTTTTTCCTTTTTGATCCGGGAGCCCAGCTCCCGGATCAGATGCATTGGGGACTTCTTCGGTGAATTATGACGCAACTGCTTCTGTTTAACGTCACCAACGGGCTCATCATCGGCGCCTTTTACGTATTGATGGCGCTGGGTCTTTCGCTCATCCTCAATCTGAGCAACGTCATCAACTTCGCCCATGGCGGATTTCTCGTCATCGGCGGCTACATCGCCTACACGATCACGCCCTATATCGGCTTCTGGGGTGCGCTGCTGGTGGCGCCGCCCCTGACGGCCATCATCGGGCTCATCGTCGAGCGCGTGCTGATCCGGCCGCTCTATGGGCGCGATCCGCTCTATAGTCTGCTGCTCACCTTCGGGCTTGCGTTCATGATCGAGGATGGGACGCGTTTCATCTGGGGTCCACAGGGCAAGCCGGTCACCATTCCGCCCTTTCTGGCGCAGCCTCTAAGCAACGAGTTGTTCTTCATCACCGGCTATCGGCTGTTCATGGTGGCCATGGTGATGGTCGCGGTCGTGCTGCTGTTTGTTCTGCTGCGCTATACCCGTCTCGGCGTTCGTATCCGCGCCGGCACGCTCGACCTCGAGACGGTCGCGGCGCTTGGCATCAACGTGCAGATGCTGCGATCGCTCAATTTCGCCGTCGGCATTTTTCTGGCGGGCCTGAGCGGCGTACTCGCCGCCGGGCAACTCGGGCTTGAACCCACCATGGGTACGGGGCTTCTGATGCCGAGTTTTATCGCCATCATCGTCGGCGGCATCGGTAGCCTGCCGGGAACGCTTGTTGGCGGCTTGCTGATTGGCGTTGCTTCAGGATTGACGGCGGTATTCTATCCGGCCGCCAGTGAGGCGGTCATTTACGTCATGATGGCGGTCGTGCTGCTGTTGCGCCCGCGCGGATTGTTCGGCGAAGAAGGAATGATGAGTTGAGTGCCGAACAAACCCGCAAGCTGATCGTCCTTGCGGCGATCTGGGCTCTCTTGATCCTTGCGCCGTACTGGATGGCGCCGCTCGGCGGCTATACCGCGCTTGCCACCCGCGTGCTTGTGCTCGGGCTGGCGGCGATGTCGGTGAATTTCCTTCTGGGCTTTACCGGCGTGCTGTCGTTCGGTCACGCCGCCTGGTTCGGGCTCGGCGCCTATGGCACCGGGCTGACGCTGAAATTCCTGGCGCCGAGCACGCCGCTCGCGCTTCTGCTCGGGATGCTGCTCGGCGGCCTTTGCGGGGCGATTCTCGGCACCCTGATCGTGCGGCGACGCGGCGTCTACTTCGCCATGGTGACGATCGCCTTTGGCCAGGTGTTCTACTACATCGCCTTTCAGTGGAACTCGCTGACCGGCGGCGACGACGGGTTGCGCGGCTTCTCGCGCCACCCGATCGACTTCGGCGCTTTCCAGCTCGACATCCTGTCGAATGCCAACAACTTCTATTTCTTCGTGCTGTTCTGCTTTGCGCTGGCCGTCGGCGCCATGGGATTCATCCTGCGCTCGCCGTTCGGCCGCACCATGATTGCGATCCGCGAAAACGAACGCCGCGCCCGCTTCCTCGGCATCCCCGTCGAACGGCATATCTGGATCGCGTTCACGCTGTCCTGTTTCTTCATGGGATTTGCCGGTGCGCTCTACGCGCTTGTCAACAATTTCGCCGACCCGAGGGGCCTGCATTACAGCCAGTCCGGCGATTTCGTGATGATGGCGGTGATGGGCGGCATGCGCAGTTTCTGGGGTCCGCTGCTCGGCGCCGCCGTGTTCGTGGTCTTGCAGGATTATCTGTCGAGTGTCACCGTGAACTGGATGTCGTTCGTCGGCCTGCTCTTTGTCCTGGTAGTGCTGTTCTTCCCGCGCGGACTCCTGGGCTTCCTGCAGCGGAGCAAGGCATGAACGTCCTGGAAATCAACAGCGTCACCAAACGCTTCGGCAATCTGGTGGCCGTGCGTGACGTTTCGCTCAACGTCGCCAAGGGCGAGTTGTGCGCGATCATCGGGCCGAACGGCGCCGGCAAGACCACCTTCTTCAACCTGATCAGCGGATTCTTTCCGCCGACGTCCGGCAGCATTGTCTTCGACGGAACCGATATCACCCGGCTTTCCACCCATGAGCGCGTCAGGCGGGGCATGGCGCGGACCTTCCAGATCACCGAAATCTTCCCCGAATTGACCGTGTTCGAGAACGTGCGAATCGCAGCCGAAGTCGCCGGCGGATACCGCTTGCGGCCCTGGATCAGCCGCGCGGAAGATACGAAGCTCCACACAGGCGTCGAAGCGACGCTCAAGCTGGTGTCGTTGGAAACAAAGGCCCACAGGCTGGTCGGCGAGCTTGCCCATGGCGACCAGCGCGCCGCCGAGATCGCGATGGCGCTGGCGTTGAAACCGCATCTGCTTCTGCTCGATGAACCGACCGCGGGCATGGGCGATCAGGAAACCTTCCAGACCACCCAGCTAATCCGCCGGTTGCACCGTGACAGCAACTACACCATCGTTTTGATCGAGCACGACATGCGCGTGGTGTTTCACCTCGCCGACCGCATCTGCGTGCTCGATCAGGGCCGCATGCTGGCGCAAGGCACGCCGCAGGAAATCGCCGCCAACGAAGCCGTTCAAGCCGCCTATCTTGGCAGTGCCGCATGACCGCAGCCCTCACAGCCGAAGGCCTTCACACCTACTACGGCAAGAGCCACATTCTTCATGGCGTCAGCTTGAGCGTTGCCGAAGGCAAGATCACCGCATTGCTCGGGCGTAACGGCGCCGGCAAGACCACTACGCTGCGAAGCCTGATGGGATTGACGCCTGCGCGGACGGGCAGGATCACGTTGTTCGGCAAGGACACGACGCATTGGCCAACCTTTCGCATCGCCGCCCAGGGCGTCGGCTATGTGCCGGAAGGCCGGCGCATCTTCGCCAATCTCAGCGTCGAGGAAAATCTCAGGGTTCCGCTGGAGCGCGGCGGACCCTGGACCATCGCGCGCATCTACCAGCTCTTTCCTCGCCTCGAGGAGCGCCGGCTCAACCGCGGCCGGCAACTATCCGGCGGAGAGCAGGAGATGTTGTCGATCGCCCGCGCGCTGTTGGTGAATCCGAGGCTGCTCATTCTCGACGAACCCTCCCAGGGCCTCGCGCCACTGATCGTCCGCGAGGTGTTCCGCATCGTCCAGCAGATGAAGGCCGAGGGCATCTCGGTTCTGCTGGTCGAACAAAATGCGCGAATGAGTCTGGAGATTGCCGACGACGCCTATGTGCTGGATGACGGGGCCGTGGTCTATTCGGGAACGGCTGGCGAACTGGCCGCGGACGATGCGCGCGTTCGGGCGCTTGCCGGCGCCAGCGTGGAAGAGTGGACGCGGAGCTAGAGCGTTTTCGAGCGAAAGCCTGCCCCGGACTTGATCCGGGGTGGATACCGGTTCGCGTGAAGAAAACGCGTCAAAATAAGAATCTAGAGCCTCGGCTCTGATTCAATCAGAACCGAGGCTCTAGCTCAGCGGCCTGTTTGATCGGCGATCGGCGCGCCGGATCGGCCTTTCGTCCCGCTCGCTTTGCCCGTACAATCACGACAGGGCGAGGGGCGTTAACCCTCGCGACCAAGCGGATCGCAGCCGGTTTTTCCGGGATGAAGTTACGGGCCAGCAACCTGATGATTGGAACCACGACGCTCGCGGTCATCGCCGCGGCGTTCTTCGGCCTGCTCGCGGTCCGGAAATACCACAGCATCGCGCAACGATCACCACTGCGCATCGTGTTCGAGGGCTCGGCAAGCGGCCTGCGCAAAGGCGGCAGCGTGAATTTCGACGGGGTGCAGGTCGGGGAAATCCGGTCGCTGAAGCTGGACAATCCTCGCAAGATCGTCGCCTCCGTCATGGTCGATAACAGCGCCCCTATCCGCAAGGATACCGTCGTGGGCCTGGAGTTTCAGGGGCTCACCGGCGTAGCGGCGATATCGCTGACGGGCGGTGCGCCGACGGCGCCGCCGGTGCCGCTCGATGCCGACGGCATTCCGATTCTGACCGCCGATTTGAGCGAGATCCAGTCGGTCCGCGATACCCTGCACAATGTCGATCGTATTCTCGTCGGCAACCAGGCGACGATCAAGGACGCGCTGTTGAGCTTCGAAACCTACACCGCGTCGCTGGCGGGCAAGGGTGACGCAGTCGAGAAAGCCGTCGCCAAAGCCGACAGTGCCTTCGCCGGCTTTAGCAGCGCCATGGGCAAAATCGACGACTTCCTGCCTGGCCTCGCAGACGGCAAGGCCGACGAACTGTTCGAGAGGGTGAAGGAAATCCGCGAATTCGCCGAGACGTTCAACAAGAAATCCGCCACCGCAATTGAGGAAGGCCGCCGAACGCTTTTCGATATCAGCCAGTCGGCGATCAAAGTGACCCGTAAATTCGACGCGGACGACGGGGACAATCCAGCTTCACCGAGGAAGCCAAAACCAAGGCGTCAGTGAGGGGGTCGGTCCTTGTCCGCCCGGATTTGCTCGCCGCTTGCGCGCAAGAGTTCGAACCCAGGGAACCATCGGACAAATATCTTCAGTTCCGCGGCGCAGCCTTAAAAGCGTCGCGATGGTCGCCTTAAACTAAACCTTCAACGTCCATCAAAATTTTATAATCCATCGCGGGAACAATTGTTCCCCGGCGGAATTGTTTTCATTCGGCCTAATTTTTCCCCTAACAATATGTAATCTCTAGAGTATTTCCTGCAATCATAAGTGTATTTCGCTTGCGCTGCGATCATTCGCACGATTTTATCGTGGCAAAAAGGCAGCGACCCGCGAGCGCGATGAACGCGCCCCGGGCCATTGAGGGGATATTCCATGAGCGATCTCGGTTCCGCCACGCCATCCGCCCGCCGCCGCGCCAAAGTCAAACCGTACACGAATGGAAAGCCGGATCCTTCGCAGGAATTGCTCCAGGCATTGCAGGCGATGCGAAGCGGCGACTTCTCGGTGCGAATGACCGGCGATCATCTCGGCATCGACGGCAAGATCGCCGACACCTTCAACGAGATCGTCGCCGCCAATCAGCGCATGGCGCAGCAGCTCGATCGCGTCGGTCAGGTCGTCGGCCGCGAAGGCAAGACACGCCAGCGCGTCAAGTTCGGCCTTGCCTCAGGCTCATGGGCCGACATGGAGGGCTCGGTCAACACGCTGATCGATGATTTGCTCTGGCCGACGCGCGAAGTGACGCGCGCGGTGGCGGCCGTCGCGCAAGGCGACCTGTTGCAAACCGTGAAACTGGATATCGACGGCCGCCCGCTGGGCGGCGAATTCCTGCAGTCGGCCACCATCGTCAACACGATGATCAAGCAGCTCAGCGTATTCACATCCGAGGTGACGCGCGTGGCGCGCGAGGTCGGCACCGAAGGCAAGCTTGGCGGCCAGGCCCAAGTGCCCGAGGTGACGGGCGTCTGGAAGGACCTGACCGAGAGCGTCAACTCGATGGCCAACAACCTCACGGGCCAGGTCCGCAACATCGCCGAGGTCACCATCGCGGTCGCCAATGGCGATCTCTCGAAGAAAATCACCGTCGACGTCCGCGGCGAAATCCTTCAGCTAAAGGAAGCCATCAACACCATGGTGGACCAGCTCCGCTCGTTCGCCTCCGAAGTCACCCGCGTGGCGCGCGAAGTCGGCACCGACGGCAAACTGGGCGGTCAGGCGATCGTGCCCGGCGTTGCGGGAACCTGGAAGGACCTCACCGACTCCGTGAACGCGATGTGCGGCAACCTGACCGCGCAGGTGCGCAACATCGCCAACGTCACCACGGCGGTGGCGCGCGGCGACTTGTCGCGCAAGATCACGGTCGACGTCCGCGGCGAGATTCTCGAACTCAAGGACACCATCAACACGATGGTCGATCAGCTCAACTCGTTCGCTTCGGAAGTGACGCGCGTGGCCCGCGAAGTCGGCACCGAAGGCAAGCTCGGCGGCCAGGCCCAGGTGCCGGGCGTCGCCGGTACCTGGAAAGACCTCACCGACAACGTCAACTTCATGGCGTCAAACTTGACCGCGCAGGTCCGCAACATTGCCGACGTTGCGACCGCGATCGCGGGCGGCGACCTTTCGAAAAAGATCACGGTGAACGTGTCGGGCGAAATTCTTCAGTTGAAGGAAACGCTCAACACCATGGTCGACCAGCTCAACGCCTTCGCCGGCGAAGTGACGCGCGTCGCGCGCGAGGTCGGCACCGAGGGCCGCCTCGGCGGCCAGGCCAACGTGCTCGGCGTCGCCGGCACCTGGAAGGACCTCACCGAAAGCGTCAACTCGATGGCGAGCAATTTGACGGCGCAGGTCCGCAACATCGCGGAAGTGACCACCGCGGTTGCCAACGGCGACCTGTCGAAGAAGATCACCGTGGACGTGCGCGGCGAGATTCTGGAGCTGAAAGACACCATCAACACCATGGTGGACCAGCTCAACGCCTTTGCCGGCGAAGTCACGCGCGTGGCGCGCGAAGTCGGTACCGAAGGCAAGCTCGGCGGTCAGGCGCTGGTGCGCGGCGTCGCCGGCACCTGGAAGGATTTGACCGACAGCGTCAACTCGATGGCGAGCAACTTGACCGGACAAGTCCGCAACATCGCCGAGGTCGCCACCGCCGTGGCGAAGGGTGACTTGTCCAAAAAGATCACGGTGAACGTGTCGGGCGAAATTCTTCAGCTGAAGGAAACCCTCAACACGATGGTGGATCAGCTCAACGCCTTCGCCTCGGAAGTGACGCGCGTGGCGCGCGAGGTCGGCACCGACGGCAAGCTCGGCGGCCAGGCTCAGGTGACCGGCGTCGCCGGTACCTGGAAAGATTTGACCGACAGCGTCAACTCGATGGCGGGCAACCTCACCGCCCAGGTCCGCAACATCGCCGAAGTGGCGACCGCCATTGCCGGCGGCGACCTGTCGCGCAAGATCACGGTCGATGTGCGCGGCGAAATTCTCGAGCTCAAGGACACCATCAACACGATGGTCGATCAGCTCAACGCCTTCGCCGCCGAAGTCACCCGCGTGGCGCGCGAGGTCGGCACCGACGGCAAGCTCGGCGGCCAAGCCGTCGTCCCCGGCGTTGCCGGCACCTGGAAAGACTTGACCGACAACGTCAACTCGATGGCCGGCAACCTGACGGCCCAGGTCCGCGGCATCGTCAAGGTGGTGACCGCCGTGGCCGACGGCGACCTGAAGCAGAACCTGACCGTGGCGTCGAAGGGCGAGGTCGCCGCCCTGGCCGACACCATCAACAACATGATCAACACCTTGGCCACCTTCGCCGATCAGGTGACCACCGTGGCCCGCGAGGTCGGGGTGGAGGGCCGTCTAGGCGGCCAGGCCAACGTGCCGGG
>DATGGY010000206.1:0-34793 GCA_035308285.1 Bradyrhizobium sp. | reverse complement strand
AAGCCGATCGTAACTAGAGAGGGATATTGTCATGCGCCTATTGATCGTCGGCACACTGGGGGGACAGCTCACCACCGCGAGCAAGATCGCGATGGACAAGGGCGCTGGCGTCACCCACGCCGAAAACATCGAGCAGGCGCTCGCCGTGTTGCGCTCCGGCCGCGGCGCCGATCTGCTCATGGTGGACGTCGCCATCAATATCCGCGAGCTCGTGACCGCGCTCGAAGCCGAGCGCATCCATGCGCCGATCGTCGCTTGCGGCACTGCGACCGACGCCCGCGCCGCGGTCGCCGCGATCCATGCCGGCGCCAAGGAATACATCCCGCTGCCGCCGGAGCCGGAATTGATCGCCGCGGTGCTTGCCGCCGTCGCCAACGACTCGCGCGACTTGGTCTACCGCGACGAGGCGATGGCCAAGGTGATCAAGCTCGCCCAGCAGATCGCCGGCTCCGACGCCTCCGTGATGATCACCGGCGAATCCGGCACCGGAAAGGAAGTGCTGGCGCGCTACGTCCACACCCGCTCCAACCGCGCAAAGAAGCCGTTCATATCGATCAACTGCGCGGCGATCCCCGAGCACTTGCTCGAATCCGAACTGTTCGGCCATGAGAAAGGCGCGTTCACCGGCGCGGTTGCGCGACGCATCGGAAAATTCGAGGAGGCCACAGGCGGCACGCTGCTGCTCGACGAAATTTCCGAAATGGACGTGCGGCTGCAATCCAAATTGCTGCGGGCGATCCAGGAGCGCGTCATCGATCGCGTCGGCGGCACCAGGCCGGTTCCGGTCGACATCCGCATCGTCGCGACCTCGAACCGCAACCTCGCTGATGCCGTGCGCGAAGGCACCTTCCGCGAGGATCTCCTGTTCCGACTCAACGTCGTGAACCTGAAGATTCCGCCGCTACGTGAACGGCCGGCCGACATTCTCGAACTGGCCCAGCACTTCGCCAAGAAATACGCCGATGCCAACGGCGTGCCGGTGCGGCCGATCTCGGCCGAGGCCCGCCACGTCCTGACCACCAACCGCTGGCAAGGAAACGTCCGCGAATTGGAGAACACCATCCATCGTTCGGTGCTGATGGCGCAGGGCGACGAGATCGGCATCGACGCCATTCTCACGCCCGACGGCGACCGGCTCAATACGCCAAAGACCGTGCCCGCGGTGGCGCATGCCACATTCGCCGCCGAGCAGGTGACCCGCGCGCTGGTCGGACGCACGGTTGCCGACGTCGAGCGCGATCTCATCCTCGAGACGCTCAAGCATTGCCTAGGCAATCGCACCCACGCGGCCAATATCCTTGGCATCTCGATCCGCACGCTGCGCAACAAGCTGAACGAATATGCCGATGGCGGCTTGCCGATCACGCCGGCTGGGGCCGGCGACGTTCATCGCACCAGCGCGGCGATGTAGTCGGGTTTCACAGCGTTCGAATAATTCGGCGCGTCCGGCCTGCGGAAGATGTGGATGGGATCGCCCGGCACCAGCCCACGCCCGGTGAAGGCCGCATAGGCGTAAAGCGCGAGGTAGACAATCGCCAGCGCGCCGATTCCGTAAAATGCCCAGATCGCAATGCGTTTCATCAGCTGGCGCGACTTTCCCCGGCTTTCCTGCCGCATGACTTAGTGGCTTTTAGGTCGTGGAAGGGAAAAAGGCCACTTTCTCGGCTGACAATCGAAGCGCTTTTATGGCACACCGTACCGCAGCCCGTGACGGACGGAGAACGCAATCGCATTTCGAGTTCAATATGCCCGCGCCCAAGCCACCCGCCTTTGAAACCCTGAGCCTCCATGCCGGCCAGCATGCGGATCCCGTGACCGGCGCCCGCGCGGTCCCGATCTATCAGACCACCTCTTACGTCTTTCAGGATTCCGAGCACGCCGCCGCGCTGTTCAATCTGGAACGCGCCGGTTACATCTATACCCGCATTTCCAACCCGACGACCGCCGTGCTCGAGGAGCGGCTTGCCGCGCTTGAAGGCGGCGTTGGCGCGATCTGCACCGCGAGCGGCATGGCGGCGCTGCATCTGGCGATCGCGACGCTATTGAACGCGGGCGACCACATCGTCGCCTCCTCCTCGCTCTATGGCGGCAGCATCAACCTACTCACGCATACGCTGCCGCGCTTCGGCATCACCACCACATTCGTCAAGCCGCGCGCGCTCGACCAATTCCGCAGCGCCATCCAGCCCAACACAAGGCTCGTGATCGGCGAAACCATCGGCAATCCGGGTCTCGAGGTGCTGGATATTCCCGCTGTCGCGGCAATCGCGCATGAAGCAAAAATTCCGCTTCTGATCGACAATACATTCGCAACCCCCTTTCTCAGCCGGCCGATCGAGCTTGGCGCCGACATTGCGATGAATTCGGCCACCAAGTGGATCGGCGGCCACGGCATCGCCATCGCCGGGGTGATCGTCGACGGCGGCCGGTTCGATTGGCGGGCGTCCGGAAAATTTCCGGTTTTGACCGAGCCCTATGCCGGATATCACGGCATCGTCTTTGACGAGCAGTTCGGCCCGGCGGCTTTCATCATGCGGGCGCGCACCGAAGGCCTGCGCGACTTCGGCGCCTGCCTGTCGCCCACCAATGCCTTTCAACTGCTGCAAGGTGTCGAGACGCTGGGCATTCGCATGGAGCGCCACATCGCCAATACCCATGCGGTGCTTGAGGCGCTGGCCGCGAACAAGGCGGTCGAGTGGGTCCTGCATCCCTCGCTGGAAAGTCACCCGGACTATCAACTCGCCAAACGGTTGCTGCCGCGCGGCGCCGGGTCGATCATAAGTTTCGGCATCAAGGGCGGCCGGCCGGCGGGGCGGAAGTTCATCGAGTCCCTGCGGCTGATCAGCCATCTCGCCAATGTCGGCGATGCCAAGACACTGGTCATTCATCCGGCCAGCACCACCCATCAGCAGATGGATGCCGCCCAGCTCAAGGCTGCGGGCATCGGCGAAGAGCTGGTACGGCTGTCGATCGGAATCGAATCGGCGGCCGATATCATCGACGACCTCGGCCAGGCGCTCCGCATCTCGCAGAAGGCTTGAGCCATGCAGTTGAACGTAAAGGGAATTGACACCTTCGTCGCCACTGGCGGCCGCACGTTCGATTCCTCGCAGCCGACCGTCGTGTTGCTGCACGGCGCCGGCTTCGACCATACCACCTGGGCCCTGCATAGCCGGTGGTTCGCCCATCACGGCCACAGCGTGCTGGCTCCCGATCTGCCCGGCCACGGCCGATCCTCCGGCCCGCCATTGGCCAAGATTGCCGACATGGCGGACTGGACCGCCGCGCTGCTCGACGCCGCCGGCGCGACCAAGGCGCACCTGATCGGCCATTCCATGGGTTCGCTGATTGCGCTCGAGACCGCGGCGCGGCATCCGGCAAAAGTCTCTGCACTCAGCCTGATCGGAACGGCGGCGACCATGTCGGTCGGACCCGACCTGCTCAAGGCGGCCGAGGCCAACGAGCATGCCGCCGTCGACATGGTCTCGATCTGGGGACTGGGCTATCAGGCGGAGCTCGGCGGCAGCCTGGCGCCGGGTTTGTGGATGCATTCGGGCGCCCAGCGCGTGCTTGAGCAAGGCCGGCCGGGCGTGCTGTTCAACGACCTGTCCGCGTGCAACGCCTACCAGAACGCGCTTGCGGCAGCCGCCAAGATCACCGTCCCGACCACGCTCATTCTCGGCGAGCGCGACATGATGACACCCGCCAAGGCAGGCCGAGCGCTCGCCGCCGCGCTGGCAAATTCACGCACCGTCATATTGCGCGGCGCCGGTCACATGATGATGGCCGAGCGGCCCGACGAGCTGCTGGCGGCGCTGCAAGGCTGATCTATCTAGAGCTTGATCGGAACGAAATGGTTCACCGCGATCAGAACGATCAGCAGGCCTAATCCCAAGCCGAGGCTCCAGCCGATCAGTTTCTTTTCGATCGGCAACAGCGGCTCGACTTCCGCGGCGTCGATTTCGTTCCTGAGGTCGGATTGCGACATGGTTTTCCCTCAACTAGCTGACGAGCGGCGGCTTGAAGCCGCTGAAGAACAGCCATGAAATCAGAAGCCCCACCCAGATCACAAAGCCGAACAGGCTGACGAAATAGACCGCGGCAAGCTTGCCAAATCCCTGCCGCCAGAGTTTGCGGAAATCCGACAGCACGCCGATCGAGAAGAAGGTCAGGACGAAGAAAATCACCCGGAACACATTGGCTTCGCCCGCCGCGGCCGGAAGCGTTTTGGCGATTTGCGGCGTCGAGCCGAGCGCGAGCCAAAGCGATATGGCAAAAACCAGGACGAAGCCGAGGATGAATTTCGGGAATCGTTGCCAGATCTCGGCGGGCTTGGCCTTGTCCGGACCCTTGTCGATATGGTTGGTCCAGATGTAGCCGAGGATGAATGCCCAGATGCCGATGAAGATATCGATGAAAATCTTCACCGTCGTCGTGGTCGCGAGAATCCAGCCCGGCTGATATTTGACGCCTTCGGCGGCTGCTTTCGCCATGATCAGCGACTCGGTGATGCCGCCGCCGGCGACCGCCGCGCCGTCGGTCTTGATCGCAAGTCCGATCCAGGCGCCCGCCACCAGCGGCTCGTGCCACAGGAAAGTCTGCGCCAGAAACGGCAGAATCAGAACTTCGACGACCGCGAACACGACGACCAGCGATGACACCAGGATCGGCACCGCCGGCCGCGCTCTAATCGCGCCGCCGGTGGCGATCGCAGCCGCCACGCCGCAAATCGAAATGCCCGACGCGAGCGGAACCGACCATTCCCGGGAAAACCCGAACCATTTGCGCGCGATGAAATAGATCACGGCCCAGTAGATCAGATAGGCCTCGACGATGGCGGCAGCGCCCCGCAGCAGCAGCGAGGATGCGAGGTTCAATCGGCCCGCCGCGGTGACCGCGACGGTGGCGCCGAGAATGACGATCGCGATCTTGATATAGAGTTCGGGCCGGATCGCTTCCTTGAGCCAGTCCGCAAAGCGCGGAAAGAAATTGGCGATCACAAGCCCCGAAAGCAGGGCGACGATGAAGCCGCCCTCATTGGTGAGCTTGAGCGACCAGGCGATGCCGAATTTCTGCTGCTCGGCGGGCGTTACCGCGGCGACATAGGCATAGCTGCCGGCAATCCAGCTCGCATAAGCGATCGCAAACACCGCCGTAAAGGCAAGCCCAAATTTCCTGACATCTCCGCCAAGCGTGACCACGCCGGCGCTCAGCACCACGAGCAACGCGGCATAGGTCGCAAGCAGCGCGCCGCCGCCGCCAAACCAGCCATAGGCCTTGGCAAAGGGACTAAGCGCCCGCGAGAGATCGGTATAAACCGAGGTATTGACTGCCCATCCCAGAAGGTCGGTGCCGCTGAGGCTCACAAGCGCCAATCCGAAGACCAGAAGACCGATGACGACCGCCAGCCAGTCCTCGTTCAATCGCGCCTGCAGCGCAACGGGCTGCGAGACTTTGATCGCGATGTCCGACATTCCACTTCCCCAAAATGATCCTTGCCGAGCGCATCCACCCTCCGCCCGTTCGAGCTCGAGGATGATGGCGGCTGCTCCCTATGTCGAGGACCAGCGAAAAATAGCGATATCCGGCCTGCGGCGTCGGCAACGGACGCAGTGTTTCTTCCAATGATTCGACCAATTGCAGATTAATTCTTTTCCGAAGGCGGAAGCCGGTTTTCTGCAAAAAATGTCAACTATTGGGCGACCGCCGATGCAGGTTTCGGCGTGGTAACGCTCACCGCGAGCTTGCCGTAGCGATCCGTAAAGGCCTCGGTGTCGATTTCCTCGAGCTGGATCGCCCCGCTCATCACGCCCGCTTTCCACGCGTCGTGTTCCGGGTCTTGCCGGAATTCCGGCATCACTTCGCTGGCGAACAGCTCGAGCGATTCGCAGATGTGGTCATGGCTGTTCTTGCCGGCCTGGTTGAGCAGGATGACCTGATCGATGTGAGAGGTACGAAACCGCCGTAACTTCCTGGCGATGGTTTCGGGTGAGCCGATCAGGCCGCCGCGCAGCGCCGCCTCCTGGGCTTGCGGATTGTCCCGCTTCCACTTGTTGTATTCGTCCCACATGTTGACGGTACCGGGCGCCGGACGCTGGCGGTTCTGCGAGGCGCCGTAAAAACGCAGCGCGAACTGGAAGAACGTCGCGCCGTCGGCACGCGCGCGGGCCTCCTCGTCGGTCCTGGCGCACATGAAGAACGACACCAGCGCCATGTTCGGATTGATCTGATAGTCCGCGAGCTTCTTCAGCCGCTTGGTGATGGCGTTATAGTAGGCGTGCACCCAGGCGTGCGCGGCATCGGCGCTGACGAACTGGAAGCCGAGCGCGCCAAAACCGTTTCGGCCGGCGCGCTCGATGGTCGGAAGCTGCGAGCACGCCATCCAGAGCGGCGGATGCGGCTTCTGGACCGGCTTTGGCACCACGTTGCGCAAGGGGATATCGAAATATTTGCCGTGATGCTCACAGCCTCCGTCCTTGAACATCGGGAAGATGGCGCGGACGGCTTCCTCGAAAACCTCCTTCTTGGTTTCCATGTCGCGACCGAACGGCGTCAATTCGGTGATCGAGGCGCTCTCGCCCATCCCGAATTCGCAGCGGCCGCGACTTAGGAGATCGAGCACCGCTACGCGCTCGGCGACGCGGGCGGGATGATTGGTCGTGAGCTGGAAAATGCCGTGGCCGAGCCGGATGTTTTTGGTGCGCTGGCTCGCGGCGGCAAGAAAGGATTCCGGCGAGGGCGAGTGCGAATATTCTTCCAGGAAATGGTGCTCCACCACCCAGGCATAGTCGTAGCCGAGCCGGTCGGCGGTCTCCAGTTGCGTCAGCGCGTCCTGATAAAGCTTGAGCTCCTCGCCGGCCTGCCATGGGCGCGGCAATTGCAGCTCATAGAAGATGCCAAATTTCACGATGTCTCTCCGGCGACCGGCTTGTTGTTTCCCGCAAAGTGTATCCCGCGCCTGAGCCAAGTCCAGCCGAGGCGCCCATCCATGCGGCGGAAGCCCGCTTGCGCCGGGCGCATGAATGGTTAGTTTTGGCAGGCGAGTCGTAGCTCCGCGCACGGCCCTCCCCCACCGAGACCCCAAGATACCTTTACGTGACAATCTTTACGCCGCACCAGGATTCCGCGCTGAAGGCCGTTGCCGACTGGCTGAAGGCAAAACCCGGCCGGAACGGCACGCCGCCGGTGTTCCGCCTGTTCGGCTATGCCGGCACCGGCAAGACCACGCTGGCGCGCCACGTCGCCGAGGGTGTCGACGGCGAGGTGAAATTCGCCGCCTTCACCGGCAAGGCGGCGCTGGTGATGCGCAACAAGGGCTGCGACAACGCCTCCACGATTCATTCCCTGATCTACCGCGCCCGCGAATCAGGCGTCGAACAGCCGAGTTTCGAGCTGTGGGACGACGCGCCGGCCTCCAAGGCGAAACTGATCGTGATCGACGAATGTTCGATGGTGGACACCGAACTCGGCCGCGACCTGATGTCGTTCGATTGTCCGCTGTTGGTGCTCGGCGACCCCGCGCAGCTTCCGCCGATCCAGGGCGGCGGCTTCTTCACCGATGGCGAGCCGGACGCGATGCTCACCGAAGTGCATCGCCAGGCACAGAACGATCCGATCGTGCGGATGTCGATGGATATCCGCGAGGGCCGCGCGCTCGAGATCGGCCGCCATGGCGAAAGCGAGGTGGTGTCGCGCGCCGAGCTCGATCCGGATCGGGTGATGAGCGCCGACCAGGTGCTGGTCGGGCGCAACAACACCCGCCGCGCCTACAATATGCGGGTGCGGCAAAAGCAGAACATCGAGGATCCGTTGCCGGTGGCCGGCGACAAGCTGGTCTGCCTGCGCAACAACCGCAAGAAGGGACTGTTCAATGGCGGATTGTGGCGCGTGAAGTCGCGCGCCGCGTCACGATCGAAGTCATATATTATCAGCATGCGGCTCGCGCCCGACGAGGAGTTCGGCCACAAGGTGACCAAGGTTTCGGTGCGCGGCGACTGTTTCGAGGGCGGCATCGAGGCGATCCCGTGGGAGCAGCGCAAGCCCTATGACGAATTCGATTACGGCTACGTGCTCACCGTGCACAAGTCACAAGGCTCGCAATGGGACGACGTGGTGCTGTTCGACGAGAGCTTTGCGTTCCAGGACAGCCGCGCCCGCTGGCTCTACACCGGCATCACGCGGGCGGCGAAGCGGTTGAGCGTTGTGGTGTGAGGCGCGATGCCATCGAGGATGAGATGACGAAACGCTCGCGCCCTGCTCGTCTTCTGCGCGGAAAAGCACTTGAGCGATTACAATAATTTCGCTTGATCGGGTGGATATGTAATTCGCACTCCTTCCACCTGCGCAAACGGGGTGAGCTTATGCGCGCGATAACTGCTGTCCGATAAAATCTCGATCACCGGCACGTCGCGCGCACCGAGCGCGTCAGCGACCAGGGAACGGTGACATCGCCACGGCACCGCTTCGGCGCACATGATGGCTACGCGCTTTTGATGGCTCATCTCAATGAGCTTTTCGAGCGCGGCCTGAAATTGCTCGGTCAGCATATAGTCGGCATAGCCGCGAAAGCTTGCATTGCGCCACCCGGTGTTGGGAGAATCTTTGCGGGCATGCCGCAATCCGCCCAGCGATTGCATTGGTAAATATTCGACCTGCTCCGCCGCCAGCGTGCCGGCCAGCGCGGTGTCGTTGAATTGCGGGTTATGACGGGAACGGGGCACCGTGCGGATGTCCACGAGACGTTCGATGCCATAGGTTCGCAGCACCGCGACGAAGCGCTCGATGGGCAACGTCGAATGACCGAGCGTAAATATCGTGCCTTCCGGCCAATGGACTCCCTGCGGGGGTGGATGCTCGCTCATCGCAATATGCCTCTGCGCGTCAGCCGCCGTGCCAGGCATGTCCTGGCTCCGGTCGAGGGGTGCAGTCGGACTGCACACGCAGCCGGGTCATGGCGGGGCCAGAATGCCCGGAAAAGGCGCGGCTTTTTCTCACGAACTCGTGTGTATTGGGCGGTAACAAGTCCGGCTTTATCCCGTATCTTGGCAAGGCCCGCGGTGGAGGTCCGGTTGCGACCGCCGCCGCTGCTTTAAACCTAAAGTCCATCCGCCGAGCCTCCCGTCCGTTGAGCCCAGAGGCAGTCAAGAGGAAGCCCCCATGTCACCTCGCCAATTCAGTCGCCTATCGTTTTGCGCTGCCGCCGCCGGCGCGCTGGCCATCACGGCGATCACCGTCACCCATTCACTTGCCGCGGAAGAAGCCGTGACCATCCCCGCACCCGCCACGGACGTTCAGGCCGCAAGCGGCATCCAGACCGCGGTGGTTGCGGGCGGATGTTTCTGGGGCGTGCAAGGCGTGTTCCAGCATACCGCGGGCGTCGTCAACGCGGTGTCCGGATATGCCGGCGGCAGCAAGATGACCGCCGACTACAACATGGTCTCCACCGGAACCACCGGGCACGCGGAATCCGTCGAGATCAAATACGATCCGAAGAAGATCAGCTACGGCAGGATCTTGCAGATTTTCTTCTCGGTCGTGCACGATCCGACGCAGTTGAACCGCCAGGGACCGGACACCGGCACGCAATATCGCTCGGCCATCTTCACTGCCAATGACGAGCAGAAGAAGGTGGCGGAGGCCTATATCGCCCAGCTCAACGCGGCAAAGGTCTACAAAAGACCGATCGTCACCAAGGTCGGGCCGCTGGAGGGTTTTTTTCCGGCGGAAGCCTATCATCAGGATTACCTGACGCTGCACCCGAACCAGCCCTATATCGCCTATAACGACATTCCGAAGGTCGAAAATCTGAAGAAGCTTTTCGCCGAAAATTATATCGAGAGGCCGACCCTGGTGAGCAGCGCAAAGGTCACCAATTAGGGACGGAAGAAGTAAGGAGCTTCCATGCCCGACGCCAAGACGATGCCGAAAGTCGAAAAGAGCGAGGCCGAGTGGCGCAAGGAACTGACCCCGATGCAATATGCGGTGCTGCGCGAGAAGGCGACGGAACGGCCGTTCTCGGGCGAGTACGAGCATGACCCGCGTCCGGGCACCTATGTCTGCGCCGGCTGCGGACAGACGCTGTTCGAATCCGACGCCAAGTTCGATTCCGGCTGCGGCTGGCCGAGCTTCACCCAGCCTGCGGCGGAGAGCCATGTCGACGAAGAGCGCGACATCAGCCACGGCTTGGTCCGCACCGAAGTGCTTTGCTCGCGCTGTAACGGCCATCTCGGCCATGTGTTTGAGGACGGCCCTGCGCCCACCGGCCTGCGCTATTGCATCAATTCGGCGGCGCTGAAGCTGCAAACAAAATAGGCAGCTCAACGGACGGCCCTTCCGGTTCCTGCACTGGAACCAAATCGCGGCCTATGCTTTTCTCATCGCTGGCGGCGCGGCAGATTTTCCGGTCAGCCGCGATCTATCGGGGAGAGTGCCATGTCGCTCGGAACGATACTCATCATCATCGTGATCCTTTATCTGCTCGGCGGGTGGAGCGGCCGGTTTGGCGGCTACGGCTATGGGCTGGGCCATTCCGGGATGGGCCTGGGCGGCGTGATTTTGGTCGTGCTGCTCATTCTGCTCTTGCTCGGCAAGCTGTAAAACTGTTAAGTCATTGTAAACAAAAGGATTACTCCTGATCTGAAGCCGGGGGACCCGGATTCATCATCAGGGCTGTCAGGAGTCGCATTTCTCGCAAACAGGCCTATATTAAGGGCTGTCCTGAAATGATGTGTATCGGTGCATCGCTTGTGCGCCCTTGCGATCTGTTCGCGACTTCGTTCGCGTTCTCACTAAAAAGAACAGAGGTCCCTGACCATGGCTTCCTTCAGCTTCAACACTGCTGCCGAGTTGTTTCCTGCCGCGATCCGCAAGAAGAAGCGGGCGGGTTTCGCTTATCGACGTTTTGGCACCGCGGCCGAGGCGGTTCGTTTTGCGATCGAGGAATTGCCGGCGGATTCGCTGAACGGCGCCTACCTGCAAGTCGACGAGGCTCGTTTCGACCAGAGCGGTATCCGCTCGCTCTATGAGAGCCAGGATTTTCCGCTGCCGCGCCGTCCGCGCGCGCCGCAGCCCGCGCCTGCCGGCAACAAGGCTGACACCGAAGCCGCGTAATTCACGCACCAGACCAATCCGCCCTCGGAGCAATCCGAGGGCGTTTTCGTGCGGGCCAGCGGGTTATTTTTGGCGCATGATCTCTTCGGAAAACCGCGTCACACTTTTCCGGATCATGCGCTAGCGGGGCTGCTTGTCGAGCCAGCGCTGCAGCAGACGCAGGTTTCGCATATTGGCGCGGAATAGCACGTCGAAAGCATCGCCCGCGACCGGGACCATTCCGACCACGCCATCGACCGCGACATTGCCGAGCATTCGCACCGTGACATGCCAGGGTGCGCCGAGCGCGCGCGCTTCGCGCACCAGCCACAGCGAGAATGCAGTTGCAACGAGATCGCCGACCACCGGTATCAATCGAAGGATACCGTCGATGCCGTAACGGATCCTGGTGCCCGGCAGGATGAAGGCAATGTCGAGCAGCTTCGCCAGCGCCGCAAGCCGCGCCAGCCGCTGCTCGCGGGAAAGATCGCCGAACGGGTTGGCGCTGGAATGGCCGAAATCGAAATCGAAACGCCGCAACCGATCCCCAGGCGAGTCTTCCAGAATCTCCCGCCCGTCCTGATCGATGATCGGGCTGCGCGGCTGCGCCGACCGAGACGATCCGCCGCGGGAGTTTCGAAAATTTGTGGCGCCGGGCGCCAGAATTTCTTCGTTCGACATCGCGATTAAATGGGTAACACGAAGGGGGAGCGCAGGTTGCGTCACGCGGTCGCGGCTTCACTCACCAATTGTCGTCCCCCCGCGAACGCGGGGACGACCGCCATTGAAAATAGTTGGCAGCCCTCACACCTCCGTCGGCTTGTCGATGACCCGATGCGCCAGCCACGACGACACCGCGCCCGGGATGAAGCCGACCAGGCCGTAAAGGACAAACTGCAGCGCGCCGCTGTCCGGCCCGCGCGAGCCGTAGAAAAACTCCGTCGCGGCGAAAGCGATCGCGCCCACGATCACCATGCGCACCAAGGGACTGATTCGTTTGACGTGAAAAATAATATCGTCGACCGCGCCCAACATGAGCGCCGGCAGGACACCGAACAGATAGCTGTATTGCAAAGTGATGGCGAACACGGCGAGCAGCTTCTCCGCCTCCGAGAGGCTCGGAGGATGGCTCCAGTAGCCGGACATCACGGTGGTGGTCAGCAGAAGCCAAAACCCGCCGAGCAGCGGCGAAAGCGCCGCAAAGATCGCATACCGTTTCATCAACCACCCCGCGCGTGTTTTGGGCAGAATAGCAGTTTTGTTTCAGTGAAAAATGAGGCCCCGCCGGGGCGGCACGGGCTTGAACCAGGTAAGACAGTAAGATAACTTACAGCCATGAATCGCTTCTCCCACCGGCCCGCTGCGTTCTCGAAGGTTTCGGTCAAGAGTCAGACCGTCATTCCGCGCGAGGTACGCGAACGACTCAAGCTGAAACCCGGCGACACTCTGCGCTATCGCGTCACCGAGGACGGTATCCTGCTCGATAAGGCGAACGAAGCCGGCGACGATCCATTCGCAGCGTTTTCCGAATGGACATCCGAGGCCGACGAAAAGGCCTATGGCGGATTGTAGCCTAGGTTTCTTCGGCGAGCCGCGGCCGGGCTTAACCCGGCCGTCCGGGTGGATGCAGTGAGCAAGCGAGCAATCCGCGCTGCCAACTCTCGCTTCGGCGCCTTCGACGTCGTCCTGGTGCCATTTCCCTATGCCGATCGTCTTGCCGAAAAGCGCCGCCCTGCCCTGGTCGTTTCGAATCGCAAGCTCGCGCCTTTCGGGCTGATCTGGGTGGCGATGATTACGAGTGCCGAAAACGCCCCATGGTCGTGCGATGTCACGATCGTCGATCTGGCGCGTGCTGGTCTACCTGCGCCCTCCGTTGTACGCGCAGCGAAGATCGCCTGCATCGAGCCTGCACGGGTCGAACGGCGCGCCGGGAGGCTCGACAAGGAGACGGCCAAAGCCGTGGCCCAGAAGTTGAGAGGATTTTTGGGAGGCTAGTCGCCGAACATCACGGGCGGCGGTCTGCAGAAGCCAAGACCGGCCGAGAACACGGTCGGCGAGTCCCCCTACTCGCCCCAGGCCGCAAACGCATCGTTGAAGGCGCGCTCGCCGGGGGCGCCCTTCTCGATGGCGATGATGGCGCGGCGCTGGTTGACGTAGACCAATGGCACGTCGAACCACGAGCGTTCCTTCAAGAGTTGCAGGTTGCGCGAGCGGTCGGCATCGACATTCGACAGGCCGACCAGGAAGAAGCCGTCGGTGACCTTGACGGCGACGCCGGCGAGCGGCGTGCCGCGCGCCTGCTCGTTGGATTTCATCAGGATACCCGGCACATTGCTGACGCCGCCGCCGGAAAAATCCGCCGGCAGGTTGAAGGTCAGCTCGGCGGTATGGCTCGCCGGCATCGAGGTGTCGGTGTTGTGGCGGAACGACATCGTCATCTTGAACTTGCGATCGGGGATCTCGATGTCGGCGCGCACGCCGATATCCGCCTTCTGGTTGCCGGACGCCTTGATTGGCTCGGCGCGCCAGATCACCGAGCCGACATATTGCTTGCCCTTGGGATCGGAGGGGTCTTCGTCATACAGCACGACGCGCTGCGCCACCGGCGCGACCTGGTCGCTCGACGACGGCTGGCCGACGCGATCGGGGATCTTCGGCTTGGCCAGCGGCGCGCCGCCTTCCTTGGGCGCTTCGACCTGCGTCGGCGACGACTTGAACAGGCCGCTCACGCCTGTGACCGCCGACCTGCCCCACAGGATCGCGGCGCCGACCAGAATCAAAACGACGCCGACCGCGATCGCGCTCTTGAACGGGAAGACAGTGCCGGCGCGGACGGGTTTCGGCTCGCGGCCGCGCTCCTGTGCCGGACGCGGACGCGGCGCCGGCGGCGGCGCATATCGTCCGGCTTCCTCGATCGATTCGTCGTAGGAATAGGGTGCATCCAAATCGTCATCGTGAATGTCCATGCTCGGCTCGAGCCGGTCGAATTCCGGCGAGGGCGAGGGCACGTTGGCATAGGTTTTTCGCGCGGCGCGGCTGGCTTGTGCCGCCGCGCGGCCGAGATCGTCTGCATCCGCCGTGATATCGCGGAAGCCGCGCACGCCGGGAGCTTGCGAAGCGTTGTTGTCCACACCACGGCGCGACGCGCCCGTGCGTTCGCGCGTCGGTGGCAACTGCGGGTCCTGCATCGAGACTTGCGGCTGGCGCAGCGGCGGCGCCTCCGGACGGGGATTGCGCGCCGGATGCTCCTCCTCCTGCCCGAGCGGCGCTCGCTCGCCGCGCTGCTGCGGGGGTGATGGCGGCCGTGGACGCGGCGGCGCCGCCGAAGGGGACGGCGCCGCTTCGCCGCCCCGCGCATTGAGGGGCCGGCTGTTGGCGCGGAACGAATCGCCGGCCCGCGAGCGCTGAGCGTCTGCCGAGCGCGAAGCGTCCCGGGCACGCTGGGCGGCCTCCGATTCCACCTTGCGCACGGCCTCTTCCAGCGACAGCCGCTCGCGGGTGATTTCGGATTCGCTCAAGGGCGGATCGACACTGCGCAGTTGCGCGATCAACGCCGCGCGCGCCCGCTCGTAAAGCGCGCGACGGCTCTCGCCGGGAGCACTGGGATCCAGTCCGGCGACGGCGCGGGCAATCAGCGGGTAGTAATCGGCCATATCAACTCAACTATGTAGGCTTTCCGGTAACATCTCGTTAAGCCTCGAATGGGTTCTGGACCAAAATAGTATCCTCGCGTTCCGGGCTGGTGGAAAGCAAGGCGATCGGACAACCCACCAGTTCCTCGACCCGGCGGACATATTTTATCGCCTGCGCCGGCAGGTCCGCCCAGGAGCGGGCGTTGGCGGTCGGCTCCTTCCAGCCCTCGATGGTCTCGTAGACCGGTACCACCCGGGCCTGGGCGCCCTCGCCGGCCGGCAGATGGTCCACTTCCCCGCCGTCCAGCATATAGCCGGTGCAGACCTTGATGCTGTCGAAGCCGTCGAGAATGTCGAGCTTGGTAAGCGCAAGGCCATTGATGCCGCAGGTCCGCACAGTCTGGCGCACCAGCGCCGCATCGAACCAGCCGCAACGCCGCTTGCGCCCGGTGTTGACACCGAATTCCTTGCCGCGGCGGCCGATCTCCTCGCCGATCTCATCATGCAATTCGGTCGGAAATGGGCCCTGGCCGACCCGGGTCGTATAGGCCTTGCAGATGCCCAGGACGTAGCCGACCGCGCCCGGTCCAAGGCCAGTGCCGGTGGCCGCCTGGGCTGCCACCGTGTTTGACGAGGTGACATAGGGATAGGTGCCGTGATCGACGTCGAGCAGCGCGCCCTGCGCGCCCTCGAACAGGATACGCTTGCCCTCGCGCCGCCTCAGATCGAGCAGCCGCCACACCGTTTCCGCATAAGGCAAGAGCTGCGGCGCCAGCGCCGTCAGCTCGCGCAAAATGACGGCGCCGTCGATTTCCCCGAGCCTGTGGCCGCGGCGCAGCGCGTTGTGATGCGCCAGCAGGCGATCGATCTTGTGCGGCAGCGTATCGAGATCGGCGAGGTCCGTCAGGCGGATCGCGCGGCGGCCGACCTTGTCTTCATAGGCCGGGCCGATGCCGCGCCGCGTGGTGCCGATCGCGGTGACGGCGTTGGCAGATTCCCGCAAGGCGTCAAGCTCGCGATGCAAGGGGAGAATCAGCGTGACGTTCTCGGCGACACGAAGATTCTTCGGGCTGACGGCAACGCCCTGCCCCTTCAATTTCGTCACCTCATCAAGGAAGGCCTGCGGATCGAACACCACGCCATTGCCGATCACCGCAAGCTTCGAGGGCCGAAGCACGCCGGAGGGCAGCAGTGCCAGTTTGTAGGTCACGCCATTGATGACGAGCGTATGCCCCGCATTGTGGCCGCCCTGAAAGCGCACGACGATATCGGCCTGCTCCGACAACCAATCGACAATCTTGCCCTTCCCCTCGTCACCCCACTGGGCGCCGACGACGACAACGTTGGCCATTTCGCGCGTATTCCCTCTGCCACTTAACCCGTTCGAGCATGATGTTCGAAAAACCGGTCCCCGCCCCCGACCTAGCCGGCGGGCAATTCCGGATCATGCGCCCAGCCCAAATCACGGCCGGGAGGCCGGTCGCATGCGAGGCACATCACCGGATAAAGGAAGCGGGCTATCGACGCAAGCAAGAAGGCGCCCCCCGGCCGGTCCCGGAGGTGCTCGCAACCAATTGATATCACGATAATATTTGTTCGGGGCGGCGACCTGCGGCCACGCCGGCCAAACGAGGAGCCTGGGACGACCGGCGACACGGCCATGGCGGGCATCGCACTACGCCATACGCCGATCCCCTAGGAACCAGAGATTCGATCCGCCGTTTGCCGCGAACCGGAAGCGGCGCGTTGGCGAACGATCGTCAGCTCGGCTGCTTGACGGAACAGGTGGAGATTCCGAATGCCCCATAGGCCGGACAATAGGCAAATGTTCCGGTCAGCAAGGGCACGACGCCGATCCAGCCGACCCAATTCCAGCCGGTGTGAGGGAAACCGATGGGAATGGCGAAGGCGATCAGAAGAAGCCCCACCAAGACCCGCGCGAACCGATCGACCGATCCAACATTGCTCATGGCGCTGTATCCCTTTCGAACGTGAAAAATTATGATTTGCATCAGGTCGCCCGCTCGTCATTGACGAGGGTCAAACCCGATTGCGCCGCTCGACTGACGGCCGGCGCATGGTCGCGTTGCATCCAGCGCCATTGATGCGGGACAAGAATCCGTGTCTGTGAAGCAGCCGGGCAAGAATATGCCGGCCGGATGCCTCGCACCCGGCCGGGCCGCGGCGCGTCATGAACCGCACCAAGAACCTCTAGCGCATGTCTGCTTCCGATCAGCCCTCCGATACCGCCTCCGTGGGTCGGTGGCTCGCCAACCAACCTTACCTGCTGCTTTCGATCACCGCGCTTTGTTGGGCCGGCAACGCCATCGTCGGACGCCTTGCGGCCGGACACATTCCACCGGCGTCACTTGCATTTCTGCGCTGGGGTTTTGCGTTCCTGCTTCTTCTCCCCATTGCCTGGAAGCACCTGGCGCGCGACTGGCCGGCTATTCGCGCCGACCTCGGCACCATGATCCTTCTCTCCCTCACCGGGGTGGCGATCTTCACCTCCATGCAATACTGGGCGCTGGAGCATACCACAGCGCTGAACACCCTGCTGTTGCAATCCGCCGGGCCGTTGATCGTCGCGGTGTGGTCGTTGATCCTGCTTCGCGTCCGGCTGACGCTGGCGCAAGCCGCGGGCGTCGCGGTGTCGATGATAGGGGTGCTCGTGATTCTGCTGCATGGCGATCTCGCGGCACTCACCGCCATCGAGTTCAACAAAGGCGACATCATCTTCACGGTGGCGCTGGTGATCTTCGGGCTTTATTCGGTGCTGTCGCTGAGGCGACCGAACATCCACGGCCTGTCGTTCGTCGCCTTCACCTTCGGCTGCGGCGCCGCATGCCTGATCCCGCTGTGGATTTGGGAACTGCTCTCTCGCCCCGTGATGCAGCTCGATACGGCCAACCTGCTGACGCTGTTCTATGTAGCGGTATTTCCCTCCACGCTGGCCTATCTGTGTTTCAATCGCGGCGTGCAGTTGATCGGCGCCAACCGCGCCGCGCCGTTCTTTCACGTCGTTCCGGCTTTCGGGGCCGCGATGGCGATTGTCTTTCTCGGCGAGCGACCGCAATTATTCCACGTCATCGGCTTCGCTCTGGTGTTGATCGGAGTCTTCGTCGCCTCCCGCAAACCATCCGGGCAACCCGGCTGAACCGCTTCGCATCGTCCCAGCCGAACGAACGAGCGTTCAGGCCAGAGCGAGCGAGATTGGCGACGGATGGTCCGGACATTGTAGCCCTGCAGCCGCGGCACTTGTCGCGCGGGGGCAAATCCGGCACATCCTGTTGCCGTGCAATGACACCTCCCGCGCCGCAGCCATCGTCCTTCGATCCGGTCCGATGGCTCAACCATCAACCCTATCTGTTACTGAGCCTGACGGCGCTGTTCTGGGCCGGCAACATCGTGCTCGCTCGCCACGTCGCGGGACACTTGCCGCCGGTGACACTGACCTGCATCCGATGGATCGGCGTTTTCCTCATCCTGCTGCCCTTCGCGCTGCCGCACTTAAAGCGCGACTGGCCGGCGCTGCGTGCGAAGCTGCCGTTGATGGTGCTGCTGTCGGCGATCGGCTTTGCCTTCAATAATGCGATTTCCTACTGGGCCATGCAATACACGCAAGCGCTGAACGCGCTTCTGATCCAGTCCTCCGGACCGCTGTTCGTCGCGCTGTGGTCGCTGGCTTTGTTCGGCGTGCGCCTGACCTGGGCCCAGCTTGGTGGCATCATCATCTCGCTGTTGGGCGTGCTGACGATTATCCTGCGCGGCGACGTCGCGGCGCTTGCCAGCATCCGTTTGAACAAGGGCGACGTGATGTTTGCGAGTTCGCTGCTGGCTTTCGGCCTTTATTCGGCACTGATGGTGAAGCGGCCGGTGACGCACCAACTGTCGCTGATCGCATTCACCACCGGCTGTGGTGCAATCCTGCTGCTACCGTTCGCGGTGTGGGAATACACAACCGGCTTCGCGCTGAAACCGGATGCCATCACGGCCGCTACGCTGATCTATGTCGTGATCTTTCCGTCAGCGCTGGCCTATCTGTTTTTCAACCGCGGCATCGCGATCATCGGGCCGAACCGCGCCGCGCCGTTCCTACATCTGGTGCCGGTGTTCGGCTCGGCCATGGCGATCCTCTTGCTCGGCGAGGAGCCGCGGCTGTTTCATCTGGTTGGATATGCATTGGTGCTCGCCGGCGTCGTGATCGCGTCACGGAAGACGTCTGCAGCCGGATGAGCCGTTTACCCACGCTCGACCCCTGCCGGGCGGCAGATCGGAACTTGATCGGCCGCCCGGCCAAATGGATTAGACCTAACACGCCTTCTTCGGCGTCTGGGCTTTCCGAGGAGCAACCTTCTTGAACGCTCGATCCGCAACCGCTCCCGTTTCGCCAGCACTCCCCGCGCGGCTTCAAATGAAGCGTTTGGATGGTTCTGGATCGTCGGGTTTGCAGGTCGATTTCTGGGCGATCATCTTACGTGCGCGGAATACGAAGCAGCGAGTTCTTCTTCCGACGGCGGATAGACATCGTACCAATCACGTCCGTAAACTTCCTCACGCCTTTGATCAATCGTAGCAGGGTCGATCGGAATTTCCTCTCCTGGAACTCCTCGTCCTTTGCCTACAACCAAAGATGTAAGCGGAGGAAGATCGTTGTCGATGCAGTAGAATGCAATATGGCCCATAATTTGCGCCAAGACTCCCGCAGCGTCCTTTCCAAACATGAGTTGCGAAAGACCCAGATAAGTCGTGGTTTGTCTGTTTTTCGCCATGCCGATAAGTATCTGCCACGCTTGAACAGCGCGTGCAGGTTGACTTGCATGAGGGTTGAATCTGGCCTGCTCGATTTAAAGTAGTATCATACTACGACTGTGATTGAAGAGAAACGGCCCTCGGTGCCCGCCGGGCCCGACGTTGCGATTCCGTTCGCGCTTAACCCCCCTGATGCATGCAATTGAACCGCTTATCATCATGCTCTTGGGGAGAGAGTAGACGCGCTTGCATTTCTAAAACGCCAACGCCTTGGCCTGCTTCACCTGCGGCAACGCCTGCACCTTGGCGAGCACGTCGGGTGGCACCGCGCCGTCGACCTCGACCAGCGCGATGGCATCGCCGCCCGGCTTGTTGCGGCCGAGGTGGAAGGTCGCGATGTTGATCTTGGCGTCGCCGAGCAGGCTAGCAAAATGGCCGATGAAGCCCGGCTTGTCAGCGTTGGTGACGTAAATCATCGACTTGCCGAATTCGGCGTCGACCCGGATGCCCTTGATATCAACCAACCGCGGCTTACCGTCGTGATAGACGGTGCCGGAGACCGAACGCTCCTGCCGCTCGGTGGTGACGGTGACCGTCATCAGGCTTTCATAGTCGCTCTGCGCGGTGCGCGTGATCTCGTCGACCACCATGCCGCGCTCCTTGGCGACGACCGGCGCCGAGACGACGTTGACCGCGCCGAGCATCGGCCGCAGCAACCCCGATAGCACCGCCGAGGTCAGCGCCTTGACCTTCATTTCGGCGACGTGACCTTCATAGGTGATCTGCACCTTGACGATGCCGGTCTCGGTGAGCTGCCCTGCGAACGAACCGAGCTTCTCGGCAAGTTCGATGAACGGCCGCAGTTTCGGCGCCTCTTCGGCCGTGATCGAGGGGAAGTTGACCGCATTCGAGATCGCGCCGCTCAAGAGATAGTCGGACATCTGCTCGGCGACCTGAAGCGCGACGTTCTCCTGCGCCTCGGTGGTGGCGGCGCCCAGATGCGGCGTGCAAATCACGTTGGGGTGACCGAACAGCACATTCGATGTCGCCGGCTCCTCGACGAACACGTCAAAGGCGGCGCCTGCGACCTGTTTGGAATTCAGGGCGGCAACCAGCGCATGCTCGTCGACCAGCCCACCCCGCGCGCAATTGATGATGCGCACGCCCCTTTTCATCTTCGCAAGCGCCGCCGCATCGATGATGTTGCGCGTCTTCTCGGTCAGCGGCGTGTGCAGCGTGATGAAATCGGCGCGGCGGAACATTTCCTCAAGCTCGACCTTCTCCACCCCGATATCCTTGGCGCGCTCCGGCGACAGGAACGGATCGAACGCTACCACCTTCATGCGCAGGCCCAGCGCGCGGTCGGCGACGATCGAACCGATATTGCCGCAGCCGATCACGCCCAGCGTCTTGCCCGTGATCTCGACGCCCATGAAACGGTTCTTCTCCCACTTGCCGGCCTGGGTGGAGGCATCGGCCTGCGGGATTTCGCGCGCCAGCGCCAGCATCAGCGTGATCGCATGTTCGGCCGTGGTGATCGAATTGCCGAACGGTGTGTTCATCACGATGATGCCCTTGGCGGTAGCCGCGGAAATCTCCACATTGTCGACGCCGATTCCGGCGCGGCCGATCACCTTCAGCCGGCTCGCCCTCTCGATGATCTTGGCGGTTGCCTTGGTGGCCGAGCGGATCGCAAGGCCGTCGTAATTGCCGATGATCTCGGCGAGCTTCTCCTTGTCCTTGCCGAGATTGGGCTGGAAATCCACTTCAATGCCGCGGTCCTTGAAGCTCTGCACCGCGGCCGGCGACAGTGCGTCGGAAATGAGAACTTTGGGTTTTGTCATTTGGGTGATCCTGAAACGAGAATGTTTGATGAGTGGTGCGGGTGACCGCAAACTATGCATTCTCCCTCTCCCCGTGCTTACGGGGAGAGGGTCGGGGTGAGGGGCTCTATCGGCGGCTCGCGGTGGGAACCCCTCACCCGCCGCGCTAAAGAGCGCGGCGACCTCTCCCCGTGAAGGACGGGGAGAGGCAAAAAAAACTCACGCCGCCTTCGGAAGCTGCGCCTTGGTCTCGGCGAAAGCCCAGTCGATCCACTGCGTCAGCAACGCAACATCGCTCGCTTCCACCGTGGCGCCGCACCAGATCCGCAAACCCGCCGGCGCATCGCGATAATGCGCAAAATCGTAACCGGCGCCCTCCTTCTCGACGAGCGCGACGAGTTTCTTGGCAAAATCGGCCTGCGCGTCCGGCGTCAACGAGGCGATCGCGTGATCGATCACCTTCATGCACACCGAGGTGTTGGAGCGAATTGCCGGATCCCTCGCCAGGAAATCGATCCACGGCGTTCTTGCCTTCCAGTCGGCGAGCACTTTGGCGTTGGCATCGGCGCGGGCGATCAGGGCCTTGAGCCCGCCGACTGACTTGGCCCAGTTCAATGCGTCGAGGTAGTCTTCGACGCACAACATCGACGGCGTGTTGATGGTCTCGCCCTCGAAGATACCCTCGTTGAGCTTGCCACCCTTGGTCATGCGGAAAATTTTCGGCAGCGGCCATGCCGGCTTGTAGGTCTCGAGCCGTTCTACCGCGCGCGGACTAAGCACCAGCATGCCGTGCGCCGCCTCGCCGCCCAGTGCCTTCTGCCAGGAGAACGTCACCACATCGAGCTTGGCCCAGTCCAGCGGTTGCGCGAACGCTGCAGAGGTCGCATCGCAGATGGTAAGCCCCTCGCGGCGAGCGCTGATCCAGTCAGCATTGGGGACGCGGACGCCGGAAGTGGTGCCGTTCCAGGTGAAGACGATGTCGGACGCGGGATCCGCCTTGCCGAGATCGGGAATTTCGCCGTAAGCAGCATGCAGCTTCGTCACGTCCTTGAGTTTCAACTCCTTGACGATATCGCTGACCCAGCCTTCGCCGAAGGATTCCCAGGCGATCGTCGTCACCGGCCGCGCACCCAACAGCGACCACAGCGCCATCTCGACGGCGCCGGTATCTGACGCCGGCACGATGCCGATCCTGTAATTGGCCGGAATCTCGAGCACCTCGCGCGTCAGTTCGATCGCAAGCTTGAGCTTGGCCTTGCCGATTTTTGCGCGATGGGAACGGCCGAGCGCGGCGTCTTTGAGATTTTGGGGGTTCCAGCCGGGGCGCTTGGCACAGGGGCCGGACGAAAAATGCGGCACGTGGGGCCGCAAAGCGGGCTTCGCTGCAGACATGATCTATCCTTCCAGATAGCAAGCCTCCCGTTGTGGGGAGGTGTCCCGCCGCGGTGCATAAGGGAATCATGGGGAATCGTCAAGGAACTTCGTCGGGATCAAGTGTTGTCCCGGGGGATCAGGTGTGAACCCGGGGATCAAGTGTGACCCCGGGGATCAAGTGTGACCCCGGGAATCAAGTCTGCCCTTGGGGATCAGGCACAAACCCGGGATCGACGGCGGCGATCGGTTCGGCCGGCAGTGCCGGCTGCGAATTCAACAGCTCGGCCGCATCGGTAATGAGCTGAGCGGCGCGCTGGCGGCTGGCGACCTTCAGAACGCTCTGGTCGTCCGCCTGCACGACATACTCATTGCCGATCCTGACGATCGAATAGTTTTTCATTTTGTGGTCCCCAAACTGCCCAGGCCCCACCGGAGACGCAGGAGTGCACGGATGGTTCCACCGATAAAATGACGATGATCCGATTAGTTTATCGCGCCTTAACCGGAACCAATGGCAAAACCGGTTTAGCAATAGACACAACGCCGCGCCGGTGAGCGAAGCAGCCGCGAATTTCCTAGCGCACCGGCGGCAATCCAAGCGATTTCTCGGTTTCGCCGATCCAGCGCCGCAACGAGGCATAACCGTCGAGATCAAAGCCGCCTTCGTGCGCCAGGCGCGTATAGGCGAGCAGCGCTATATCGGCAAGAGACAGCGCTTCGCCAACCAAAAATCGGCCCACTGCCAGCTCGTGTTCCATTCGTGCCAAAGCCGCATAACCGCGCTTGACCTTGTCGGTGTCGAGATCAGACGCCGGCCGGCCCAGATAGACCATCTGGAAGCGGCAGCCCGCGATATTCGTGGCTGTACTGTTCCCAGAACAGCCATTCGTCCATCTTGGCGGCGGCGAAAGCATCGGCCGGAATGAGGTCGCTGTGTCGAGCGAGGTAGCGAATGATGGCGTTCGATTGCGCCAGCGTGCGGCCGTCGTCGAATTCGACCGCCGGCACCTGCCCCGCGCTGTTGCGCTCGAGGAATTGCGGGGTTCGGCTCTCTTGCTTGAGGATGTCGACCGGAATCCAGCTATAAGGCAGCGCAAGCCGGTCGCAGACCCATTTCACCTTGAGGCAATTGCCCGAATTTGTATCGCCGTAGATCTTCATGGCTCGCCGCGCTCGTCAACGGAACGACAGAGCAGCAGGCGATGTCGGCGATGTCAATAAGCGCAGGCCGCGGGAGCGATATGCGAAATTCCGATCAGAACTTGTAGGCGAGGCCGGCACGCACCGTGTTGATGTTGGTTTCGACGGCGGCGGTGAAGCGGACGTACTCCCACTCGCCGCGCAGGAATAGCCCGCCGATCAGATTGATGTCGATGCCGACACCGGCGGTGTAGCCATAGATCAGATGATTGTGCACGGCATCGCTGGCGGACAAAGGTACCAGGGGGGTAAACGGCCCAAGCGCTGTCAGGCTCACGCCATCGGTGACCAATACCGAGCGACTGATGTTGGCATTGCCGAGGGCAACCCCGGCGAAAGCATAGGGAAGGAAACATCCGAACGAATACGCCGCCCGGGCCCGAAACGTTGCCATATCCGTGATGTCAATCGCCGCCGATGACGTAACCGAAACATCATGAAAGAAGTTGTCGGACAACGGCGCGCCACTTCTGAGCGCCTTGAAGGCGGTGGACTGCCCGCCGAACGAGCCGTGCAGATAAGACATTTCGAGGCCCGCAACGACGTCATCCCATTGCCAGTTGTATCCGGTAAAGGCGCCGTAGCCAGGCGCGCGTTTCGATTCCCCGCCGAGACCGAGATTCCAGTTCGCAACGTCCATCTGCTGGATGACGTTGTGGTCAAGCAACGCGGCAAGCAGCGTCGAATTCGATCCGCTGAAATGTTCGTCTGACGATCCGTAGCCGACCTGGCCACCGAGATAGAAGCCGCGCCAGTTGACGCTCGACACGGGGCCGGGAAGGTACGAGCCGCGCAGAAAGTCGGGCATATCGGCCGCCTGCGCACAGCTCGCCGTTCCCAACATCGCCGCCGCCAGCAGGACCCTACGCATCGAAATACTCCCATCCAACACTTCCGAACTTGGCGTCGATCATCGCTCGTTAACCTTAACCAATCGTTGTCGCGCGTGACGGAGCACAAAACAAAACGGCGCGGGAAGCTTCCGCGCCGTTAACGGAGATTAAGCAATCAGGCTTCGATCAGCCCTTGGTGACAAGCGGCGGCGCGTAGGCCGGCGGGCTCTCGAGATTCCAGCGTACGCCGAGCTTGAGGTCCTGCGAGGTGATGTTCTTGAAGGTGAACACATGCCCGCCGGCAGAACGATCAAACGTAGCGTCGGGGCCGGTCACGCCATCGCCAAGGCTGACATAGCTGTAGCCAAGCTCGATCGCCATGTTGGGGGTGACGTTGTAGGCGAGGCCGGTGTGAAGCGCCCAAGCAAAGTTCCACCTGGAGCCGGTCGTGGCCGCGACGACGCTGGGACCGACCCCGAAGCCCGGCGGGAATAACGTGGCAACACCCTGGTCGGTGAAATTCGCGATCGTGACCCGCGCGGTGCCGATGCCGGCGCCGATGAACGGCGTTATGCACCACCAGGTGCCGAGATCGACGTAAGCGTTGGCGAGGAATAGCCACTCGGACTTCTGGGCATTGTAGATATCCGAACCGAATCCAGTCTGACCGCCGTTCGGAAAGCTCGTCAGGTCAAGCCCGTGAAAATTCGTGTTGCCACGATACTGCCCGGTGATATCGGCGCGCAGCCAATGATTGAACTGATAGCCGACGCCGAGATCGAAGATACCGCCGGTGTCAAACCCGGTCCTCTCGTCGAGCGAGAGAAGGTTGGCATAGAGCGCGGCGTTCGAATTCCTGATGTTGTCGATTCTCTGATTGCTGAATCCGATATCGCCGCGCAGATACCAGCCGCCGAAATCGACGACCGGCGCATAAGGTGGGGGGGCGATAGCCAGGTCGGCTGCAAGGGCCATCGACGACAGCAGGGATGCCGCGCCGGCGGCAATGAGAGACTTAACGCTACGCATTGGCTTCGTCCTTTTGGCCGGTGAGGCAGACAAGGCGGGCCCGACATCTTAAAACTCACGGCCCGACGATCGCACCAAATGTTTAAGCGGCACTTAACCCTAATTTTTAAGGTTGATATTCTGCGAACAGGACTCGCGGCCGCGAAACGCGCAAGCGCAAACAAGGCAGGCATCGCCACAATCGCTAATAAATGATTGAGGAAAACCGGGCGCCGGCTGCGCGGGAAGTAGTCCGCTTCAGCGCGACACTCTCGGCATCTTCGGCAGGAACACCGCAAGCAGCCCGATCGCCGGCAGGAACGCACAGACCTGATAGACGAAGGCGATACTGGTGTAGTCGGCAAGCTTGCCAAGCGCGGCTGCGCCAAGGCCGCCAATCCCAAACGCGACGCCGAAGAAAACACCGGAGATCATTCCGAACCGGTGCGGCACCAGCTCCTGCGCAAACACGATGATCGAGGCGGACGTCGAGGAGATGATGAGGCCGATGAACACGGTCAGCACCGCACTGGCGTGAAGCCCCGCATAGGGCAGCGCCAGCGTGAACGGCAGCGCGCCCAATATCGAGAACCAGATCACGATCTTGCGGCCGAAGCGATCGCCCAGCGGACCGCCGAGGAACGCGCCGACCGCGTTCGCCGCAAGGAAGATGAAGAGATAGATCTGCCCCGCCTGAGTCGAGACGCCGAACCGGTCGATCAGGTAGAAGATGTAATAGCTCGACAGGCTCGAGACGTAGAGCTGCTTGGAGAACAACAGCGCCACCAGCACCGCGAGCCCGATCAGGACGCGCCGGCCACTGGGAGCATCCGGATGCGGATCGATCGGCGCTGCCTTCCTGGTCCTGATCTGCGGCTGGTACCATTTGCCGATCCGCCACAGCACGACGATCGCAACAAACGCGATGGTCGAAAACCAGGCAATGCTGGGCTGGCCGAAGGGGACGACGATCAAGGCCGCCAGCACCGGCCCCATCGAGGTACCGAAGCTGCCGCCGAGCTGGAATACCGATTGTGCGAAACCGAAGCGGCCGCCGGAGGCAAGTCGCGCGATCCGCGCCGATTCCGGGTGGAACACTGCCGAGCCCAGACCCACCAGCGCCGCGGCGAGCAGGATGACGGCATATTGCCGGGCAACGCTGAGCAGCAACAGACCGAAGAAGGTCGAGGACATGCCGATCGCCAGCGAAAATGGCTGCGCCTTCTTGTCGGTGAAATGACCGACGGCCGGCTGCAACAGCGACGCGGTGAACTGGAACGCCAGCGTGATCAACCCGATCTGCGCAAAATCCAGCGCATAATTCGCCTTCAGGATCGGGTACACCGATGCGATCAGCGACTGCATGGTGTCGTTGAGGAAATGCGAGAAGCTGATGCCGGCAAGCACGATATAGGCCGGCCCGGCCGCGCTCGGCTTCAGGCCAGGCGCCGCGACCTCGACCGGCGCGGCCAGCGCTTGTTCGGAGACGGCGACAGACTTGTTCAATGGATCATTCCCGGCAGGATTCGTGCGGCCACAAGCGCACTTCCTACGCTGGCGGCGTTTCGCCTACCACCACCATTACAAAATGGCTGTGATGCGCCTGACGGCAGAGCATGATCCTGAAAAGTGGAGACCGGTTTTCCCTCGCGACAAACGCATGGCGTTTGCGCCGAGATCATGCTCAAACAACGAGATGAAATCATGATCCGATTTTAATCCAATCGGATCGTGATCTATGCCGCGGCCGCGCCGAGCGCGGTGACGATATGGTTGACCACTTCCTCGACCAGCAGGCGATCATCGCCCTCACCCATCACGCGGATCACGGGCTCGGTGCCGGAGGAGCGCACCAGCAAGCGGCCGTGGCCGTTGAGCCGCTTCTCGCCGGCATCGATCGCGGATTTGACATCGGCGTCGTCGAGCGGTTTGCCGCTGCGATAACGCACATTCTTCAGGATCTGCGGCAGCGGATCGAAGCGGCGGCAGACTTCCGAAACCGGACGGCGGAGTTTTTGCACCACTGCCAGCACCTGAAGCGCCGCGACGAAGCCGTCGCCCGTGGTGGTATAGTCCGACAGGATGATGTGGCCTGACGGTTCGCCGCCGAGATTGTAACCGCCGCCCAGCATCCGCTCCAGCACGTAACGGTCGCCGACCGGCGTGCGGATAAGCTCGATGCCGTGACGCTCGAGGAAACGCTCCAACCCAAGATTCGACATCACCGTGGCGACGATGCCCGGCCTGGAAAGCCGGCCGTCTTCCTTCCAGCTTTGCGCGATCACCGCGAGCAGCTGGTCGCCATCGACCAGATGTCCGCGTTCGTCGACGAGGATCACCCGATCGGCGTCGCCGTCGAGCGCGATGCCGATATCGGCGCGCATTTCACGCACCTTGCGGCTCAAGGCCTCGGGCGAGGTCGACCCGCATTCCTTGTTGATGTTGAAGCCATCTGGATCGACACCGATCGAAATGACGTCGGCGCCCAATTCCCACAGCGCTTCCGGCACGACCTTGTAAGCGGCGCCGTTGGCGCAATCGGCCACCACGCGCAGGCCGTCGAGACTGAGTTCGCGCGGCAGCGTCCGTTTGGCGAATTCGATGTAGCGGTCATGGACGCCGTCGATGCGGCGGGCGCGCCCGAGACTCGCGCTCTGCGCCAGACGCCGGTCGAGCGATTCGTCGAGCAACAATTCGATCTGTTTCTCGACATCGTCGGACAGCTTGAAGCCCTCCGGGCCGAACAATTTGATGCCGTTGTCTTCGAACAGATTATGCGAGGCGGAAATCATCACGCCGAGATCGGCGCGCATCGACTTGGTCAGCATCGCGACCGCCGGCGTCGGCATTGGGCCGAGCAGCAGCACGTCCATGCCGACGGAGGTGAAGCCGGCCACCAGGGCGTATTCGATCATATAACCGGAAAGACGCGTATCCTTGCCGATGACGACACGATGGCGGTGCTCGCCGCGCTGGAATACCAGGCCAGCCGCCTGGCCGACCTTGAGCGCCAGCTCCGGCGTAATCAGTCCGTTGGCGAGGCCCCGAATCCCATCCGTACCGAAATATTTGCGGCTCATATGACCCCCAGCACCGCCCGTACTTCACCAACCACCAAGCCGGAAGCCCGAAACGGCCGCACATCCTAACGTGCCAGCGGTTATAATGCTTTCGGCGCTAAAATGGCTTCAAAAAATATGATGAATCGTTTCGGGCCGCCGCCGCGGATCTTGGCATTTAAGCCATTGATAAGAAAGGTAATTATGCTATCCCCGTTTCCGGGGATGCTGACTTAGTCTTTGCGCTTGGCCTTGTGGTCACCCTTAGAGGGCGGCGGCTGGGTGATACTGACCGGGTCTGATCCGGGGAAGGTCTCTTCCAGCCCCTCTTCCAGGGCCTCATCGAGCTTGCGCTTTTCCGCACTTTTGACGTCGGGCTTGGAGCGTGGTCCGGTCATGCGAACCTCCCTATGCTTTGCCGCGAGGCGATTTTGCGAGACGCCCAAGCATGCTAGATGAACAGCGAGGGCGGCAAATACAAGAAGGCAAAATAGGAGAAGGACTTGGAGCTCCATGAAACACATCACCTGCATCGAGGATCTGCGGCAGCGCCACATGCGAAAGGTGCCGAAGGCATTTTTCGATTACGCCGACCGCGGCTCCTATGCCGAGGAGACGCTGCGCGCCAACCGCGAGGATTTTGAACGGATCAAGTTCCGTCAGCGCATCCTGGTCGATGTGTCGAAACGCGATCCTTCCACCACCATTCTCGGCGAGCCCGCGGCACTGCCCCTGATCCTGGCGCCGGTGGGCCTGACCGGCATGCAATATGGCGACGGCGAAATTCATGCCTGCCGCGCCGCGCACGCGGCCGGAATTCCCTATACCTTGAGCACGATGTCGATTTGCTCGATCGAGGATGTCGCCGCCAATGTCGACAAGCCGTTCTGGTTCCAGTTGTACGTCATGAAAGACCGCGGCTTCATCAAGGCGCTGATCGAACGCGCGATTGCGGCCAAGTGCAGCGCGCTGGTCTTGACCGTCGACCTTCAGGTGATCGGCCAGCGCCATGCCGACATCAAGAACGGCATGACGGTGCCGCCGGAGTGGACGCTGTCGAAGCTTTTCGATTTCGCCACCAAGCCGGCCTGGGTAGCCGGTGTCCTGCGCGGCAAGCGCCGCACCTTCGGCAATCTCGTCGGCCACCTCAAGGGCACCGACGACATCACCTCGCTCGGAACCTGGATCGGCACGCAATTCGACACCACGCTGAACTGGAAGGACGTCGACTGGGTTCGCAGCATCTGGCCCGGCAAGCTGATCCTGAAGGGAATCCTCGACGTCGAGGACGCCAATCAGGCGGCAAAAAGCGGCGCGCAAGCGCTGGTGGTCTCCAACCATGGCGGCCGTCAGCTCGATGGCGCGCCTTCATCAATCGAAGCCCTGCCGGAGATCGTGGACGCGGTCGGCGACAAGATCGAGATCATGTTCGACGGCGGCATCCGCTCCGGCCAGGACCTGATGCGGGCGCTCGCGCTCGGCGCCAAATCCTGCATGATCGGTCGCGCCTATATCCACGGCCTCGGCGCTTTCGGCGGCCCCGGCGTCGCCAAGGCGATCGACATCATCCGCAACGAGCTGTTGACGACAATGGGCCTGTGCGGCGTCAACACCATCGCCGAGATCGACGACCACGTGCTGGCGGTTTAGGTCACTTGAGTCATTGCGAGGAGCGTGAGCGACGAAGTAATCCATCGCTCCGCTTTGCAGCGCCATGGATTGCTTCGCTCCGCTCGCAATGACGGCTGGTTCCGTTTTCTCCTGCCGGGCCTTACGTCGCCTCACATCGGCGGCATGATTCCGTCGCGGCCGACGTTGACGCGGTCGGCTTCCAGTGTGCCGTCGTCTTTCTTCACCGCACCGAAGATGATGATCTTGGCGCCGGCCTTCACCTCGGATTTATCGCCGACGAGGAAAGTCACGACCGGCGTCCCCGGCGGCACCACGACTTTCTTTTCGCCGTCCTTGTATTTCACCAGGATGTTCTGGCCGTCGGTGCCTTTGACGGTTTCGGCGACGGTCGCGTTGGTCATGGTGGAGTTGAGCTTGAGGTCCCAGGGCCGGAAGCCTTCGGCCCTGCCGCGCTGGTTTTCCGGGAAGATGTGAACGGCAAGCGCCTTCTGGGTGCCGTCGGGCTCCGGCATCGCCGACACGCCGATGTAGGATCCCGGCTTGATTTCCGACAATTCGGTCTTGGCAACCGCGAACACCGCCACATTGTCGGTCATGCGCACCTTCAGATCGGTGCCTTCGCGCGTCTTGATCATCAGCATCGGGCCATCGACGCTTTCGATGGCGCCGCGGATGCGGACCGTCTGCGGTTGCTGGGCCCACGTCGCCGAGGCAAGCACGGATAAGACTGCGAACGAGGCCGCGAGCGCGCGCGGCATCCACCAAGAGATTTTCGGCATGGTCTTTCCCTCAAAGGTTTTGGTTGAGCAACGGGACAGAAAATACCCCGCGAATGGCGGGGTTATTCCTGGCCCTCACATCGGCGGCGTCAGCCCGTCGCGTCCGATGCTGATGCGGTTGGATTCGAACGATCCGTCGGGCAGTTGCTTGACAAAGGCGATGATCTTGGCGCCCGCCTTCAATTCGGACCTGTCGGCGGGAACATAGGTCACCACCGGCGTGTCGGGGCCGACCGTGACTTTCTTCTCGCCGTCCTTGTATTTGATCATCAGGGTCTGGCCGTCATGGCCGGCGACGGTCTCGGCGACCGTGGCGTTGGTCATGGTCGAGTTGGGACGCAGATCGTAGGGCCGCGATCCCTCGCCGGTGCCGCGCATGTTTTCCGGAAAGACGTGGACCTCGACCGCATCTTGACGGCCGTCCGGCCCCGGCACCGTGGTGGTGCCGATGAAGGAGCCGAGCTTGATGTCAGCGAGCGATATCCTGATGATTCCGACCAGCCGGACGTCGCCGGTCATGTGCAATTTGACGTTCTCGCCGCTGCGCGACTTGACCGACAGCACTTCGCCGTCGACGCTCTCGATGGTGCCGCGCACCCGCGAGGGCGTGGGCGGCTGTTGGGCGACCGCTGCGAGCGACGATGCGGCGACCATCGCCAGAACGACGAGGGGGCGCAGCAAGGTTGAACGACGAACGGACATGAAGGGAGTCTCCATAAGGGGCGCCTCAATCCTAGCAAGCCAACCCCACGCTTCCATGATATTCCCCTCAAACATTCGTGAGATCGGCCTCGACCAAGGCGCGGAGTTCGGATGTGACTTGCGGACGGCGGCTGAACCATAATTCGAATCCGCGCACCGCCTGGTGCAGCAGCATGCCAAGCCCGTCGGCCGTTTTCAGTCCGCGGGCGCGCGCGGCGGACAGCAATGGCGTTTCCAGCGGCACATAGACGAGGTCGGCGACGATCGCGTGCGGAGGGAGCACGCCGATGTCGAGGTCAAGCGCCGGCTGGCCGTGCATGCCAAGCGAGGTGGTGTTGACCAGAAGTCCGGCGCGCGGCAGCGCGTCGCCAACCGCCTCCCATGGAATAGGAAGCACGGTCTTGCCGAATTGATCCGCAAGCGCCCGCGCGCGGTCGATGGTTCGGTTCGCCAGATGTACGCGCTTGATGCCGCGCTCGACCAACCCGAACACCACCGCGCGCGACGAGCCGCCGGCGCCCAGCACCAACGCGTCTTCGATTCCGTCCCATCCTTTGGCGCTCGCGTCGAGATTATTGATGAAGCCCTCGATGTCGGTATTGGTGGAGCGCAGCTCGCCGCCCTCGTACCACAGCGTGTTGGCCGCACCGACCGCGCGCGCCCGCGCATCCGGCACCGTCAGCGCCAGCGCGCGCTCCTTGTGCGGAATCGTGACGTTGGCGCCGACAAAGCCATGAGCGGACAGGTGCATCACGAATTCGGCAAAGCCTTCGGGCGGCACCGCCTCGATATTGTAGCCGCCCTCGATGCCCAGCGTTCGCAGCCAGTAATGATGAATCAACGGCGAGCGCGAATGCGCCGCCGGCCATCCGATCAGGCATGCTGCGCGGGGTTTGGTTCTGGCCGCCATCGTCATTCCTGTTGCAGCGTCCATCGACAGGCGCCGCGTCAATCTTCAATTCGGGCAAGCCGGGTTAGCTGTCAATGCCGCCGGTCAATTGTGGCGATGACGCTCAGTTTCAGCGCCGGGCCTCGAAAGCACGTCAACGAAGATGGACCCCCAATCTTGATTGAAATCAGAACCCGGGCTCGATCGATAGGCTTCATGGAGAGCATTCGATTTGCGCCAGCGCCGGGCGCGCCCAAGTTTATTGCACTCGGGTTTATACCCCTCATATTAGATATCTGAAATATCATTTATTGACATTTTAACATCATAAATTATCATGCATAGATGATGTCTAAATTCGTCCGGGGACCCTGCAACAAGGCAAGCCAATGATCACGGCGGCACAACTGCGAGCCGCCCGGGTACTTCTCGGCATCGATCAGCGCCGGCTCGCGAAGCTGTCAGGGCTTTCCGTGCCAACCATTCAACGGATGGAGGCCTCTGAAACGATGGTCCGTGGCAATGTCGATTCGCTGGTCAAGCTGATCGCCGCGTTCGACGCGGCGGGCATCGAGATGATCGACGAAGGCGCTGCCAGCCAATCGCAGGGGCGCGGGGTGCGGCTGAGAGCGAATTCGGGTTCGCTCGCGCCCAATCTCGGGGCACGGTCGACGGCCAAATCGTCAGGCAGAATGAGAGCGCGGAAATAATGTCGGCCGTCACTCTGCAAATGACGTGTGTTGCCGGATTGCTCGGATTGGCGATTCTGGCGATCGTTCTGGGCGGCTCAAGATTCGCGACAGTCGCTATCTACGGCGCAACATTGGCCGTGTCCGCGATCGCCTTGATCGCATCCTTGCAGTGGTGGCTCGGCGATCATGCGATCGACGCCGGTCTGACATTGCCGATCGGATTGCCATGGCTCGGCGCCCATTTCCGCCTCGACGCGCTGGCGGGGTTTTTCCTTGTTGTCGTCAATGTCGGAGGCGCCGCGGCGAGCCTCTATGGCCTCGGCTATGGGCATCACGAGCCGACGCCGGGCCGCGTGCTCCCCTTCTTTCCGGCCTTCCTCGCCGGCATGAATCTGGTTGTGTTGGCGGACGATGCGTTTTCCTATCTGCTCTGCTGGGAATTCATGTCGCTGGTTTCCTGGGCGCTGGTCATGGCGCATCACCGCGAAGCGGGCAACGTGAGGGCCGGCTATGTCTATCTGGTGATGGCAAGTTTTGGCACGCTCGCACTGCTGCTGGCCTTCGGCCTGCTGGCGGGACCTGCCGGAGATTACGGATTTTCGGCCATCCGCGCGGCGCATCACACACCCTACGCTGCGGCATTGGTGTTGATCCTGATGTTGCTCGGCGCCGGCTCGAAGGCAGGTCTTGTGCCGTTGCATGTCTGGCTGCCGCTCGCCCATCCCGCGGCTCCCAGCCACGTGTCGGCGCTGATGAGCGGCGTCATGACCAAGGTCGCGGTCTACGGTTTCATCCGTGTCGTATTCGACCTCCTGGGACCACCGAGATGGCAGGGGAGCGTGGTCGTCCTTTTCCTCGGCGGCATCACCGCCGTCATGGGAATTCTCCACGCGATGATGGAGAAGGACCTCAAGCGCCTGCTCGCCTACTCTACGATCGAAAACGTGGGTATCATCTTCGTCAGCCTCGGCCTTGCGCTAGCCTTCAAGGCGAACGCAATGCCGGCGGCAGCCGCGCTCGCCATGACCGCCGCGCTGTTCCACGTTCTCAATCACAGCATCTTCAAGAGCCTGCTGTTCTTCGGTTCCGGCGCCATACTGACGGCAACCGGCGAGCGCGACATGGAGCATCTTGGCGGCCTCATTCGGGGCATGCCGCTCACCGCCTTCACGTTCCTTGCAGGATGCACGGCGATCTCGGCCCTGCCGCCGCTCAACGGCTTCGTCTCGGAGTGGCTCATCTTCCAGGCGATCCTCCTGAGCCCGGACGTCCCGTCCTGGGGTATCAAGCTGATCGTGCCCGCGGTCGGCGTGATGCTGGCATTGTCGGC
>DATGGY010000205.1:0-5663 GCA_035308285.1 Bradyrhizobium sp. | reverse complement strand
TCACGCTCTCGCAGATGCTCTGCAGCGCCTTCTGCTCGCTCCAGAATCATTCTGGACCCGATTTGCGCAACAAATCGTCGCCGCCCGGCGCCAGCCCGTTTTGCTCGGTTAACGGCAGCATTCTTGCCCAGCCTCGACGGGTCACGTTGGCGATGCCATATTCGGCCCTTTTGTCCAGCCCTTTTGGAAAAAATATTTCTGTTTATCCGAAATACAATCGGGTGTATGTCTGACCCCGTCCCGCCTCGATATGAGGGGCGTTGCGCATCGTCACGAACGTTGCGGCGGGATGCGATGGACGCGAGTTGCGCTTTCGACGATGGCGCTATCTTGCGGACGGCAAAGTCGTGTGGTCCTGACGCCCCGACGCTCGCGTCAAGTTGGCGACGATGCTTTGCATCGCGCCGATGACGGGGGCAAGAAAGCCCGGTCCCCGGGGAGAGCGCGATATAAGCCGTTAAAACCATTGCGCAGGGAAGGCCGGACTATCCCGGTGAACCTGTGGCGACTACGCTCGTGTGCTTTGTTTTATTTTGCACGCGAGGCTATGGGTGCGACGGGCACCCGGCTTTCCCTGCGCCCTCTATGTTTGGGCGAACGGTTTATGCACGACTCGGGCGCGAGAGCGCCGCGGGATCGCGGAGGTGCATCCAACGGAAATCGCCCGCGAAGCGTGGCGATCCAGTATTCCAGAGACGCTAGTGATAGAACCGAGAGGCCGCAGCGTACTGGATACCGCGCCTTTGCGCGGTATGACGATTCGGGGTTTGACGATAAAAAACGGGGGAGAAGAGAGCCTTGATCTTGTCGCCCCCCTGACGTTACTAGGCCTGAGATTGGTGCCGCCGGAGGCTGCGGCGAGCCGGGAGCAAACAAAACCATGGGACCCCTGGAGGGCGTCAAAGTCATCGACATGACGACCGTGCTGATGGGGCCGTATGCGACCCAGATGCTCGGCGATTACGGTGCTGACGTTATCAAGGTCGAATCCCCCGAGGGCGATGTGACGCGTCTGATCGGGCCGACCCGTCATCCCGGCATGGGGCCGGTGTTCCTCAATACCAACCGCAGCAAACGCTCGATCGCGCTTGATCTGAAGAAGCCCGCGGGGCGCGACGCGGTGCTGCGGCTGATCGCGTCAGCCGATGTGCTGGTCTACAATGTGCGGCCGCAGGCGATGGCGCGGTTGCAGCTCGGCTATGACGTCCTCTCGAAGATCAACCCGCGCCTGATCTACGCCGGGGTGTTCGGTTTCGGCCAGGACGGTCCTTATGCCGCCAAGCCCGCTTACGATGATTTGATCCAGGGTGCGACCGCGCTGCCCGCCTTGATGGCGCAGACCGGCGACGGCGTTCCGCGCTATGTTCCCAATGCGCTTGTCGACCGCATCGTCGGTCTCACCGCCGTCGGCGCGATCTGCGCGAGCCTCGTCCATCGCGACCGTACCGGCCGCGGCCAGCGGGTGGATATTCCGATGTTCGAAACCATGGCGGGTTTTGTCATGGGCGACCACATGGGCGGGCTGACCTACGACCCGCCGCTGGACAAAGGCGGCTATGCGCGGCATCTGGCCCGTGACCGGCGACCCTACAAGACTTCCGACGGCTATATCTGCGTCATCGTGTATAACGACAAGCAGTGGGAGAATTTCTTTAAAGCCACCGGCCGCGACGATCTGCGCGGCGACCCCAACTTCGCAACTTTCGCCGGGCGCGCTACTAATATCGACACGGTTTATGCCGAATTGGCCCGCATCTTCGAAACGCGGACCACGGCCGAGTGGGCCGAATTGCTCGACAAGGCCGACGTGCCAGTGATGCCGATGCACGATCTGACGAGCATTTTGCAGGACCCGCATCTGGTCGCAAACGACTTCTTTCCCGTCGTTCATCATCCAAGTGAGGGAAAAATTCGCAGCATGAAGGTATCGGCGAGATGGTCCGAAACGCCAAGCCGGCCGGAGCGGCTCGCGCCGCGTCTGAACGAGCACGGCGCCGAAATTCTGCGCGAGGCCGGTTTCTCCGCAGACGAGATCGCTGCCCTAGTGCGCGATGGCGTGACCACCGCCGCAGCCAGTGCCGGAACGGAGTGAGAAGCATGGATTTCGCGCTCACCGCCAACCAGGAATCGATCCGCGACGCCGTTTCGAAAATCTGTGCCCGGTTCGACGACGCCTATTGGCTGAAGAAGGACAAGGAAGGCGGCTACCCCGCCGATTTCCATAAGGCGCTCGCGGATGCCGGCTGGCTCGGCATCTGTATCCCCGAGGAATTCGGCGGCTCGGGTCTCGGCATCCTCGACGCCGCGATCATGATGCGGGCGATCGCCGAATCCGGCGCAGGCATGTCGGGTGCCTCCGCGGTTCATATGAACGTGTTCGGGCTCAATCCCGTGGTCGTGTTCGGCACCAAGGAGCAATGCGCCCGGATGCTGCCGCCGATCGTATCGGGCGCCGAGCGGTCCTGCTTTGCCGTCACCGAACCGAACACCGGTCTCAACACCACACAGTTGAAGACCCGCGCGGTGCGCTCGGGTGATAAATACGTCGTCAATGGCCAGAAGGTCTGGATTTCGACCGCGCAAGTGGCCGAGAAGATTCTTCTGCTCGCGCGCACCACGCCGCTGGAAGAGGTCAAGAGCCCGACCCATGGCCTCAGCCTGTTCTATACCGACTTCGACCGCAGCCGCATCACCGCACGCGAGATCGAGAAGATGGGCCGCAAGGCGGTCGATTCCAACGAGCTCTTCATCGAGAATTTCGAAATTCCGATTCAAGACCGTCTCGGCGAGGAGGGCCGCGGCTTTGAGTATATCCTGCACGGCATGAATCCGGAGCGTATCCTGATCGCCGCGGAAGCGGTCGGGCTCGGCCATGTCGCGTTGTCGCGTGCTGCGGCCTATGCCAAGGAGCGCATCGTGTTCAACCGCCCGATCGGCAAGAACCAGGCGATCCAGCATCCCCTTGCGAAGAACTGGATGGAGCTTGAGGCCGCCTGGCTGATGACGCTCTCTGCCGCCTGGCAATACGATCGGGGGCAGCCTTGCGGGCCTGCGGCCAACGCGGCGAAATACCTGGCCGGCGAAGCCGGCTTTCACGCCTGCGAGCAGGCGGTGATGACCCATGGCGGCTTCGGCTATGCCAGGGAATTTCATGTCGAGCGGTATTTGCGCGAATCCCTGATCCCGCGCATCGCGCCGATCAGCCCACAGCTCATTCTCAGCTTCATCGCCGAGAAGGTGCTGGGACTGCCGAAGTCGTATTAGCGGCAATCGACGATGAATATTTTGGATTTTTACCCGTCATTCCGGGATGCGCGTCTTAGCACAGACCCGGAATCTCGAGATTCCGGGTTCGCATCTCTGATGCGCCCCGGAATGACGAAGTCGTATGAAACAAGGACAAATTCATGAGCCGTCTCAAGGCCGCGCTTGATCCGCGTTCCGTCGCCATCATCGGCGCATCGGAAAATCCCAACAAGGTCGGCGGTCGGCCGGTGCACTACCTCGACAAGTTCGGCTTCAAGGGAAAGATTTTTCCGATCAATCCTTCGCGCCCCGAGGTGCAGGGCCACCGATGTTACAAGAGCCTTGGCGATCTGCCGGAGGCGCCCGAAATGGTGATCGTCGCGGTGGCCGGCGATAACGCCATCGGCGCGGTGGAAGATTGCGCCGCGCATGGCGTCGGGGTTGCCGTGGTGATGGCCTCGGGCTTCGGCGAGGTCGACGCCGTCGCTGGCAAGGCCAAGGAGCGGCGGATGGTCGAGGCGGCGCGCAAGGCCGGCATGCGTATCGTCGGCCCAAATTCGCAAGGACTCGCCAATTTCGGCACCGGCGCGATCGCAAGCTTCTCAACCATGTTCATGGATATGGACCGCGCCGAGGGACATGTCGCAATGCTCAGCCAAAGCGGCGCGCTGTCGACAGTGCCGGTCGGATTCCTGCGCCAGCGCGGCATCGGCGTCCGCCATACGCACGCGACCGGCAACGATGCCGACATCACCGTCGCCGAGCTCGCGGTCGCGGTGGCCGAAGATCCGGAAGTCAAGCTGTTGCTGCTTTATCTGGAGAGCATCCCCGAGACGAAATATCTGGAGGAATTGGCCGCGGTCGCGCTTGACCGCGATTTGCCGATCATCGCCCTGAAGTCCGGCCGCTCCGAAGCCGGGCGGCAGGCGGCGCAATCGCACACCGGCGCGCTCGCCAATGAAGACCGCGTGGTCGATGTATTCTTCGAACGGCATGGCATCTGGCGCGCGCCGGATATGCGCGGTCTGGTCGAAGCAACCGAACTCTATCTGAAGGGTTGGAAACCGAAGGGCAGGCGGCTTGTCGCCATTAGCAACTCTGGCGCGGTCTGCGTCATGACGGCGGACGCGGCGACTGCCGTCGGCATGCCGATGGCGAAGCTTTCGGAGCAAACCGACAAGAAGCTCAAGGGAATCCTGCCGAGCTTCGCCACCACCACCAACCCGATCGATTTGACTGCGGCGCTGTTGTCCAATAGCCGGCTGTTCGGCGACATCCTCCCCGTCATCGCCGAAGACCCGGCGGCGGACGCATTCCTGATCGGCGTCCCCGTCGCCGGACCCGGTTACGATGTGGAGGCGTTTGCCCGAGATGCTGCCGCCTTCGGCCGGCAGACCGGAAAACCGCTTGTGATCGCGGCGACCCAGCGCAGCGTCGCCGATCAATTCGCGGCCGAAGGTTCGTCCGTGTTTCCGACCGAGACCGAAGCGGTCGCCGCACTGCATCAGTTCCTGGCGCATCGCGAATTGATGGCGCGCACGCTTGCGCGTCGCGAGCACCGCGCGAGCATCAACTCCTCTCCGATATCATCGGCTGCGACGGCGATGCTGAACGAAGCCGACAGCCTTGCCTTGCTGGCGGCGCGCGGTATTGCCGTGGTGCCGCATCGGCTGTGTCGGTCGCGCGCCGAGGCGATTGCGGCGTTCGAGACCATCGGCGGGCCGGTCGCTGTCAAGGGATGTTCGGCCGATATCGCGCACAAATCGGAGCTCGGCCTGGTGCAGCTCGGTGTCACCAGCCGCGAGGAGGCGGGCGAGATCTGGGCGCAGATGGAGGGCATCATCCGCAAACAGGGCGCGCGGTTCGACGGCGTCATCGTTGCGGCGATGGCAGGCGGCCGCCGCGAGATCATGATCGGCGCGCATCGCGATGGCGTATTCGGGCCCGTGGTCGCTGTTGGCGACGGCGGCAAATATGTCGAGATTTTCCAGGATACCGTGCTGCTGCTGCCTCCCTTTTCCAGGGATGACGTCCGCGAAGCCCTCGGCCGCCTGCGGATCGCGCCATTGCTTGCGGGCGTGCGCGGTGAACCGCCGATGGACGTCGATGCGCTTTGCGACGCGGTGATGCGGATCGGCGAGCTGATGCTCGACCCGGCGGCGGGCGTGGTGAGCCTCGATCTCAACCCGGTGCTGCTCGACAGCGCGGGCAAAGGCAGCGTGGTGGTGGATGCCGTTGTATTTAGGGCAGCGTGTCTTGAGGCGTGACTTGATCGGCGTCGCGAACGCAACGAAGCAATCCCTAAGGTTACGCAAAACTATTGTCCCGGATTGCTTCGTCGCATTCGCTCCTCGCGCTGATGGATTTGGATCACCGCCCGTAGAGGACCACGGTGGCGATGACGAGCATCGCCGTCA
>DATGGY010000204.1:0-17238 GCA_035308285.1 Bradyrhizobium sp. | reverse complement strand
GGCAAAGTCGGTCTTGACCAGGCCGGGCGCGATGCAGTTCACGCGGATATTGTACTTGCCGTATTCACAGGCGAGATTGCGCGCGAGCTGCATGTCGGCGGCTTTCGAAATCGAGTAGGCGCCGAGAACCGTCGAGCCCTTGAGCCCGCCGATCGAGGAGACGATCGTGATCGATCCGTCCTTGCGCTCGATCATCTGCGGCGCCACCAGCGAGATCAGCCAGTGATTGGCGACGATGTTGTTGTCCAGGATCTTGCGGAACTGCTCGTCGGAAATGCCGGCCTGCGGCCCGTAATAGGGGTTCGACGCCGCGTTGCAGACCAGCGCGTCGATCCTGCCGAACGCGCGGTTGGTCTCGTCGACCAGATGCTTGAGGTCGTCCTTGGTCGAGATGTTGGCGGCGAGCGACAGCGCGACCTGCTTGCCGCACCTGTCGTTGATCGATTTCGCGACCTCGTCGCAGACCGCTTGCTTGCGCGAGGAGATCACTACTTTGGCGCCATGCTCGGCCATCCGCTCGGCGATGGCGCGGCCGATGCCGCGCGAGGAGCCGGTGATGACGGCGACTTTTCCCGACATATCGAACAAGGTCATGTCTCTCTCCCTCTTCCTTGGATCCGGCGGCGAACGCGCCGGTTGTGACTCAAAATCAGGCCAGTTTGCTTGTGGTCGCGATCTCCGGGCCCGCCGGCTGATGCATGGCGTCGTGCGAGGCGTCGGCAATCCACGGCTGCTGATTGACCATCGGCACTCGCCAATTACTATGACCGGGACTGGCGAAGTGGTCGAGCCGGGTCACCGAACAATTGTCGATGTCGAAGGCGAGGCCCTTTTCGGGTTGGCCGCCGAGCGCAAGACCGATCGCCGCCTTGATCGTGCCGCCGTGGCCTACCGCGATCACGTCCCCACCGGCGTGGGCGACGTTGATACGATCGATGGCGCGGCATACGCGGCCATAGAGGTCCATGAAACTCTCGCCGCCCGGCGCAGGCTCGGCGATGTCGGCAAACCAGTGGCTGCCGAGCGGCCGGCTCGCGAGGAACGCGGCGCGGTTCATCCCCTGCCATTGTCCGAGATGCTGTTCGGCGAAGGCCGCCTCTTTCGCCATCGCTGCGGGCCTTGGAAAACCGGTATCCCAGATCGCTTCCGCGGTTTGATGCGTGCGCATCAGGCTGCTCGCGTACCAGACCGCGCTGCGCGGCAGGATTTTTGCCACCGCCTCGAACACCACGCGGTCGCTGGTGTCGCAGGCGATATCCTTCTGGCCATAGATGTTACCGCCGTCGCTGCGCACCGGCGCGTGGCGCACCCACCACCATCGCGTGGTGACGACTGCCGGCCTAGCTGGATTGGACATCGCGACGACCCTTTAATAGTGTTGTGTGTCCTACGCGAGGGACCGGATCGCCTCAAGCGACTTTCTACGTGTTTGAAATCTTGTTTGAAAGCCGGCGGGGCCGCAAGTCTGCCTCCCCTTGCGTGTCCCGGACGCGGTGCAGCGTTCTTCACGGTGCACCGCAGAGCCGGGACCTAAGATCACGCGGAGCGCACAATAGGCCCCGGATCGGCAGCGCACCGCCATAGTGCGTCGAAGACGCGCGTAAACGCGCTGAAGGCGCTGCGCAGCATCCGGGGCACGAACCCCCATCCGGATCGCGTTTTCCTTGGCCGGAAGACGCCGGGAATGTAAATATGGATACGAATTGAACAGGGAGAGACCCATGGGCCGCCTCGAGGGCAAATCCGTCATCATCACCGGCGCCGGCAGCGGCATCGGGCGCGCGGCTTCGCTCCTGTTCACCAAGGAAGGCGCCAGGTTGATCGCGGTCGACCGCACTGAGGGCGTCCAGGAAACCGTCGAGCAGGTCCGCAAGGCCGGCGGAGCCGCGCAGGCGGTGGTTGCCGACGCCGGTTCGGAAAAGGACGTGATCGCCTTCGTCGACAAAGCGGTTTCGACCTATGGGCGGCTCGATGCGGTCTGGGCCAATGCCGGCATCAGCGGCGGGCTGGTGCCGCTTTCCGAGCAGACTGTGGAACATTGGCAGGAAATCCTGCGCATCAATTTGATCGGCCCGTTCCTCGCCATCAAATATGCGATACCGCACATGATCAAACAGCGATATGGCGCCATCGTCTGCACCGCTTCGGTCGCGGGTCTGAAATCCGGCGCCAGCGGACATCCGTACGCGGCGAGCAAGGCCGGCGTCATCAGCCTGGTGCAGACCACGGCCTACTCCCTGTCCGGCACCGGCGTGCGGATCAATGCGGTGTGTCCCGGCCTGATCGAGACCGGCATGACCAAGCCGATTTTCGACAATGCGAGGGAACGCGGCACCGACGGCAAGATCGGCCAGCTCAATCCGCTCAAGCGCGCCGGCCAGCCGCACGAGCTTGCCGCGATGGGGCTGTTCCTCGCCAGCGACGAGGCCTCCTACGTCAACGGCCAGGCGATCCCGGTCGACGGCGGCCTCACCGCCTCGATGCCGTATACGGGCAAGCCGATTTGAGGGATGCCGTTTCCCCGGACGCTGCGCAGCGCTTCAGCGGTGCGCTGCTGATCCGGGGCCCATAAGAGTTACGTGTGGGTCCCGGCTCTGCGGAGCAGCGTTGCACGCTGCACCGCGTCCGGGAAATAGCCACCCCCAACGGCGGACGCCATCCGCGTTCTCGCCGCGCATTTCGCCCGCGCTTGCCCTCGCAAAGAGGCCCCCACCAGCCCTCGCCGCCCCGCCCGACAGACATTTTTTGTCGTGATCTGCTGCGATTCGTGACAGAATTAATACATTCAGACGTCAAGTCGGTTACACGCGAGGTTTTTTCCATGAGTTCGGAATGGCGGGCGCGGTCGAGTTCCCTGGCCTGGTCAAACCCAGTGACCTGGTGGTGGGGTCTCTTGACCCTGGTCAGCGGCGCCAATATCGCGGTTTGGTTTCTGATCTACCGCGAGCTTCACGAACAGGCAGCCGCCGGCGGTCTCGGCAGCGCCTCCGGCGTCGATCTCATGCTCCTGCTCTGCGCGGGCTATGTCTTTGGCTGCGCATTCCGCTCGTTCCTTCCGCGCGCAGATGTTCAGCGCATCTGCCTGTTCGACACCTGGCTGTCGAGCGTTGTCGTCGGCCGGTCGGTCGCAACGGTTGCCGAGATTTGCTTTGCGGTGCAGTGGGCGATCTTCCTGCACCGCTTCGGCACGATGACGGGATCGGATACCACTGTGAACGCAGCTTGGGTGATCGTGCCGCTGATCCTCATCGCGGAGTGTTTCTCGTGGTATGCGGTGCTAACCACGAAATATCTCGGCAACGCCATCGAAAATTCGATATGGGCCGTCGCCTTCTTCATCGCCGGCATCGGCCTTTGCCGATTGGTGCCGGAGTTCGGCGGTCCGGTCGCCGTGGTGCTTGCCTTCGCGATCGTCGGGATTGCCGGCTATCTGGCGTTTCTCATGACCATTGACGTTCCGATGTATCTAAGCCGATGGCGGGCCGAAGTTGCCGATGGCAACTCCTTTCTGCGGCCGCTCGAAGGTCTGCGTGACGTGAGCACGCGGTGGATCGTGACGCACGACTTTGCCGAGTGGAAGGACGAGATTCCCTGGATGTCGCTCTATTTCAGTACCGCGGTCTGGGCGAGCCTTGCGCTGTGCGGCTTCTACTCGCTCGGGGATCATCTCCCGCGCTATCGCGCCGACGCCCCGGTCGCAAGCTGGTCTTCGGACGCCTTCGCAATCGTTGGCAAGCAGCACCCGGCGACCACGCCAGAGCGCTAGGGCGGATACGCCGGCGGATTGACACCCGTACCCTCCACAACATCGTCGTCGATGCAAGTGAGGGGCCTACTTCCGCTTTTGCAAAACGTCGAACCAGACGGCGAGGCTGATGATCAGCCCCTTGATGATCAGTTGGTAGAACGACGAGACACCAAGCAGACTCATGCCGTTGTTCAGGACGCCGATGATCAGCGCGCCGACGATCGTTCCGCCGATCGTGCCCGAGCCGCCCGCGAGGCTAGTGCCGCCGATCACCACCGCGGCAATCGCGTCGAGCTCGAACATCGTACCCAGATTGGGTGAGGCGCCGTTAAGCCGCGACGCCAGCAGAATTCCCGACAGCGCCGCAAGCAGCGAGACGATGACGTAGACGATCAGCTTCGTCCGTGAAACGTTGATACCCGACAGCCGCGCCGCTTCCTCGTTGCCGCCGAGCGCATAAAGACGCCGGCCGAACCGCGTATGGCCGAGAACGAAGATCGCCACCGCAGCGATGACGACAAAGATCGCAACAGGGACCGGAAGGCCGTCGCCTTTGCCGAAAACATAGACCGCGAGTGCGAACCCCGATCCGGCGACGACGACACCCGCCGCGACGCTGCCGCGGCCACTGGATTTCCCTCCTTCGCCAAGGCTGCGGACCAGCACGGCGACGTAGAGCACGGCCGAGATCGCAAGGATGACCAGGGTTGGCAGAGGCGGAATATAGCCGCCACCGAGGCTGGCAAAGGATGGATCGGCGATCGGGACCGAACTGCCGCCGGAAAGCGTCAGTGCGACACCGCGGCCGATCGTCAGCATTCCAAGCGTGATGATGAATGGCGGAATATGGTAGCGCGCGATCCAGAAGCCGTTCCACAGGCCGATGGTGCCGCCAACCACCACCAGTGTGACCGGAACTGCAATCCAGGCGGCGAGGCCATATTGCATGAGCAGGGTCACGACCACGGCGGCGACACCGACGACGGAGCCGACCGACAAATCGATGCCGGCGATCAGAATGACCATCGTCATTCCAACCGCAATGATGCCGACAATGGTCACCTGTCGCGCGACGTTGCTCAGATTGCGCGCGGTGTGAAAGGTGGGATCGGCCAGCGCGAGGGCAACCGTCAACGCCACAAGCGCGATCAGCGTCGCGTTGGTCTTGACGAACTGGAGCGCCTGATTTTGTCGCATCACTCCCCCGTCCGACGAGCGCCGGTCGCAACTTCCATGATCGTTTCCCTTGTCACGGTCTCGCGTGCAAATTCCGCGGCGATCGCACCCTCCCTCATGACCAGGATTCGGTCGCTCATCCCGAGAACCTCCGGCAATTCGGAGGATATGATGATGACCGCCACGCCCTCCCCGGCTAACCGATCCAACAACTTGTAGATCTCGACCTTGGCACCGATGTCGATGCCACGGGTCGGCTCGTCCAGGATTAGAATTTTCGGGTGCGCATTGAGCCATCTTCCCAGAATGACCTTCTGCTGATTGCCGCCGCTGAGCGTCCCGACGATGGCGTCGATATCAGGCGTTTTGACACCAAGCTCTGTGACGTATTTTTCGACCAGCGCGCGTTCGCGGCCGACGTCGATCACGCCCAACGACGAACTGATGGTCTGCAGCGAGGCGATCGTCGTGTTGAAGGCAACCGACTGGCCCATGAACAGGCCGAGCGCCTTGCGGTCCTCGGTCAAAAGCGCGATCCCGTGTTCGATGGCGTCAAGGGGCGAGCGAATTTCAACTCGCTTGCCCTCAATCAACACTTCCCCGTGCGTCGCCTGCGGGAAGGCGCCGAAGATCGCCGAGACGAGTTCGGTTCTGCCTGAGCCCATCAATCCGGCAAGCCCCAGTATTTCGCCGCAGTAGGCCGAGAACGACGCCTTCTTGACCCGTTTTTCGCCCGGCATATCGGAATGGTCGAGTTCGAGGTTCCTGACCTCCAGGATTTTCTCGCCGCGCTGTCGCGCACTGCGCGGAAACATGTCCTTGATGTCGCGGCCCACCATCCGGGCGATAATCTGCTCGAGGCTTATTTCGGCGATCGGCGACACTCCCCCGATCGTCTTTCCGTCGCGCAGGACCACGACGCGGTCCGCGATCTCCCTGATCTCCTCCATCTTGTGGGAGATGTAGCACATACACACGCCGTCCTGCTTCAGCTTGCGTATGATCCTGAAGAGATCCCCGACCTCCTTGTCGGCCAAAGCGGAAGTGGGTTCGTCGAGCACGAGAATGCGCGCGCGCTTCGAAAGGGCCTTGGCGATTTCGACCATCTGCTGTTTGCCGACGGTGATGTGCCTGACCTGATCGGCCGGCTTGAGGTCGCCGATACCGAGTTCGTCAAGCAGAGCCTGTGTGTCGGAGTTGAGCTTTTGCCAATCGATTGCGCCGAGCCAACCGGTCGGCTGTCGGTCAAGGAAGATGTTCTCGGCGACGGTGAGTTCGGGAATGAGATTGAACTCCTGATAGATGATCGCGACACCCGATTCCTCAGCCTCGCTCGTGTTGAAAAACCGTCTGCGCTCGCCCTCGATGAAAATGTCGCCTTGATAGGTCGGATAAGGCCAGGCGCCGCCGAGGACCTTCATCAGCGTCGATTTCCCGGCCCCGTTCTCGCCGACCAACGCCAGAACCTCGCCGGCGCGCGCCTCGAAGTTGACGTTGTCGAGAGCTCGCACGCCAGGGAATTCCTTGACGATATGCTCCATTCTGAGAACGACTTCGGGCATCTGAACCGGCTGGGCCTCCGCCATCCCTGTTGCTGCGCGCCGGCTCTATTTTCCGTACACCTGCTGGTGGGTATAAAAGCCTTCGGCAACAATCGTGTTGTCGAGGTTCTTCCGGTCGATGAGTACCACCGGAGTGACAATGGTCGGCACGTCGACCGCACCATTGTTGATTACCCTGTCGACCTTGAGCAGGGTTTTGGGGTCCTTGTCCGGATTCTCAGCGAGTTTCACCGCCGTCTCAACCGCGCTTTCGGCGAGCGGTGTGATCTTTTTCCAGATTTCCGCGGCCTGTTTGCCTTGCGCGACAAACTGGATGTTGACGAGGTCGGCATCGGAACCTGCAACGAAGACCTTGTCGGCGCTGGCTAGGCCCTGGGCATCGAGGGCGGCGATGACGCCGCGCGCCATGCCGCTGTTGTTGGAAATGACGGCGTCGATGCTGTTGCCGAGTTTGGTCAAAAGATTTTCGGTCGTCGCCATCGCCTTATCGGGCAACCAGCCTTCATGCGATTGATCGGCGACGAGTTTTAAATCCGGGTTGGCCTTCAAAACGTCGAGAACCCCGCTACTCATCGCATTGGCGTTGGAATCGCCCGGCTGTCCCCGGATCAGGGCGACGTTTCCCTTGACCGATCCGTATCTGGCCTTGAGCCAGGTCACCATCGCTTCCGCTTGAAGCTTGCCGACGGCCCAACTGTCCTGCATCACCATGGCGTCGAGCGGGCCGTTAACAAGCATCGCATCGTAGCCGACGACTTTCACACCGCTTTTGTGCGCGGACGCGACCATGCTTCCGGCTGTGCCGGTGTTGACCGGCTGCAACACGATGACCTGCGCGCCTTGCGACAACATGTTTTCGAACGCCGAAAGCTGGGTCTGCTCGTCATTGTTGGCCGAATCGAAGATTACGTCGGCGCCCAAAGCCTTGGCTTTGGCGAGGAACGCCGCCCTGTCGCGCTGGTAACGCTCCTCCTGCATGGTCTTCAAGAGGAAGCCGATCTTGATCCTTTCAGCCGCACCGACCGGCTTTGCGGACAACAGAAGAGGCGTCGCCGCTAGGGACGCGATGCCGCTCAAGATAAGTCTGCGGTGAAATTTCACGTTGCTTCCGCCTTCGCCTCCAAGGGTCGTGCCAACACTCTATGCCCACCTTAGCCGTTCGAGGATGGCCCTGCCCATCACCCAATTCTTGTCTTCTTCGGAGAGGAACGGCAATTCCTGGGTGAAATGGGTAATGCGCTGCCGATAGGTTGCCTTGTCGAAGCCGTTGGTCATGTCGGAGCCCCAATAGCATCGCTTCGGCCCATAGACGTCGAAAAGCTGTTTGATGTGCGGTGTGAAATCGCGGAACGGATAGGGTTCCGAGGAGTAGTTCGGCGCTGCCGAAAGCTTGACCGAAACGTTTGGATATTTGGCGAGCGAAGCGGTCTGGCCGACGGCGTCGGCGATCCGGCCTTCCTTGGGTGTGTTGCCGCCGATGCCCATGTGATCGGCAATCAATTGCAGGCGCGGATAACGCTCGGCGATACTTGCAAGCCGTGCGCTTTGGCCATCGGTCAGGAACATGACCGGCAGATTGGCTTTCTCGGCTTCCGGCCAGAACCAGTCCGCCGTGCCGTCGGTCAGCCACGCCTTGGCCGGGCCAAGAAACGTCAGCCGCACGCCGAGCATGCCCGGTTGCTCCCGCCACTTCGGCAATAGCGCCGCGGCTTGCGGATTTTTCAGCGGGATCCGCCCCATGACCGCGAAGCGGCCGGGATAGCGCCTGGCCGCATCAAGGACGTAATCATTGCGGTCGCCCGGCCATGACGGCGGCACAACGACGGCACGATCCACACCGGTCTCGTTCATCAACAGCAGGAGCTTCTCGACGGTGAACGGCTCCGGCATCTGCGGCTTCATGCCGGGTACCCATTTCCAGTCATCCGATTCCGCTTTCCACAGATGGACTTGGGCATCGACGATCATGCGCCCGGACGACAAGGCCGTCGCCCTTTGTGATGCCGCCGCCACGCCCGCGGCGAGCGCGGAGGCGCCGAACTGCCGGCGGGACATCATCTAGCTCGCTCCCAGGAAACCAATAGCATTGCATTCGCTTGAAGGAACCTTGTTCGTGCCTGGCGATAACTGTCAAGCGGCCGACGCCGGACCGCCGCGGCCATCGCCGTTCCGACGACCCGGTTGACAAGCGTTGTTTGCTCGCATCTTGAAAGCGAACCAAAGGAAAAACAGCACGGCCTCTCTCCGCGCCACAGTGCACGACGATTTTCCGCGAGCGGCTCGCCTCAGCCTACACTGCGCGAGTCAGTCGCTTTCGGAACCGAAGTGTTTTCCCTGAAGCAAAATGGAGCTTCTTTGGCCAGATAGGACCACCGCTCCGCCATCGACAGCCACAAGTCCCGGTTCTGCTCATCGCTTTCGGCATGCCTTCGGCATTGCGCCTCTTTGGCGCGACAATCGTGTAAATTATTCACGACCCCACCCCTGTGAAGTTGCCCAATTTACCGGGAGACGTTTATCTGAGTCGCGACATCGGCGCACTTGCCATTTTGGCTGATCTGCGGCAGGTGAATGCGCGCGCCACAAAAAAGCGACCGATGTTTACTGCCGGAAGAGGTGCTCAGGTATCATCGGCAGAATCGGAGGCCGAAAAATGCGACGCAGCAACGAACGCATTCTCACCACGCACACCGGAAGCCTCCCGCGCCCGCCGGCGTTAACGCGACTCTATGCCAGGCGCGCGCGTGGCGAAGAAGTCGATGCGGCCGAAATCGAGCGGGCCGGGCTTGCCGCCTTGCAAGGGATCGTTCCGAAGCAGATCGAAGCCGGCATCGATATCGGCAACAATGGCGAGCAGCAGCGCGAGGGATTTTTTCTCCATGTCAGGCATCGAATGACCGGCTTCGGCGGAACGTGGAAACGCTGGCCGCGCGCCGATGTCGAGCGCTACCCCATTTTCAAGAAGTCTCTCGAACAACAAAACGCCGGCAGGGAGATGGTCAGCAACTTCGCTCCGCCCAAGGTGACCGGGGAAATTCGATACACCGGCGCCGCCGAGGCGATGCGCGAATGCGCCGATTTCCGCAATGTGCTGAACGAGCGCGCCACCGCCGGCGAGCGTGGGTTCGTCGAAGCTTTCCTTACCGCCCCCTCGCCCGGCATCGTCGTGGCGGCGATCCGCAACGACTATTACGACACCGAGGACGCCTATCTGGCCGCCGTCGGCCGCGCACTCCAGGTCGAATACGAGGCAATCGTCGCGCAAGGCTTCCTGCTGCAGCTCGACTGCCCCGATCTTGCGCTCGAGCACCACATTTCATTTCAGGATCGGCCGCTGTCAGATTTTCTCGATTTCGTCGAGCGCGTGGTCGCGACCATCAACGAGGCCTTGCGCAATATTCCGCGCGACAAGGTCCGCATGCATGTGTGCTGGGGAAATTATGAGGCGCCGCACGACCGCGACGTGCCGCTTTCGGAAATCCTGCCGCTAATCGCGCAAATGAACGTCGGCGCGCTGGTGTTGCCGTTCGCCAATCCCCGTCATGCCCACGAAGTGCGATGCCTTGAAGGGCACGCGATCGCCGACGACCAGATCGTGGTCGCCGGCGTCATCGATTCGACGACCAACTTCGTCGAGCATCCCGAAGTGGTGGCCGAGCGGATCGAACGCGTCGTCAACACGCTTGGCGATCCGAGCCGCGTCCTTGCCGGCACCGATTGCGGGTTCGACAGCGCTGCCGGCGCCGGCCGCGTTGCCGAGGACGTCGTGTGGGCTAAATTGGCCGCGTTGAGCGAGGGCGCTCGTGTCGCGTCACAGCGGCTGTTTTAGGTGACGCACGAAAGCGCAAGGACGTCTGCCAATCATTTTGCATCCGCCACATTTCGCAGGACCAGTTCCGATAGTCTTACCACTAGCTTTCGTAGCCTGGCATTTTCTTCGAGCAGCGACACAACGTCGTCGTCGGTGTATTCGTCGTAGGTATCATCGTCATGCCCAAGCGACGATCCATTGAGCCGATCTTGTGTGGCAAGCGGCGGTTGTGCGGGTACCATGGCCAATTCCCCAATACTAATAGCCGAACGCGCCCCCAGTCTTCCAACCCGAGGATGAGAATGATTTGAGTCGAGGGCGGATTTTGGACCGAAATGGGAAAGCATCGAGATGCGTCGTATGACAGCGTGATTAGGCGGGAAATTTTCGCCGTAATTTCAAGCTTCACCAAAATACAAACTCAATCCGACCGCTGACACGATCTGGCCAATTTATCGGCGCATTTGCGAGCGCCGCGTTAATTGGACAAGCATATTGCCCATTAATAACCGCGTTCATTTGCAAATCGTCAATCAGTCGGCCTTACAGGAATGGCCACCTCGGCGGAGGCAATGTCTGTGTCCGGAAACGGAGCGCCTCATGCCTGTCGTGGTACTTGCCGCCTTGATACTTGCAGTGTCGGCGGTGACGTTCCCATCCGCCGCCCCCGCACAGCCGTGCGCGATCGAGGATAACGCGCGTCCGCATCGTGGCTTGATGCCAGAAATGACGCGGCCCGACGATCCCCAGCAGACGCCACCAATAGATTGCTGGACGCTGATTGAGCCGGCGCAATCTCCCGCAGTCGCGCGCCTGGGTACGGCTCAGCTCGCAACAGCCGGCCGCGTCGAACGCACAGCCGAGCCGGGCGGCATGCCGCGCGCCGTGCTCTTGGTGGTCATCGCCATCGTGGTGACCATAGGCATCATCGAAGTCCTGTTCCGCTGCACAATTCATGAGCGGCCGCGCTCTGCCGATCATCGCCAAACAGAATAGAAACAAGTAAATAGAACCGTAGCTTGATTGGAGGCTGAAATAATAATGCCTTCGGATTCGAATGGACGCGGGCGCGTGCTGGCGGCTTTCCTGTTCTTGTTCATTTTCCTGGTCGCCGGAGGCTATTTCGTAACCGGGTTGGACAAACTTCAGGATCGCAACACTTTGCGCGAGAGCCAAGCGGCGCTGCAAAGCATCACCGACCCCGCGCAGATCGACGAGGCGTTGAGGCAAAATCCGTCGAATAAAATCTTGCGGCTGATGTCGATGGCCATCAAGGCGACGAACGAAACCCGTGCCGCTACGGAAAAGCTGTCGGGTGAGATCGAGCCGCCGTCGGTTTCAAAAGCTGTCGATTTCGGCAAGGCGAGCCGTGGCGATCTCGAAGCGCTGCGCCACGATCTGAAAGCGGCGGAAGCCAATGCGACGAGCTTCCTGCCCCGCTATGTTGCGCTCTACAAGGCCGAGCGCGACAAGGTGGAGAATGATGCGCGCTCACTGCGCCTCGACAAGGATACAATGGGCAATCTGCTGGCCGGCATCGACAAGCGGCACGCGAAAACCATCGCGCTGACCTCCAGGGTGTTATCGGCTCTCGCCGATTATTATCGTGCCTACGAGAAATACGTCGCGTTTCTGGTCGGCGAACTCGGTTCCTACAAGGTGGTTGACGGACAATTCATATTTCCGCTGCAACGCACCGTGGAACGTTACGGTGTCGCGGCGAATGCGATGACGGCTGCCGCAAAGCGTGTCGCCGAGCTTGAAGAAGAAAGAAAAAAGCTGAAGCCGCCGCTGCAGGAGGAATGGGCGCAGTTTGTCCGCGCAAAATGATGATCCGCCGTCGGTCGCGCGCCTCCGCGGCAGCGGTTAACCTGTCCGATCGCGCTCCCCGCAATCCCTCTAAAGCTGAGCCGCTCGCGTGCATGGGAATATTCCGACCTCAACGGGGTGAGCCATTTTAACGTTGTCGATGCGCAAGAAGCCGACGCAAGGACACCCGCCGCTTGCGATACAAAATTGTCATTGTGGTGTCCGGGGTGCTGTTAGCCTCCACGCGCGTGCTTGCGACCGACCGCGATCGCAAGTCGTCCGAAAATCCCGCGATCGGCACGCTACCAATGGAAAATTTACAATCGCTGCCTTACCAGTGCGAGTGCGAATTCCACCGTGGCCCGATCAACGGTGCGACGACGGTCTTTGCGACACGCAGGGAACGCGTGATCGCTTTCGTTATGGTCGATGGAGAGCTGGTCACTTTGCAAAGGAACGGAAAGCCGAGAAATTCGAGCTGCGGGAACAACGTCAGATACCACGAGCGATGGGTCGGCGGCCCCACAGCGGTAGTTCTCGACCTCCACGTCACCAGACCGGGCGAGGAGGCCTGTTGGTTCAAGGGCAAGATGAGAATAGCGGTTGGTGGACGGACAACGTCAACCTCCGTGAGCGGTGCCTGTGGGTGCTAATGCTGCAGGCCGTTGGTCGGCGCATCATCTGTTCAGTTCGGCTCGGCGAAGGCGGTTACGCCGCCCCCGCCTTCTCCGCATATTCCCAGGAGGCTTTCGACAGCGGCACCGTGCGCGCGGCCGATTCCATGGCCTTGGCGCTCGCCGCGGTGCCATCGCGGATGCGTCCGGCAATGCCCTGCGTGATGCAGGCGAGGCGGAACAGGTTATAGGAAAAGTACCAGTTCAGGTCAGGCACCGCGCTGCCGGTGACATCGCAATAGATCTTCGCGGCCTCCTCCAGTGTCGGAATGTTCAACGCCTTGAGGTCGGCACTGGCGAGCCCCGGCATGGTCCATTGCATCAAGAGATAAGTGAAGTCGGCCATGGGATCGCCGAGCGTGGAGAGTTCCCAATCCAATACCGCGATCACCCGCGGTTCGGTCGGGTGGAAGATCATGTTGTCAAGACGATAATCGCCGTGAACGATCGAGACGCGTTCCTGCAGCGGCACGGTGCGCGGCAGCCATTCGATCAGTTTTTCGACTTCGGGAATGTGCTGGGTTTCGGAAGCGCGGTATTGCTTGGTCCAGCGATCGACCTGGCGCGCGAAATAATTGCCGGGCTTGCCGAAGTCGCCGAGCCCGATCGCCTGGGGATCGTAAGTGTGCAGTTTTGCCAGCGTCTCGACCTTCCTGGCGAAGATCGCGCGCCGTGCCTCGCGCGTCTGGCTCGGCAATGTCGGGTCCCAAAACACCCGGCCCTCTTCCATCGACATGATGTAGAAGGCAGCGCCAATCACGGCATCGTCAGTGCACAGCGCGTACGCCTTGGCGACCGGAAAACCCTGCTTGCCCAGCGCCGCGATGACGCGGAACTCGCGATCCACCGCATGCGCCGACGGCAGCAGCTTTCCGAACGGCTTGCGCCGCATCACGTAGGATCGGCCGGGCGTGTCGAGCCGGTAGGTCGGGTTCGACTGCCCGCCCTTGAATTGCAGGACCGTCAGCGGGCCCTGATAACCCTCGACGTGCTCGCGCATCCACCCCTCAAGGCGCGCCTCGTCGATCCGGTGCCGCTCTTCGACCGGTTTGGTGCCGGAAAATTCCTCGTCGTTCCTAACGCCTTCGGCCACCGTGACGCTCCCCCGTCCTTTTGTATGAGCATGATCTTGTCGGAAAACCGGGAACCACTTTTCCGGATCATGCTCTAGGGAAGCGCCACGCCGGCGCTCCCTTTAATGCGAAGTGGGAGAGTTTGCATACTTCCGAAGTTCAAGTCTGGCAATGGCGCGGTTGTGGACCTCGTCCGGCCCGTCGGCAAGCCGCATCGTGCGCATCGAGGCGTAGTCCCGCGCCAGGCCCGCGTCGTCCGAGACGCCGGCGCCGCCGAACGCCTGGATCGCGTTGTCGATGATCTTCAGCGCCATATTGGGCGCCGCCACCTTGATCATGGCGATCTCGAGCTGCGCGGTCTTGTTGCCGACCTTGTCCATCATGTCGGCCGCCTTCAGGCACAACAGGCGGTTCATCTCGATATCGGTGCGGGCTTCGGCAATGCGCTGCTCCCAGATCGAATATTCGATGATCTTCTTGCCGAAGGCGGTGCGCGAGGATAGCCGCTTCACCATCTTCTCCAGCGCTTCTTCGGCCTTGCCGATGGTGCGCATGCAGTGATGGATACGGCCGGGACCGAGGCGGCCCTGGGCGATCTCAAAGCCCCTGCCCTCGCCGAGCAGGATGTTGCTGGCGGGAACGCGGACGTTCTCCAGAAGCACCTGGGCGTGGCCGTGCGGCGCGTCGTCGAAACCGAACACCGGCAAGAGCTTCTCGACTTTGATGCCGGGGGTGTCGAGCGGGACCAGTATCTGCGACTGCTGCTGGTGGCGCGGCGCTTTCGGATCGGTCTTGCCCATCAGGATCGCGATCTTGCAACGGGGATCGCCGACGCCCGACGACCACCATTTGCGGCCGTTGATGACGAAGTGATCGCCGTCACGCTCGATGCGGGTCTCGATATTGGTGGCGTCGGAGGAAGCCACCGCCGGCTCGGTCATCAGGAAGGCGGAGCGGATTTCGCCGTCCATCAAGGGGCGCAGCCACTTTTTCTTTTGTTCCTTGGTGCCGTACCGCATGAACACTTCCATGTTGCCGGTATCGGGAGCCGAGCAATTGAACACCTCGGAGGCAAAGCCGATGTGGCCCATCTCCTCGGCGAGCGGCGCATATTCGAGATTACTCAATCCCGCGCCGCGGAATTCGTCGTCCTCATGCGAAGACGGCGGCATGAACATGTTCCACAGCCCTTCGGCCCTCGCCTTCTTCTTCAGTTCCTCAACAATCGGGATCACCTTCCAGCGCGGTCCCGTCTCGTCCTGCTGCCGGTAGATCGGCACCGCAGGCCGGACATGCTTGGTCATGAACGACTGCACACGGCTGAGCCATTCTTTCTGGCGATCCGACATGGTGAAATCCATTGGGCGTTCCTCACATTCTTGGGACGAAATTGTTGGCGGCACTGTCTCCCCGCCGCCGTTTCACTGCAAGAGCGTTTATCAAGCTGCCGGCTGACGCGAGGGTCGCCGGCAACGTGCTCGCCGGAACAGCGATGCGTCACGCGCATTGACATTCCGGCCTTCAAACCATAGTTTCATACAATTGTTTGAAATGCAATGCCCCACTCCACTGGTGTGAGATGCCGTCAGACCGGACCCGCGCATTGATCCTTGATGCCGCCGAGCGGCTCTACGCCGATCGCGGCTTTGCGGATGTCACGCTGCGCGACATTGTCGCGGCGGCCGGCGTCAATCTCGCGGCGGTGAATTACCATTTCGGCTCGAAGGACGAGCTAATCGCCGAACTGTTCGTGACCCGGAGCCTAGCCACCAACCGCGAGCGGCTCGCCGAATTGAAGGCGGCCGAAGCGCAAGGCGGCGGGCGGGCGAATATCGAGGCGATTGTGCGCGCGCTGGTGGGTCCAACCTTGCGCGGTTGCCTTGGTCCCGACAACGAGCGCTCGACCGCGGCGCGGTTTATGATCCGCGCCTCGATCGAGTCGGTTCCCCCGATCCGCCGCATCAAGAATCGCGAAATCGATCATTTGCGGAAATTCGCCACCGCGATGCGGCGGTCGTTGCCCGATCGCAACGATGTCGATCTCTATTGGGGCCTGAATTTCGCGCTCGCGATGGCGCACCAGACCATCCGCGATAGCGAGCGGCTGTCAAAGCTCTCGGAAGGAAAGTGCGACCTCGACGACGTCACTGATGTCATCGAGCGCATTGTGACGGTGTCGGTGATAGCACTGACGGGGCGTGAGGCGGAACCCACTGCTCTGGATTCGACTGGGCTGGGGCGCGCGGTGCCCCGCGCAGAGGACTTGAGGAGAGTTTGAGCCTCGGGTGCTTGTACGGCGAGGTAATTGTCGAACCAAGCTTCTCACCGGCGACCTGGACGCGACGCACGCGAAATAGCGCTGGATAGCCCCGATCAATTCCGCCGATACATCAAATTGCAACAAAGATGTCATGCCACCTCGCTAGCTTCCCGCCGCTTTTCACTCTGGGGAGAACCAAAATGCGAGGAAGTAAGTACATGCCGGGCAAGGGAAATCTCGGCTTGCGGGTTGGCGTGGCGGCGGCTGCGTTGGGGGCATTGACGGCGAGCGCCGGCGCCACCGATCCGGACAAGTCCGCCGATCGCACATTCACGACGACGCCGATCAAGCATGTCATCGTCGTTATCGCCGAGAATGGCAGCATGGATCATGTTTTCGGCACCTTCCGCCCGCGCGACGGACAACATATTCGCAATCTGCTGTCGGCGGGCATCGTCAACGCTAACGGCACGCCCGGTCCCAATTTCAGCAAGGCTGCACAGTTCACGGTGTCGCCGCAGCCCAATTATTTCATCAGCGCGCCTGATGGGACCAAGACGCCCTACACTACGCTGCCCCCGCCGGACCTGCGGGGCGTGCCGCTGCAGGCGAGCGACACGAACCCGCCGCCGTTCGCCACCGTTGCCGCGGCCCAGGCCGCAGAGCCGGCGAGCCTGGAGCCCGAAGACTATGTGTTGCTGACCACGGGAGCCGCGGTCGGGTTGACGTTCACGCCCGAGGTAAGCGGTGTGCGCAACCCGGATACGCGCATTCTCAATGTCACCAATCTGCCGAACGGACCGTACCAGCAGACGGCGAAGGACGCGCAGGGCCATGGCCTGCAATACGATGCCTACACCGAGGACACTATTCATCGCTTCTATCAGATGTGGCAGCAATCGGATTGCAGCGTTCAGAACGCTACGCGGGAAAATCCGACCGGCTGTCTCAGAGATCTTCTGCCCTTTGTCATCACTACCTTCGCCGGAACGACAGAAGAAGGCATGGGCACGTCGATGTCCTTCTTCAACATGCAGCAGGGCGATGCGCCGGTTCTCAACAGACTCGCGCTGGAATACTCGCTTGCCGACAACTACCATCAGGCGGTGATGGGCGGCACCGGCG
>DATGGY010000203.1:0-6214 GCA_035308285.1 Bradyrhizobium sp. | reverse complement strand
CTGCCAGCGAATGACTTCCGGCACCATGGAATCGATCAACGCCGGATTGTCGCGCAGCTTTTGATATTGCTCGGGGTGCTCGTTCAACGCCAGCACCGAGCCGCTCATGGTGTTGCGGGTGGTGTCGTTGCCACCGACGATCAACAGGATGATGTTGCCCATCAGATTTTCGGGGTCCATGTAGCGGGTGGCCTCGCTATGGGCCATCATCGAGACCAGGTCGTTTCGCGGCTCGGCGTTGACGCGCTCGTTCCAGAGCCTGGCGAAATAGGCCGCGCACTCATCCATTTCGGCCCGGCGTTGCTCCGCCGATTCGACGACGCCGCCCTTGGGCAGCGCGGTCGAGACATCGGACCAGCGCGTCAGCTTGCGGCGCTCCTCGAAAGGAAAGTCGAACAGCGTTGCCAGCATCTGCGTCGTCAATTCGATCGAAACAAGATCGACGAAATTGAAGGTCTCGTTGCGGGGCAGCGAATCCAGCACCTTGCCGGTGCGTTGCCGGATCAGGATCGCGAGCTCGTCCAGATGCGTCGGCGTGAACATCGGCGAGACGGTCTTGCGCTGGGCCGAGTGCCGCGGCTGGTCCATCGCGATGAAACTCGGCCAATCATAACCCGGCGGCACGTCCCGGATCGAGATACCTCCCAGCGACACGTCCGAAGAAAAGAGGCCGTGGTTGGTGTCCACATGCATGATGTCTTTGTATTTGGTGACCGACCAATAGGGTTCGATCGGCGCGGCGGTGCAGTAATGCACCGGCTCTTCCTTGCGCAGCCGCTCGAAATACGGCCACAGCGTATCGTTGCGGAAAAGCTGTGGCGCGCCGGGATGAAAATCCTTCAATGGCATGGAATAGGCGGCTGCGCGCGCGCCGCGCAAAAGCTCTTCCTTGCTGATTCTGACCGATGTCTGGATGTTCATGATCGATCAATCCGTCCCGCGCATGGGTCGGCTTTTCCCTGCTGGTGCCCTCCTTGGTTGTTCCGGAGGGCTTATATTTCGAATTACATCCCCTTGCGCGCGTCAGGGCAAGAGCGAGTTTTGGTGCAAGGGGCCCTGTTGCGCCGCTCGGCCGGTAACCGGGAATGCCCTTCTCGGCCGATGCCGCCCGTGACAAGCTGACGGGCAAGGAATAAGGCTCTTGCACGACAGCAAGTCTATCGCCGGAAAGGCCGCCCGACCATGATTCCCAACGCGTACCGGATGTTCAATTTCGATCTCGGCGAAACCGCGGATGCGCTGCGCGAGACCGTTCATGATTTCTCGAGCCATGAGATTGCGCCGCGCGCCGCCGAGATCGATCGGAGCAATCAGTTCCCGCGCGATCTCTGGCCGAAACTTGGCGAGCTCGGCCTCCACGGAATTACCGTCGAGGAGGAATATGGCGGCTCGGGGCTTGGCTATCTCGAGCATTGCGTCGCGATGGAGGAGATATCGCGCGCCTCCGCCGCGGTCGGCCTGTCCTACGGCGCGCATTCGAACCTCTGCGTCAATCAATTGCGGCGCAACGGCAATGACGCGCAGAAGCGCAAATATCTGCCGCGGCTGATTTCCGGCGAAGATGTCGGGGCGCTTGCGATGTCGGAACCTGGCGCCGGCTCCGACGTGGTATCGATGACGACCCGCGCCGAGAAGAAGGGCGATCGTTACGTCATCAACGGATCCAAGATGTGGATCACCAACGGCCCGCTGGCGGAGACGGTGGTGATCTACGCCAAGACCGATCCGGCCGCGGGGCCGCGCGGCATCACCGCCTTCATCGTCGAAAAAGGCATGAAGGGATTTTCCACCGCCCAAAAACTCGACAAGCTCGGCATGCGCGGCTCCGACACCGGGGAACTGGTGTTTGAGAATTGCGAAGTGCCATCGGAAAACGTGCTCGGCGAGGTCGGCCGCGGCGTCAACGTGCTGATGTCGGGGCTCGATTATGAGCGCGCGGTGCTGGCGGCAGGGCCGCTCGGGATCATGCAGGCTTGCCTCGACGTGGTGATGCCCTATGTGCACGAGCGCAAGCAGTTCGGCCAGCCGATCGGCAGCTTTCAGCTCGTGCAGAGCAAGATCGCCGACATGTACACGACGATGAACGCGGCGCGCGCCTATGTCTATGCGGTGGCGAAGGCCTGCGACCGCGGCGAGACCACACGCGAGGACGCGGCCGGCGCCATTCTGTTTGCCTCCGAGAAGGCGACGCAATGCGCGCTCGACGCGATCCAGTTGCTCGGCGGCAACGGCTATATCAACGATTACCCGACCGGACGCCTGTTACGCGACGCCAAGCTGTACGAGATCGGCGCCGGCACATCCGAAATCCGCCGCATGCTGATCGGACGGGAGCTGTTCGAGAAGTCGGCGTGATGTTTGTCGGCAGTGTTGGCACTCTCGTGCCATCTCTCTCCTGGTCGTCCCTGCGAACGCAGGGACCCATAACCACCGGCGTCAATTATTGCGCGAAAGCCGTCAAGCAGTGTGCTTCAAACAACCGCCGCGGCGTATAGGTCCCTGCGTTCGCAGGGACGACTAAGAGTCGAGCCAGCTACCGCACCACCACCACGGTACCGACCGAGACGCGGTTATAAAGATCGGTCACGTCCTCGTTGGTCATGCGGATGCAGCCGGACGATACGGCGTGGCCGATCGTCTCCGGCTCGTTCGAGCCGTGAATGCGATAGAGCGTCGAGCCCAGATACATGGCGCGCGCGCCCAGCGGATTTTCGATGCCGCCGGGCAAATAGGCCGGCAGGTCCGGCCGCCGGGCCCGCATCTCCGCGGGCGGGGTCCAGCCCGGCCATTCCCTTTTCGCTGTGATGCGGTGGGTACCGGACCAGCCGAAACCGTCGCGGCCGACCCCGATGCCGTAGCGCAACGCCGCGCCATTGCCGAGGATCAAATAAAGCCGCCGCTCGGCAGTGCTGATGTAGATGGTGCCCGGGGCAAACTGGCCGGGAGAATTCACCAGCTCGCGCGGGATCGGGCTTGAGCCGCCGCCGTAATAGTCGGAGCCGGCCCCGTAGGGCTGGTTCCCGTAATTGGGGGCGCTCCTGTTGTAGTTGGAGCTGCGTTGACCGAAGAAATTGAAGAAGTCGTCGTTGCTGCTTTGCGCGCGCGCCGAACCTGCGTCAGCCACCAACATCAATGACACAATCAGGAAAGCAAAAGCCCGAGTCATCTCGTTCCTCGCCAAAATGCGATCCACACCCGAAATCAGGCCATAGCTGGCGCGTTTTCGCAAGCAACCAGTCAGTGAGGTAACGCGATTTTCAAGGTTGCGGTTAAAAAAGTCGCCGCCGGCGATGGCAGCAATGCGTTGCCGACCCTTTGACGAAATGCGTCAGGAATGATTGATCTTCCATCGGGTTTCCTGAAAATGTGCGGGCCCCGAACGGGAGTGGAACGATGAACGGTGCGGAAAGTCTGGTGCGGACACTGGTCGCGGGCGGCGTGGACGTCTGCTTCGCCAATCCCGGCACTTCCGAGATGCATTTCGTGGCCGCGCTCGACCGGGTCGAGGGCATGCGCTGCGTGCTCGGGCTGTTCGAGGGGGTGGTGACGGGAGCCGCGGACGGCTATTTCCGCATGAAGGGGACGCCGGCTTCCACGCTCCTGCATCTCGGCCCCGGCCTCGCCAATGGTCTCGCCAATCTGCACAACGCCAAGAAGGCGAATTCCGGCATCGTCAATATTGTCGGCCAGCATGCGGCTTATCACATCGGCTATAATGCGCCGTTGACTTCCGACATCGAGGGGCTGGCGCGGCCGATGTCGGCCTGGGTGCGGACTTCGCCGGACGCCAAATCCGTCGCCAAGGACGGCGCCGCGGCGATCGCTGCCGCCAAAAGTTCGCCCGCCCAGATCGCCACGCTGATCTTGCCCGCCGATACCGCCTGGAACGAAGCCGACGGCATCGCGCAGGTTCCAGCCGAAGCCCAGCGCGCCAGCTATTCGTCGCAGGCGGTTGAGACTGCGGCAAAGGTGCTGCGCGGCGGCGCGCCGACCCTTCTGCTGCTGACGGGCGGCGTGTTGACCGAACAGGGGCTGGCGCTGGCGGCGCGGATCGCCGGCAAGACCGGCTGCAAGGTGATGGGCCAGACCTACAATCCGCGCATGGCGCGTGGGCGCGGGCGGTTTGCGATCGACCGAATACCTTATGTGATCGAGCAGGCGCTGCCGATCCTTCAAGGTTTCAAGAATATCATTCTGGTCGAGGCCAACGATCCCGTGGCGTTTTTCGCCTATCCGAACAAGCCGAGTCTCCTGAAGCCGGAGGGTTGTGAGGTGCATCGCCTGACCTCGGGCGGCGAGAATTCGGTCGCTGCCCTCGAGGCGCTGGCCTCTGCGCTGGGCGCCAAACCAGGCGATGCGAAGCCCCAGGCGATGGTCGAACTCGCGAAGCCTGCGGGGGCGTTGACGCATGCCTCGATCGCAATGGCAATTGCCATGGCGATTCCGGAAAACGCCATTATGGTCGATGAATCCATCACCACGGGCCGCGGGTTCTTTCCGCCGACCGCCGCCGCCGCTCCGCACGACTGGCTGCAGAACATGGGCGGATCGATCGGATTTTCGACGCCCGTTGCGACCGGCGCCGCGGTGGCCTGCCCCGACCGCAAGGTGATCTGCATGGTCGGCGACGGCAGCGCCATGTACACCCTGCAATCGCTGTGGACGCAGGCGCGCGAGGGCCTCAACGTCACCACGATCGTATTCGCCAATCGCATCTATCAGATCCTGCGCGGCGAATTCGACGGCGTCGGCGCCGGCGAGCCGGGGCAGCGCGCGCTCGACATGCTCAAGATCGACCGTCCCACGCTCGACTGGGTCGCGCTCGCCAAGGGCATGGGGGTCGCCGCGCGCGCGGCCACGACTGCGGACGAATTCGTCGCCGCACTGGCGGAAGCCATACCGGAGCGGGGACCGCGATTGATCGAAGTGCGGATGTGACGATGAGGCGCTAAAGCATTCCTTGGTCGTCATTCCGGGGCGATGCAAGGCATCGAACTACGATGTGCAATTGCACATCGGAGAATCTCGAGGTTCCCCGATGTGCAATTGCACATCTGAGGTCTGGTGCTGACGCACCATCCCGGAACGACGGAGTGGACGGGAGGCCAGATGCAAACCGAGCTGGACAAGGTCGTCGCTGCGCTTTCGGAATTCTATCGGCGCGAGGCCTTCCTGTTTGAGCACGATCTCGGCGAGCGCACGCTGGCGCACCGGCTGGCGGTGCATCTGGAGAAGCAATTTTCCGGCTGGGACGTCGATTGCGATTACGACCGGCTCGGCGCGCGCACCTTGCGGCTACCGCATGGCACGATCGTCTCGACCGACGATCATCTCGGCAAATCGATCTATCCCGACATTGTCGTGCACCAGCGCGATATCCCCAATAACCTGCTCGCGGTCGAGGTGCGGAAGGCATCCAACCACCAGCCCGAGGAGCACGACCAGCAAAAGCTGCGGGCGCTGACCGACCCGCATCTGTGGTTCGCCTACTGGATCGGGGTGCTTTTGACTCTTGGAAAAGACAACGTGAGCAAATCGGAAGTCTATGTTGCGGGCACCATCGACCGGAAATTGTCGCTCTGGTTCTCGCAGCAGCTGAAGATGCGGGGCTTGGCACAGGACAAGGGCAGCGAATGAGAGTCCTGAGGCAATCGGCCTTCATCGCCGCATTATGGCTGGCGGCCGCGCCATTGGCGCCAACGGCTGCGCAAGCCCCGGCCGCGGGAGCCGCGGTCGATGCCGCCTCTCAAGCCATCCTTGCTTCGCCCAAGGTGGTCAGGGCGCTCGAAGACATCAAGGCCGATGACGATCGGGCGTTTGCCGAGCAGAAGCGCATCACCGAAATTCCGGCGCCTCCGTACAAGGAAAGGCAGCGCGCCGAATATTTTCTCAAGCGATTTCTGGAGCTCGGCTTCAAGGACGCAACGATCGACACTGAGGGCAACGTGATTGGCTTGCGCAAAGGCAGCAGCGGCGGCAGGCCGAAGCTCGTGGTCTCGGCGCATCTCGATACGGTGTTTCCGGAAGGCACCGACGTCACCGTGAAGGAGAAGGACGGCATCATTCTCGCGCCGGGCATCGGTGACGATTCCCGCGGCCTGGCCGCGCTGTTATCGCTGATCAAATCCATCAATAGTAACGCGATTGCGACCGTCGGCGACGTGATGTTCGTCGGCACCGTCGGCGAGGAAGAACTCGGCAATCTCAGGGGCGT
>DATGGY010000202.1:0-17317 GCA_035308285.1 Bradyrhizobium sp. | reverse complement strand
CGTGGCCGACGAACGATAGCCGCACCTTGCCGGCGTCAACGCGCGGCGGCGGGGTGTCGGCACTGGGGCTCGGCGCCCAGTCCGGCCATGGCTGCCGCTGCCGGTCGCGGCCGAATTGCCAGCGCAGCACCGCGCCGGGATCTTTCGGCGGCGCGCCGTCGGGATCGAAGAAGCGCAGGCCGTCGAAATGATCGGAGACGGGGCCGTCATAGGTTTTCATGCGGGAAGCCCCGAAGGCTGACAGTCCGGACATGGCGGTGAGGCCGGCGAGGAACGTGAGAAGGCGGCGGCGGGTAAACGGCGGGGTCATGGATGGCGGACGGAAGTCATACCGCGCTATATGGCGAGAGTTCGCCCAATATGGAACCGGCAGCCTTCGGCATGGTCGCGACCGACCGGCAAATCATTGGTAAAACTCTGTTGTTTGAACGGCTTAGCCCGTCTTCCGGGCCATTTCCCTCGGAGTTTTCTTGACTTCACGGCGGCGATCCCTGTAAATCCCGCCACTTCTCGGAAAGACGTTCTTTTCGACCCGCCGCCCGGCCCCGGAGGCCGGAGGTCAACGCCCGACAGCGCGATGCGCCCTCGGGCGCCATGGCTATTTGGGTTGGTGAGAGTCGTCATCACCCGCGAAAGCGAAGGACAACAGCATTGTTCGACAATCTGTCGGAAAAGCTTGGCGGCATTCTCGATCGCCTGACCGGCCGCGGCTCGCTGAGCGAGGCCGATGTCGACGCCGCGATGCGCGAGGTGCGCCGCGCGCTGCTCGAGGCCGACGTCTCGCTCGACGTGGTGGGAAGCTTCACCGAAAGGGTCCGTGAGCAGGCGATCGGCGCCACCGTGGTCAAGTCGGTCACCCCCGGCCAGATGGTGGTGAAGATCGTCCATGACGAGCTGATCGCCACGCTCGGTTCCGACGGCCAGAGCATCGATCTCAACGCGGTGCCGCCGGTCGCGATCATGATGGTCGGCCTGCAGGGTTCCGGCAAAACCACCACGACCGCGAAACTCGCCCGCCGCATGACCCAGCGCGACAAGCGCAAGGTGCTGATGGCTTCGCTCGACATCTATCGCCCGGCGGCGATGGAGCAGCTCGCGGTGCTCGGGCGCGACCTCGACATCCCCACCTTGCCGATCGTCGCCGGACAAAAGCCGGCGCAAATCGCCAAGCGCGCTCTGGAAGCTGGAAAGCTCGGCGGCTACGACGTGGTGCTGCTCGACACCGCCGGCCGCACCACGCTCGACGAAGAGATGATGAGCGAAGCGGCCGAGATCAAAGCCGCGGCCAACCCGCACGAAGTGCTGCTGGTCGCGGACTCGCTGACCGGCCAGGACGCGGTCAATCTCGCGCGCGCCTTCGACCAACGCGTTGGCCTCACCGGAATCGTGTTGACGCGCGTCGACGGCGATGGCCGCGGCGGCGCCGCGCTGTCGATGCGCGCGGTCACGGGAAAGCCGATCAAGCTGATCGGCACCGGCGAAAAGACCGACGCGCTGGAGGATTTTCATCCGAGCCGGATTGCGGGGCGCATTCTCGGCATGGGCGACGTGGTGTCGCTGGTGGAGAAGGCCGCCGCCAATATCGACGCCGAAAAGGCCGCGCGCACCGCCGAGCGGATGCGCAAGGGCCAGTTCGATCTCACCGACATGCGCGAGCAATTGCTGCAGATGGCCAATATGGGCGGCCTCTCGGGCCTGATGGGCATGATGCCCGGTATTGCCAAAATGAAGAACCAGATCGCGAATGCCGGGATCGACGACAAAATTCTAAAGCGTCAGGTCGCGCTGATCGATTCGATGACGCGGGCCGAAAGGAAAAATCCCGACATTCTCAAAGCGAGCCGCAAGAGGCGGATTGCGGCGGGCGCCGGCGGCAAGGTCGAGGACCTCAACAAGCTCTTAAAAATGCATCGGAACATGGCCGATATGATGAAGGCGATGGGCTCCGGCAAGCGCGGCCCGCTCGCCGGCATCGCGCAGGCGATGGGCTTTGGCGGCGGCATGCCGACGCCGGAACAGATGAAGGCGCTGGCGGAAAAAATGCCGCAAGGCACGCCCCCCGGCGGCATGCCCGCGCTGCCAAAGGATCTTCCCGCGGGCCTGCGCTCGGGCTTGCCGAACCTGCCGGGGCTTACGGGCCTGGGCAACAAGCCGCCCTTGCCCGGGCTCGGCGGCTTCCCCGGACTGGGGAAGAAGAAATGATCTTTCTTTCGTCATTGCGAGAAGCGAAGCAATCCATTTCGCCGCAGCGCCAAGAACTGGATTACTTCGTCGCGGCGCTCCTCGCAATGACGACGACGAATACCGAAAGCTAACCAACTCACACTCAGGAGAACTAAATGTCAGTCGTTATCCGCCTCGCGCGCGCAGGCACCAAGAAACGCCCCGTCTATCACGTCGTCGTCGCCGATTCGCGCTTTCCCCGCGACGGCCGCTTCATCGAACGTCTTGGCCATTTCAATCCGCTGCTCCCCAAGGACAACACCGAGCGGCTGAAGCTCGACATGGACAAGGTCAAGGCCTGGCTCGCCAAGGGCGCCCAGCCGTCCGACCGCGTCACGCGTTTCCTCGATGCCGCCGGCGTCATGAAGCGCACCGCGCGCAACAATCCGGTAAAGGCCGTGCCGCGCAAGGAGCGCAAGGCGCAGGCCGAAGCCGCCGCCAAGTCGGCGTAGCGCGTAGCGGCGCGCGACGGTGGCAGCACCGATTTGCGTCGCCCGCATCGGCGCCGCTCATGGCGTGCGCGGCGCGGTGAAGCTGTGGACGTTTACCGAAGACCCGCTGGCCGTGAAGCACTACGGACCGCTTGCGACCAAAGACGGCGCGCGCCGGTTTGAAGTGACGAACGTCCGCGAGGCAAAGGGACACCTGGTTGCAACGCTCAAGGGCGTCACGACGCGCGACGAGGCTGAGTGCCTCAACGGCATCGAGCTCTTTGTCGCGCGCGAAAGGTTGCCGGCGACCAGCGAGAACGAATATTACCACGCCGACCTGATCGGGCTCGCCGCCGTGACGGCGACCAACGAGCCGCTCGGCCGCGTCGTTGCGATCCACAATTTCGGCGCGGGCGACATTATCGAGATCGCGCCGCCGCAAGGCGCGACCATGATGCTGCCGTTCTCCAATGCCGTAGTGCCCGCGGTCGATCTTGCGGGCGGGCGCGTGGTGATCGAACTGCCCGGCGAGATCGAGGGCGAAGACGACGGATCGAATTAGCTACGCAACGGCCTGCGTCTCGACCTCAGCTGACATTCGACCGTCATAAAAGCCGTCGCGACGCGGTTCGCAAAAACGCTTGCGTTCATTTTTCAGCTCTGGCACGCTTGAGTTGCCTCACCCCCGTGCCATCAGCCCGCCCCGTTGCAGACTCGATGCCGAAGTACCGGAGAATTCCATGTTGCGTAGCGCTTTCCTGGCGGCCCTCGGGCTAATCGCAACATCGGGCCTGCTGTCCGCCCAAACCAAACCGCCCGAGTCGCCTCCGGCGGCAGCATCGCCGTCAGCCGAACCGGCGAACAGCCCGGAAGCGATGGAAGACCCGCAGATCGGCGACCGCTGGACTTATGAGTCTCGGGACGACATTACCGGCGATGTCAAATCGACGTACACGAGCACGATCACAGACGTCTCGACGACAGAGATCGGCATCCGTATTGTCGTGCTCGGCAATCCCAATTTCGGTTTCGTGAACTACGATCGCTCTTGGAACCGGACCAGCAACGACACCTGGCGGTTTGCACCAAGTGACGGCAGCGGGATTCGATCGCCGCTGGCGGTTGGTAAGACCTGGTCAGTCAAGGCTAATGACTCGAACAATACTGCGGGAGTTGTTTGGAGGCGTTCGGTGACATCGAAGGTCGTTGCGCAGGAAAGTGTCACCACTAGAGCCGGCACCTTCGACACTTTCAAAATCGAGACATCCTTTGAATTTCAGAATGCAAAGGACCCGACCAAGAAATTTCAAGACGTGTGGCAGACCTGGTACGCACCGGCAATCGATCATTGGGTGAAGCAATCCACCGTAACGCGATCCGACGGGCACGTGCGCAACAAGACCACCGCGGAGCTGGTCGAGTATGGCCGCCGCTAGGCGGTAATGCGCGCAGCCGCAAGAATGAGCAAACCTAAGGAAACCCCAATGCTTCGGCACACCGCTTTTGCGGTAATCTGTCTTGTCGCCACTGGCGTATCGGCGCAGCAAGCACCTCCGCCGGCTGAAGCTCCGAGTGCCGCCGCCGCCCTGCCGGCGAAATCTGTCGTTCCGATGGAGGAGCCGCGCTCCGGCGACCGCTGGACCTACGAGGTAAGGGACGAGATAACAGGGAAAATCACCGAGAGCCGGGAGAACGTCGTTACCGAGGTGACGCCGACCGAAATCAGCGTACGGTTCAAGAAGTTTGGTACCGACGACACCAGTGTCACGGTCTACGACCGGTCGTGGAACGCAGTGGAGCAGCGGCCCTGGAGATACTCGCCCCATGACGGTACCGGTATCCAATCGCCTCTCGCAGTCGGCAAGACGTGGCCCGTACAAACCAACAACATCAACAGCGCAAACGGGAGTATCTGGAAACGATCCGGGACTTCGAAGGTCGTCGGACAGGAAAGCGTCACCACGAAAGCCGGCACCTTCGACACGTTCAAGATCGAAACCACGTTTATGGGAAGCAATGTCAAAAACCCGCTCATGAAGAACGAGGTCACATCAATAACCTGGTACGCTCCTGCGATTGATCATTGGGTGAGGCGGACCTTTGTTTTGAGGGCCAACAAACATCTGCATATCAGCAATACGATCGAGCTGATTGACTATGGCCGCAAGGAGTAGTGTCCGGGGGTTTGCCGGATCATTTTGGGTCGATACCATCAGCCCCGCCCGGACGTTCCGCTAGCCGCTCCCTTTGACGGCCGCGACCGCACACGCCATTGGAGGGGCATGACCTTGATAGGCCCAGTCTGGCGCGCGACCGTGCTGACTTTATTCCCGGAGATGTTCCCGGGCCCGCTCGGCGTCAGCCTTGCCGGGAAGGCGTTGGCATCGGGACTTTGGACGCTCGAAGCGCGCGACATCAGGGATTCGGCGACCGACCGCCACCGCAGCGTCGACGATACGCCGGCCGGCGGCGGCCCCGGCATGGTGCTGCGCGCCGATGTATTGGCGGCCGCGATCGATGCGGCCGATGGCAGACCGGATTCCCCAAAAAACCGGCCACGCCTTCTGATGAGCCCGCGGGGTCGGCCATTGACCCAGTCCAGGGTGGTGGAACTTGCCACCGGCCCTGGCCCGCTGATCGTCTGCGGCCGGTTCGAGGGTGTCGACCAGCGGGTCATCGAGGCAAGGTGCCTGGAGGAAGTTTCGATCGGCGATTACGTGCTTTCAGGCGGCGAAATTGCCGCCATGGCGCTGATCGACGCCTGTGTCCGGCTGCTGCCTGGCGTAATGGGAAAACCGGGCTCCGGCACCGAGGAAAGCTTCGCCGAGGGCCTATTGGAATACCCGCAATATACCCGCCCGCAGGAATTCGAGGGGCACTCGATCCCGGAAATCCTGACCTCGGGCGATCATGCCAGGGTCGGGGCCTGGCGTCTGGCCGAGGCCGAGGCCCTGACAAGGCAGCGGCGGCCCGACCTCTGGGAGGCCAAAAACAAGGGCCAAAAACCGCCAAAAAACACGACGAAAGGGTGACAAGGTCCCGCCTTTGCCGTATACGGGCGGCCAAATCCGCGCAGGATAAACCAATATTCGCGCAGCCCGCGCATTTTGCGGCTGGGGCGCGCCGCCGATGGAGATTTTGCCATGAACCTCATTCAACAGCTCGAAAAAGAGCAATTCGAAAAAATGTCCGCCGGCAAGGAAATTCCGGAATTCGGACCCGGCGACACCGTGATCGTCAACGTCAAGGTGGTCGAAGGCGACCGCTCGCGCGTGCAGGCCTATGAAGGCGTCTGCATCGGCCGCTCCGGCGGCGGGCTGAACGAGAGCTTCACGGTGCGCAAGATTTCCTACGGCGAGGGCGTGGAGCGCGTATTCCCCGTGATGTCGCCGATGATCGACTCGATCAAGGTGGTGCGCCGCGGCAAGGTGCGCCGCGCCAAGCTCTATTACCTGCGCAATCTGCGCGGCAAGTCGGCCCGCATCGTCGAGAAGAGCGAGCGCGCCGCCGCGGTCGGCGAGTAGTTTTCGGAGCACTGGGTTTGGCGAAAAGCGCGGGGTTTTCCCGCGCTTTTTTTGCGGGCACAGAGAAACAATCCAGACTCGTCATTCCGGGATGGTGCGTTAGCACCAGACCCGGAATCTCGAGATTCCGGGTTCGATGCTTTGCATCGCCCCGGAATGACAGTGGAACTTAACGCATATCGCGCTTGAACATCTCGTGTGGTATAGAACTCGAATGCTCGCGGATCGCCACATCCTCGCGTCGCGCGTCGTCATTGACGATCGCTCGCGGCTGCCCGGCCGCTTCTTTGGGCGCTTTGCGACCTCGGCGACGTCAGGGCTTGCGCGCGCGGCCTGATGCTGCGCCGACTGCTGCTTTGCTCGCGCGTCGCAGCGCCTAACCGCTCAATCAGACTCCTTTGGAGCTTATGCTCATGTCGAAACCGACCACTCTCTACGACAAAATCTGGAACGATCATCTGGTTCACGAAGCCGATGACGGCACCTGTTTGATCTATATCGACCGCCATCTGGTCCACGAAGTGACCTCGCCGCAGGCCTTCGAGGGCCTGCGCGCGACGGGACGAAAGGTCCGCGCCCCGCAAAAGACGCTCGCCGTGGTCGATCACAACATCCCAACCACCGACCGCTCCAAGCCCAATCCCGATCCGGAAAGCATCGAACAGATGCGGGTGATGGCCGAGAACGCCAGGGAATTCGGCATCGAATATTTCAATGAGTTCGACCGCCGTCAGGGCATCGTGCATGTGATCGGCCCGGAGCAGGGCTTTACACTGCCCGGCACCACCATCGTCTGCGGCGACAGCCACACCTCGACGCATGGCGCGTTCGGCGCGCTGGCGCACGGCATCGGCACCTCCGAAGTCGAGCACGTGCTGGCGACGCAAACCCTGATCCAGAAAAAGGCCAAGAACATGCGCGCCGTCGTCGACGGCAAATTGCCCGACGGCGTCAGCGGCAAGGACATCATTCTTTCGATCATCGGCGAGATCGGCACCGCCGGCGGCACCGGCTATGTGCTGGAATATGCCGGCGAGGCGATCCGCGCGCTCTCGATGGAAGGCCGCATGACCGTTTGCAACATGTCGGTCGAAGGCGGCGCTCGCGCCGGCCTGATCGCGCCAGACGCGAAGGCGTTTGAATTCCTCAAAGGACGCCCGAAATCGCCGAAGGACGCGGACTGGGACGCCGCGATGCGTTACTGGGAGACTCTGCGGAGCGACGAGGGGGCCCATTTCGATCACGAGATCAGGCTGGATGCGGCCAAGCTGCCGCCGATCGTGACCTGGGGCACCTCGCCGGAAGACGTGGTGTCGGTTACGGGCTTTGTGCCCGATCCCGACAAAATCGCGGATGAGGCCAAGCGCCTCTCCAAGCATCGCGCGCTGAATTACATGGGGCTGAAGGCCGGCACCAGGATCACCGACATCAGGCTCGACCGCGTCTTCATCGGTTCCTGCACCAACGGCCGCATCGAGGATTTGCGCGCGGCGGCGAAAATCGCCGAGGGCAAGACGGTCAACGCCAACGTCAACGCGATGATCGTGCCGGGCTCGGGGATCGTGAAGGAACAGGCCGAAGCCGAAGGCCTCGACAAGATCTTCATCAAGGCCGGCTTCGACTGGCGCGAGCCGGGCTGCTCGATGTGCCTTGCGATGAATCCCGACAAGCTCAAGCCCGAAGAGCGCTGCGCCTCGACCTCGAACCGCAATTTCGAGGGCCGCCAGGGTTTTAAAGGCCGCACCCACCTGGTTTCGCCCGCCATGGCGGCGGCCGCGGCCATTGCCGGGCATTTTGTCGACATCAGGGAGTGGCGGTAAGCCCGCCTTCCCTCAACATCAACGCATCGGTGAAGGAAGTCGTTAAGCACTTCCGGGCAGACTTGCCGGGCAACAGGTCGCGAAGTTTCGCGAGGGAAGCACGCCATGGCCGACAAAGCTGAATTCGTCGATATGATCAGCGAGGCGACGCAGCAGCGGCGGCGCCGGGTCATGCCCCGCGCGGTCAAGAAAGCGGTGGCCGAGGAGACGTCGCGTCTCAGCCATTGGCCTCCGGAGCGCTGGGCGCAGTGGCGGCTGGAGGCGCTCACGCCGTGGAAAATCAAGTCCTGGAAGCTCAAGGACTGGATTTAGAGCGTTTTCGAGCGAGTGCCACTCTCGGATCAAGCGTCTCGTCATGGAGAAAAATCAGGCGCCCTTGCGAGCGCCTGACTCATCTCACCTACCGCTCGAACCTCAACGATGGGCTTGATGATGCCTGCGCTGATGGTGCCGCCGGGTGTAATGATGGTGGCGCCACGGGCGATGACTGCAAAGCTGCTGTGGACCATTTTCGGTCTCGACGATGCGGCAGCCGGGGGCGGCGGAATAGGCCGGATATCCCTCGTAGTACGGGTAATCGTCATCGTAGGGGTAATCGTACCAGACGCCTCCCACGAACACGCGCCTGAAGTGGCGGCCATGGGCGAAGTGGTGGCCGCCGAAACGGGTACGACCAGCCACGTTCGGACCGGTGCGGGACGCGCCGCCCTGATACGACGGGCTGCCACCGAATCCGGCATGTCCGCCGTATCCGCCACGGCCACCATATCCGCCGCCGCCACCCCCACGGCCACTGCCGCCGCCACCAACTCCTCGAACTTCGATCGCAAGCCCGTCGGCCGCGACTTTGCCTGCAGCCGCGGCACCCGGATTGAGGAGCGACGAAGCTTCGGCGCGATCGCCCACGAAGGCCGACAGTGTGAGGAGCGCTGCCGCCACAAAGCCCAGCAATCGCGTCGAAGTTCGGAGAGAATAGCGCGAGAAATCAGCAATCCCAGTCATGCGTGTAGTCCCCCTTGTTGAAGGAAACGGCAAGCGAAGACCGCGCAGCGGCCCGCTTTCGTCGCGCTCAATGTGTTGATCGTGGTGTTGTTCGCACCCAGCATCACATTATTGAAGACAACCTGAACGTGCCATGAATGAACGCGTCGCAATTTGGCAATGCAGCTCGTGCCAGTTAAGCTCGCGAGATTGTGAGAGATGGCATGAGAGGCACGACAGGACGGTCAATGTATTTGCACAGCTCAAAAATGACGGACCGCGCCGCCTATGACCGTTATCGGGCGCAATTCTTCGACATGTAAAAAAATTCAGCGGACGGCTGTTATCGGCCGACGAAAGCCCTGTCGTTCCGGAAGGGGCGTGGGATCGCGACAAGCCGCGTCGCGCGATGCGGGTTCCGCCTCACACCCAACATCAAAACCGGCGTAGGTTGCCAAGCGTATCTTCTGCAAACTTTTCGCCACAGGAGATGGTCATGGCCTCATCTCGAAGACGGCCCTGGATATTGCCCTTCGCGATTGCAGCCTTCTCTTCACCGGCGCGGCGCTCGCCTCCCAAGGCCCGGGTGTGGGCCCCGGTACTGCGAGCCCCTTCACGCAGCTCGTCATGGCGATCATCGTTTATGGCGGATCGGCGCTCCTCGTCGGCGCCGGTCTTGTCGGCGCCTTGCGAAAGCGTTGATGTCGGTCAGTGTTTAGCCGCGGCGCCAGACGCAGCTCATGTGGGGCACGATCACCGTGCCGCTCGGCCGGTATTCCCGCACAAGGGTCGCGTTGCAAACCCGCACGGCGTTCTCTCCCGGGTAATAGCGCGGATAAACGTCGTCCGGCTCGGCCCAGTACCGGGGATAGATCGGAAGCCGCTTGGGTGGCCGCCGAGCCGGCTGTACGGACGGCGCACCGCCAGGCGCTGGCGATGCCTGCGCGGTCCGCGTGCCCTGCGGTGCGCTCTGCGCCTCGGCTCCGGCCGCGATCAGCGAAAAAGCCGCCGCAAACGCCCCGGTTATTGCCACTGTCCCGATACGCATTTTCACGCCCGCCCAGAGCTGTTTTTCCGATCCTACGGTCTCCGATTGCCGCTGCAACGTCAACTGCGCCGCCGAGCCATTTTTGCCGGCACCGGCGCACAAAGCGGCAGTTTGTCCCATTGGAAGGATTTTTTTCGGTTCCCTCTCTTTCGGGTCATGCTCTAAACAGGTGCCATGTGGACATCAACAAAAGCGCCGTCACTCGCCGAAATGGAAGCCATGGCGCACGAAGTCTTCGCGCGGCTGCCGAAGACCTTTCGCGAGCTTTGCGAGGGCGTAATCATCCGCGTCGATGATTTCCCGACCGAGGAAGTTCTCGACCAGATGGAGGCGGAAAGCGAATTCGACCTGCTCGGCCTGTTCCACGGCGTCGGCCTGCCGCATCAAAGCCATGGCGATATTGCGCGCCTGCCCAACATGGTCTGGCTGTACCGGCGGCCGATCCTGGATTACTGGGCCGAGCATGACGAGACGTTGGGCCGGATCGTCCGCCACGTGCTGATTCACGAGATCGGCCACCATTTCGGCCTGTCCGACGGCGACATGGCAGCGATCGAGGCGACCGGCGATTAAGGATTTTGCGCTTTAATGCCGGCGGCGTTCGCGATAAACTCGGTTTCGCAGACGCTTTTCCTCAATTCCAACCAAGAAGTGCTTTTCGATGGACAAGTTCACCACGCTCGAAGGCGTCGCAGCGCCGCTGAAGATCATCAATGTCGATACCGACATGATCATCCCCAAGCAGTATCTGAAGACCATCAAGCGCACCGGCCTCGGCAAGGGCCTGTTCTCGGAACAGCGCTACAAGGACGACGGCAGCGAGAACCCTGATTTCATCCTCAACAAGCCGGCCTACCGCAACGCCAAGGTGCTGGTCGCCGGCGACAATTTCGGCTGCGGCTCCAGCCGCGAGCACGCGCCGTGGGCGCTGTTGGATTTCGGCATCCGCTGCGTGATCTCGACCTCGTTCGGCGACATCTTCTACAACAACTGCTTCAAGAACGGCATTCTGCCGATCCGCGTCGCCCAGGACGATCTGGACAAATTGTTCGACGACGCCGAGCGCGGCGCCAACGCGACGCTGACCATCGATCTTGCCAATCAGGAAATCCGCGGACCTGACGGCGGCACCGTGAAGTTCGAGATCGATGCGTTCCGCAAGCACTGCCTGATGAACGGGCTCGACGATATCGGCCTCACCATGGAGAAGAAGGCATCGATCGATGCCTACGAGGCCAAGGCGAAGACCGCGCGCGCCTGGGCGTGATCGCGAGCTTGCGGCCCGACATCGTCACCTTCTGGCACGGCCCGCTCGATGCGCTGCGAATTCTATGCCTGCGTTCGCAGGTCGCCGCCGGCCACAAGGTCACCGTCTTTAGCTTCGAGCCGTTGGCGCAATTGCCCGATGGCGTCGGCAATGCCGAGGCCGAAGCGATCCTGCCGCAAAGTTTCGCGGAGCGATTGCGCCCGACCGGACCCGACGGCGTCTGGCGCGACTGGACCACGCTGCAGTTCTCGGATTTTTTCCGGATGCGGTTGATGGCCGAGAGCGCCGGGCTCTGGCTCGACGCCGACGTGCTCTTGAAGAAGCCGGTCGAGATCGATCCCGCAAAACCCTATTTCGCCTGGGAACGGCCGCGCCAGATCGGCAACTCCGTGCTTTATCTGCCGCCAAACGATCCGATCGTCGCCGCATTCGCTGCCCTGATGCACGAGGACGAATTGACGCCGGATTGGCTGGCGCCGCGGCACCGCCTGATTCTGACGTTGCGAAAATTGCGCGGCGCAGGCCGCGTCCCGGACCTGCGCGTGGCGATCTTTGGTCCGGCGGCGCTCACCGCACTCGCCCGCCGCGCCGGCGAATTGGACTATGCGCTGCCGAAGAAGTCCTTCTACGCCGTCCATGCCGAGCCAAATCTGTTCTTCGAGCCGCGGGATATTTCGGCGCTGGTCGCCGACCCCGAAATTATCGGATTTCACATTTCGCCAAAGGGCCGCGGCAATGCGCGACCCATTCCCGGAAGCCTGCATGCCTGGGCGGCGGCGCAGTTTGGGGATCAATCCACGCGTCGTCATTCCGGGATGGTGCGATAGCACCAGACCTCAGATGCGCAATTGCGCATCGGGAAAATCTCGAGATTTTCGGATCGCCGCTACGCGCCGTCCGGAATGACTCCAAGCCGTTGTTTGATCTATCGCAACGACCTCCGATCGGCAGCGCCCATAATATTCGCAGTTGGAGGTGTTCCCGTGACCGCCCAAACCCAAACTCTTTCCGTCGTCGAACGATTGACGCGCACCTTTAGCGATTGGCTGAAACACCGGCAGGAGCTCAGCGAAATACGTCAGCTCAACACGGCGGAGTTTGACCGCATGGCAAGCGATTTGCGGGTCTCGCCCACTGACCTCGACGAATTGGTACGCCACGGGCCGCATGCGGCGGATGAACTGCCCAGATTGCTGAAGGCGCTCGGCATCAGCCAAGCGGATTTGGCGCGCGTCGAGCCGATGGCGCTGCACGACATGGAGCGCGTTTGCGCGCTATGCGCGAACAAGCGCGAATGCAACCGCGATCTTGCCGCCGGAACCTCCGCGGAGCACTATCGGGGATATTGCCTCAACGCGCCCATGATCGAGGAATTTGGCAAAGCGGTGAGCAAATGAAGATGTCGCGCTCTGCCTGGATTCATTTCACCCTGGCGATTCTGATTGCGCTCGCGGCGCTTTTCTTGATCCGTGTGAACAATGCCGGGGGTCTGGCGCCGCTCGCCATGGTCACGGCCAAATAGAGCGGAATCGCGCCCCTTGATGCTTACCGCGCAACCGCTGCGATCGAATCGGCAATCGCGATTGTGCGCCTTGCCATCTCGGCATGCAGCCGCTCCACCATCTGACCGTCGAGCGAGATCGCGCCGCGCGAGGCATTCTCCGGAAGCTCGAACGCGGCGATGATCTTGCGGGCCTGGGCGACCTCGGCCGCAGGCGGCGTGAAGATGGCGTTGCAGGCCTCGATCTGGCCCGGATGGATCAGCGTCTTGCCGTCGAAGCCGAGATCGCGCGCCTGCGTGCACTCCTGCCCAAAGCCGTTGACGTCGCTGAAATCGCTATAGGGACCGTCGAAAATCTCAAGGCCGTAGGCGCGGGTGGCGAGAATGCAATGCGTGATCAAGGCCAGCATCGTCGCGCGGCCCGGCTGCATTTTGATCCGCGTCTCGCGCGAAATATCGTTCGGCCCAAACACGAAGCCGGCGAGCCGCGGCTCGACACCGCGTGAGGCGGCGGCAAGTCCTTCCGCGTGCAGAACCGCACGCGCGGTCTCGATCATCGTCCAGAGCCGCATCGACGGGTCGGCATCCGCATCGCGCAGACAACGCGCGATGGCGGCGAGATCCTCCACGCTGGACACTTTTGGAACCAGAATGCCGTCGGGCCGGGTCCTGGCGGCCATCTTCAGATCATCCATCCACCACGGCGTATCCAGTGCATTGGTACGAATCCAAACCTCGCGCCTGCCGAAGCCGCCTGCCGCGACCGCCTGCGCGATCTGGTCGCGTGCGAGCGCCTTGGCCTCCGGCGCCACCGAATCCTCGATATCGAGAATGATGCCGTCCGCGGGAAGCACGCGCGCCTTTTCCAGCGCCCGGGCGTTCGATCCGGGCATGAACAGCAGGCTGCGGCGCGGACGGACCATTGGTTTCTTCCCTTCGAACCGATGCATTAACATTTCGGGCTTTCGTCTGGAAGCCTTGTTCCAGCCGCTGGCCTGTGGTTAGCCATTCGCATGCCACCTTTCCCGCAACGGCTGATCGACGGCTACCGGAACTTTACGTCGCAGCGGCTGCCGGCCGAACAATCGCGCTACCGCGAATTGTCCGAACGCGGCCAGTCCCCGGAAGTGATGGTGATCGGCTGCTGCGATTCCCGGGTTTCGCCGGAGGTCATCTTCGATGCCGGGCCGGGCGAATTGTTCGTGGTGCGCAACGTCGCCAATCTGGTGCCGGTCTATGCGCCCGACGGCGGTGCGCACGGTGTCTCGGCGGCGCTCGAATATGCGGTCAACGCGTTGCGCGTCAAACACGTCGTGGTGCTCGGCCATGCGCAATGCGGCGGCATCCGCGCCTTCATCGACAATATCGAGCCGTTGTCGCCGGGAGATTTCATCGGCAGATGGATGTCGATGTTCATCAAGCCGGGCGAGACCGTCGCCCAGCGCGACCGCGAGTCGATGGCCGACTTCACCGTGCGGATCGAGAAGGCGGCCGTGTTCCGGAGCCTGGAAAACCTGATGACGTTTCCCTTCGTGCGGACGCTGGTCGCGCGCGGCGAGCTGAGCCTGCACGGCGCCTATTTCGGCGTCGCCGAGGGCTCGCTGTTCGTGCTCGACCAGAAAGCGAAGGAATTTCGCAGCGCGAGCGAGGAAGCGGGCGAATAGCGAGTAGCGAGTAGCGAATGGAAAATCTTCTACTCGCTATTCGCCTATTTTCACGCCGCCTTTTTCTTGGCGCTGATCAGCTTGCGGTTGACCAGGCATTCGGCGATCTGGATCGCGTTCAGCGCGGCGCCCTTGCGCAAATTGTCCGAGACGCACCACAGCACGAGGCCGTTTTCCACGGTGGGGTCGGTGCGGATGCGGCTGACATAGGTCGCATCCTCGCCGGCCGCCTCATACGGCGTGACGTAGCCGCCAGGCTCGTGCTTGTCGATCACGAGAACCCCCGGCGCCTTGCGCAAGACTTCGCGCGCCTCGTCCACCGAGATCGGATTTTCGAATTCGATGGTCACTGCCTCCGAATGGCCGACGAACACCGGCACCCGCACGCAAGTGGCGGTCAGTTTGATTTTGGGATCAAGAATCTTCTTGGTCTCCATCATCATCTTCCACTCTTCCTTGGTGTAGCCGTCTTCCATGAAGACGTCGATTTCGGGAATGACGTTGAAGGCGATGCGCTTGGGGAATTTCTTGTTGATCAGTTCGCTGTTGGTGTAAACCGCCTTGGTCTGCGAAAACAGTTCGTCCATCGCCTCCTTGCCAGCGCCCGAGACCGATTGATAGGTCGAAACCACGACGCGCTTGATCACCGCTTTGTCGTGCAGCGGCTTCAACGCGACCACGAGCTGCGCGGTCGAGCAGTTCGGATTGGCGATGATGTTCTTGTTGGCGAAGCCTTTGATTGCGTCCGCGTTGACTTCGGGCACGATCAGCGGCACGTCCGGATCCATCCGCCACGCCGACGAATTGTCGATCACGACCGCGCCGGCGGCGCCGATCTTCGGCGACCACTCCTTCGACACCGCGCCGCCCGCCGACATCAGGCAGATATCGACGTCGCCGAAATCGTAGTGTTCGAGCGCTTTGACCTTCAGGGTGCGGTCGCCATACGAGACTTCGACGCCCATGCTGCGGCGTGACGCAAGCGCCACCACCTCGTCAGCCGGGAATTTACGTTCGTCGAGAATATTGAGCATTTCCCGCCCGACATTGCCGGTCGCTCCGACCAGCGCGACTTTGTAACCCATCGTTCACTCTCCGAAGAAAAATCCCTCACCCCAGACCCGCGGCGGAAAGGGAAGAGGCAGCGCTTCTATGCGAGAAACGCCGTTAAGACAACGTTAGGCCCGGGCACCTGCCCGGCGCTCGGCGGCGGCTTGGGCAGACGATGCACCTAGAATACCACGCCAGAATTCATCCGGCGCTGACCAGCTTTGCCGACGAATGCATTGCGACGCTGGCGCGCCTGATTGCCTATGTGGGGGCTCTTGCCCTGCTTGGCATTGTCGGCCTGCATTTTTGGGAGCAATTCGCAGGCTTCCCTGAGATTGAGCCCACCGGCAAGGCCGACTTTACTGCGGCGTTGCGCTCGCGACCGCAATTCGCCGTCAGCTCGCTTGATCCTCCTGAGAAATCAGAGATTTATGAGATTTTTCGGCATCCGGCGGGCGGCCGCAAGGACATTTTCCATTGGGGCGCTCCGGACGAAAAGCCGGTGGCGGAGCTTGAAATCTACCGTCCCGGCGGCGAATTCAATCCGGCCGAGCGGTTGGGCGCCGAAATGGCGCGCCGGATGGACCCCGACGGCCGGCGAGAGCTGGAAGCGGCGGGCGTGATCGACAGCAAGTTTGGCGCGGTGACGCTGCTTCGTTTCACCGGCACCCCGGACGGCGCAAAGTCGTGCCTCAGCTTCTTCAAGCGTATCGATGAACCTGCTCTGCAAATCTCAGGCTGGTCGTGTCAGGGCAGCGGGTTACCGGCGCGGCGGGGCGCCATCGCCTGCATGCTGAACCGGCTGACCCTGCTGGCATCCGGAAATGAACCCAAACTGGCCGAGTTATTCGCCCGTGCTGAACTCAAGCGCGGCCGCTGCGCAGGCGCCGCGAGCGGCGCGTCGGATTGGGTGACGGGGCCCGAAAACCCCCGGTTGCGCGGCCGCCTCTGATTGGCGCGCCAGCCAAAGCTTGGTTTTCATGCGACTTTTTCGCCGCTTCGGGCATTATTCTGACGCAGTGTGGCGCGATTGACCTTGTGACGGCATCTCCGGCGGCTAGAATACCTCCCGAAACGGTTATGGCGCTCCGCCTGCGCCCGAAAGAGGACCTGATGACCTGGAAAATCCTTGCTGCGAACCCAATTGCGGTGCTGTTTGCCGTTGTCGCGATCGGCTTCGGCACCCAGGCCTTCGCGCAGTCGCAGACGCCGACCCCGAAGCAGCAAGCCAAGCAGGCCAAGCAGGCCAAGCCCCAACAATATGACGATCGCGGCCGTCCGTATTATGGGCAGAACGGCCCCAACGTGTCGTATCAACAGGGGCCGCACACCCGCATTTACGTCACCAAGCGCTCATGGCTTGATGCGGGCGTCGAGGTCTTGCCGGGCGACCGCAAGTTCGACGATTACGCGTTTCCGCCGGAGTACGGTTACCCCGACTTCGCGCGCGAGAACAGGAATCGCCCGATCGACCGCCAGCCGCTCAACCCGGCGTCGGATATGGGTGGTTATCCGCTGCGCTTCCCGATCCCGCAGTAGCGGGCGGGGAGTAGACGCAGCATTAATCTAATACGATCCGGTCGTCCCTGCGAACTCAGGGGACCCATACGCCGCGGCGTCTCTTTTGGGGATGCTGCTCGACGACTTTCTCTCCGCCACAAGCACCTGCGGTTGATGGTGTGGACGGCCCCCTACGGCATCGAGTGTGCCAGAATGAGGTTGTTGTAAATCTCAGACAAGGGAGCCGTCCGTGAAGCAGATTATCCGAGTTGGCATGGATACGTCGAAGCATATTTTTCAGCTGCATG
>DATGGY010000201.1:0-77370 GCA_035308285.1 Bradyrhizobium sp. | reverse complement strand
GGCGACGGCGGCGAGGACGGCTGCGATCAGCTCCGGGTCCGGCGGCAGCGGGATATATTCCTTGGCGCCGGCATGGATCGCGGCGACCGCGGCGCGGGCATCGTTGGAGATGCCGCAGGCGACGATCGGCACGTGGATGTGCTCGGCTTCGAGCCGCATCACCAGATCGCGGATGTCGAGGCCGACGTCGACCAGCAGCAGGTCGGCGCCCTTGCCGCCGCGCAGCACCCGCATCGCCTGCTCGTGATCCTCCGCATGGGTCACGGAAGCGCCGTTGTCCATGGCGATCTTGGTGGCCGTCGTAAGCTGGCCCTTCAGTGTGCCAACGATAAGAAGCCGCATGTCAGTCTCCTGTTCGTCTGTTCGCGCCCGTCAGGCGCGGTATCGTCAAAGAGCCTCAGGCGCGTTCCGCCTTGATGATTTCCGTCATGGTGACGCCGAGCTTGTCTTCCACCAGAACCACTTCGCCGCGCGCGACCAGCCGGTTGTTGACATAGATGTCGATCGCCTCGCCGACGCGCCGGTCGAGCTCGAGCACGGTGCCGGGCCCGAGCTTCAGCAATTCGCCGACATCCATCTTGGAACGGCCGAGCACCGCCGAAACCTGCACCGGCACGTCGAACACCGCCTCAAGGTCGGCGGCGATGCGCGCGGCATGCTCGTCTTCGGCATAGGCGACGTCGTCGGCCGCCGTCTTATCCGCGGCGTTGAGATCGGGGAGCGGAACCTGTGCGTCGGTGTCACTCATGGTTCATTCCTCTTAGCCATCGGTTCAGACCTGATTGCGGGACGCTATGTAGCGCCCGACGAGTTCGTTGATTTTGGCTTCGATCGCCGCGCGTTCCAGCATGACGCCGCCGTCCGCCCACTCGATCCTGCAATCGCCGGTCTCGATCTCGGGTTCGGCCAGTATGACCAGGCGTCCTGCAAAGCCGCTTTGCTTGGCGAGCTTCTCGATACGATCGTGCGCCGCCTCGTAAAGCCGATCGTTGATCCGGACCACGAGATGGGGGGTCGACACCAGTTGCGCAAAGCAGTCGCTTACAAGGGCGGTGACTTCGCCGAGCGGCTCGTGGGCAATCAGCTCGCTGCACAGCTTGCGCGCAACCGCGATCGCCACGTCGACGGCTTCGGTTTCCATCCGGGTCTCGACGCCGGAAAAGCGCGCCGCGATGTCCTTGATGGCGATTCCGATTTCCTCCAGCGCCAACGCCGCGCGGCGGTCGCTTTCTACCTTCGCCTCGCGCAGCGCCGCGTCGTAACCGTCGCGGTAGCCGCGCGCTTCGGCCGCGGCGACCTTCTGGGCGACTTCCGCCGGCGTAGAGCGCTCGCGCATCTTGTCGGGCACCGAGAAATCCATGTCGAACAGGAATTTTGCGGGAGCGGCCATCAGTACACCAGCTCGTCGTCGGCGCGGTTCTTGGTAAGCGTAATTTCTCCCTTGGCCGCGAGATCCTTGGCGAGGTTGACGAGCAGCGCCTGTGCCTCGTCGACGTCGCGCAGCCGAACCGGTCCCATCGCGACCATGTCGTCGAGCAGCATCTTGCCGGCACGAGACGACATGTTGCCGAGGAAGAAGCCGCGGACCTCCTCGTTGGCGCTCTTCAGCGCGATGCCGAGCTTGTCCTTGTCGACGTTGCGCATCAGCGTCTGTGCGGAGGCGGAATCCAGCTTGATCAGGTCGTCGAAGGTGAACATCAGGGCCTTGATGCGCTCGGCGGATTCGCGATTCTCTTCCTCCAGCGAGGTAATGAAGCGGGTTTCGGTCTGGCGGTCGAAATTGTTGAAGATTTCGGCCATCACCTCGTGGGCGTCGCGGCGCCTCGTCTGCGAAAGATTCGACATAAATTCGACGCGGAGCGTCTGCTCGACGCGTTCGATCACTTCCTTCTGCACCGCCTCCATCTTCAGCATCCGGTTGACCACGTCGAGCGCCATGTCCTCCGGGAGGATCGCGAGCACCCGCGCCGAGTGCTCCGGCTTGAGCTTCGACAGCACGACTGCGATGGTCTGCGGATATTCGTTCTTCAGATAGTTGGCCAGCACCTCTTCCTGAACGTTGGAGAGTTTCTCCCACATGTTGCGGCCCGCCGGCCCGCGGATTTCGTCCATGATGCCGATGACGCGTTCGGCCGGCAGATATTGATGCAGCAGCCGCTCGGTGGCGTCGAAATTGCCCATCAACGCGCCGGAGGCCGACATTCGCGACACAAATTCGAGCAGCATGTCTTCCACGACATCGGCGTCGACCGTGCCGAGCGTCGACATGTGGATCGACAGTTCGCGCACTTCATCGTCGTCGAGCAGCGACCAGACCTTGCCGCCATATTGTTCGCCGAGCGCCAGCATCAGCATTGCGGCGCGTTTCGGACCCGCGACCGGCTCGACTTGCGGGCGGCTGCCCTGACGAGCCGCCAGCGAGGAAATCACGCTGGTAATGTCGTTTGCGTTGTTGGCTTGCGGTACGGCCATGTCGGATTACGTTGCGGGTTCAGCGAGCCATTGGCGAACAATGGCAGCGGTTTCGTTGGGGTTTCGGTCGGCGAGTTCGCCGACCCGGTGCACCGATTGCGCGTGGACCTGGCCCTGGACCTGAGCGACATCGATCAGCTGCGCGGTATTGTTGGGGCTGGGTACGAGGTTCTGGCCGGCGTTCGCCTGCTGGCTGCCATCGGTCAGCTCGGGCACCGAATGAGCGGCGGTTGGAGGAGGCGGCTCTTCGGTTATAATGCGCTTGACCAGCGGCCGGATCACCATGAACAGCACGACGAGGCCGAGAAGCATCATGACGCCGAGCTCGATGACGTACATCACGTCGTCCTTGGTGAATTGCAGCATCCCGAGTAGTCCCGTCGGCTCCGAGAGCGGAGCGACGACCGGCCCTTCGGCAAATCGGAGGTTGACGACCTCGACCTGATCGCCGCGCTTCTGGTCGAAGCCGATCGCCGAGCGGACCAGTTGGGCGATGCGGTCGAGCTGCTCCTTGCTGCGCTCCTGATAGACCATCTCGCCTTTTTCGTTCTTGCTGTAGCTGCCGTCGACCAGCACCGCTACCGAGATCCGGTTGACCCTTCCGGCTTCAGTCACTTCGGTCTTGGTGGTGCGGGAAATTTCGTAATTGTTGGTTTCCTCGGTCTTCTTGCTCTGGTCGCGCGCGGCCGGCGCATTGGCGTTCTGTTGATTGCCCGGCAGCTCGTTGCCGACAGTCACCTGGCCGTTGCTTTCGGCTGTGGCTGAGGATTCCTCGCGGGTCTGGCTCGAGCGCAGCACGCGGCCTTCGGGATCGAAGCGGTCGGACGTCTGTGTGATCTTGTTGTAGTCGAAATCGGCCGAGAGCTGGACGCGGGCCCGGCCGGCGCCGACCACCGAGGAGACGATTGCCTCGATCTCGTTGCGCATCCGCTTCTCGAAACCGGCGCGGCGCTCATCGCCGATGGCGTTATCGGTCGCCCCGCCGGCGCCGTCGGCCAAGAGTTGGCCGGCTTCGTCGATGATCGACACCCGTTGCGGCTTCAGCCCGTTGACGGCGGAAGCGACCAGATGGCGGATCGCCCTGATCTGCTGCGGTTCGAGCGCGCCGCGCACCCGCACGACGATCGAGGCCGACGGTTCGGGCGCCTCGCGCGCAAACAGCGGGCGTTCGGGCAGCACCAGATGCACCCTCGCCGCCTGGACGCGATCGATGGCGCGGATAGTGCGCGCAAGCTCGCCCTCAAGCGCGCGCAGATGATTGATGTTCTGGACGAAGCTCGTAGTTCCCAGCGCGTCGGATTTGTCGAAAATCTCGTAACCGACGCCGCCGCCCTTGGGCAGGCCGCTTTCGGCGAGCTTCATGCGCAGCCGCGTGACCTTGTCCTTTGGCACCATGATCACGGCGCCGTCGTTGCGGATTTCAAATGGAATGGCCTGGCGTTCCAGGTCCTTGATGACGGCCGAGGAATCCTCGATGCTGAGGTCGGTGAAGAGGGTGGTCAGTTGTGGCGTGGTGACGCGCATGATGACGAACGCGAAGAAACCGAGTAGCGCGGTTGTCACCGCGACCATCGCCATCAACCGCGAAGCACCCAAGCCCTTCAGGAAGCTTACGAGACTCTGCAAACCAACCGCCCCTCAGATTCGGCTCCAGAAGCCGACTGGTAGAGTGGATTTGACGTTCGCGACTTGCCTGGCCGCGCGCTCACAACGCGAACGTCAAATCCAAAACTCCACCAGAAACTGATAATTGCCAGTGGTCCTCTGATTCTGACATTCGCAAACATGCCTGCCGAAACGGGATGCGAATGTCAGAATCGGACCACTGGGCAATTATTGCCTACGGTATGGTTTCGATATGGTTAACGATGGTTAAGCGGCGGGGCGAATGTGCAAAACGGAAAAAATCGGCTTCGCAGCGCAAAGCCGATTTTCCTCAAATGCGATTGGTCTGGCGGGCGACCGCTTATTGGCGGTATTGCTGGATCCGCGTGGTGCGCAGCCCGGCAAGGCCGTGCTGGTCGATGGAAAACTGCCAGGACAGGAATTCGTCAACGGTCAGCGTATAACGGCTGCAGGCTTCCTCAAGGGAGAGCAGACCGCCGCGAACCGCAGCAACGACCTCGGCCTTGCGACGGATGACCCACCGCTTGGTGCCGGGTGCGGGCAAATCCGCAATTGTTAACGGACTGCCATCGGGCCCGATGACGTATTTTACCCTCGGGCGATGGGGCTCTGTCATGGCGTACTCACAAACTCTCAACCACTGAACTCACGCCAGTAACCTACGCCCGGTGGCTTAAAAATTGCCTAAGCCCAAAGCTTCAATACGAATCTCCTTGAAAATGCCTCGATACCGGCCTCCGGACGCCGCTTTTGGCGGCCCCGGGGGGCGTTCCTGGCCCCTTGGCATGACTTGGCGCCGTAAATCGCCGTCGTCAGGCGATGGCGGGCGTCAGTTTACGATGCTCTGGATTTGGTTGACGGTGAAGGTCTGGCCGCCGATCGACAATAGCGGCGGCGACTGGGTAAGATCGACCGAACTGACCACGCCCTCCACCTGGGTGCCGATGGCAACCGTGTTGCCGGCGGAGTCCTTGGCGGTGGCCGTGAGCTTGTAAGTGCCGTCCGGGAGCAAGGTGCCGTCATTGCCCCTGCCATTCCAGTTGAACGGCTGGTTCTTGCCGGCGTTGGCGGGGAAGTTGCCGGTGAAGACGGTCTGGCCGGTGCTGCTGGTGATCGTGACGGCGACGGTCGAGGCGGTCGGAACGTCGAGTTGCCAGGTTGCCTGGCTATTGGTCAATGTCGCGGTGCTGCCATTGACCACCGCCGTCTTGCCGACGAATCCCAGCGCCTGGGTCGACTGGGCGGTCTGCTGGAGGGAGACCAGCGTCGCTAGCGAGTCGTTGGTATTGAGCTGTTGCTGAACGCCGGCGAATTCGACGAGCTGCTGGGTGAACTGGTTGGTGTCGAGCGGGCTGAGCGGATTCTGGTTCTGCAATTGCGTCGTCAATAGCTGCAGGAAGCTCTGAAAGTTGCCGGCGATCTGGGAGGAGGCCAGCGCATTTGCGGCCGCGGCCGAGTGGCCGGAAGACGAGGGCGGCAGGGTCGTCGTTCCCGAAACGACGGGGCCGGCCGTTGCTGGCGATGTCGCTGCTGTCGTTGTCATTTCCGTCTCCTCAGACCCTGATATCCACGCCGCCGTTCGATCCGAGCGAGCGTCCATAGCTTTGTCCCGCGATCGCCGCGGGGATGGTGGCTTCGTTGCTGATGATCAGACGCTGGGCGTTGGGGCTGGAATCGCTGCCGCTGTTCTGGCCCGAAGAGGACTGATCGCGAAGGCTGAATTGCAGGCCGCCGCTGCCGGTCTTGAGCCCGGCATCATCCAGCGCGCGCTGCAACTGGGGTGCATCCTGACGCAACATCGACAGCGTTTCCGGCCTTTCGACCGTCAGATGCGATGTCACCTGGCCGTTGCGATCGATGTCGATGCGTACGTCGATGCGGCCAAGATCAGCCGGGTCGAGACGGATTTCGAAGCGGCTCTTGCCGCTCTTCACGGAGGCGGCGATTTCGAGCGCCAGTCCGCTCAAGGGCACCGGTCCATTCGTTGCCGCCGTCACGCTCAGGGCTCCTGAGGGCGTGGCTGCCGCCGGGGAATTAAGCTGCGGCTGGAATGCTCCAATCGTCTGAGAGCCGCCGTCCGGTGAATTGGGGAGAGAATGTCCGGCATCGGCAGCCGGCGAATGTTCATGAGTTGATATGGCTAATGTCGAGGAGGCGGCTGCATCTGCGCTCGCCGCTTCAACATTCGCTGGCTCGGGTTTGCCCGACGCCGTGGGTTGCTGCAGGAGCCCATTTTGAACAACTCCCGCCGGCGCATTGGACGCGGACGGATCGGTGGCGCTTGGCGCCGTTGTGCCATCGCTTGGCGCGGTTGCCGAATTTGGCTTTGCTTGTGTCGGTGTCGCCTTCGGCGTAACCGGCGCTGTGGCGGCAACTGCGCTGGTCAATGCGGCGGCGTTGACGGGGGCTGCAGCGACCTGCGTTGCCTGAATGATTGGTGCGGCGCCCGCTGGGCTTTCCACAGTCGTTGCCGCGACCTTTGCCGTTACAGTTCCGGGCGTCGTGGTCGCCGCTGCCGGAGCCGCATTCGGATCGGTCTCGGCTTGGTCAGGCGCTCCGACCTGTCCAGAAAGCGCCTGTGAACTGGCCGCAATCGCAGCCGCCGCGATCGCCAGTGGCGGTGTAGAACCGCCCGAGGAAGGCGTTGCCGCCGGAACGTTTGCCGGCGGGGCGGTGACAGGAATGACGACGGCGACCGGGTTCGGCGTCGTCGCGGTGAGGGCGGCCTGCTGGGCCAGGACCGTCGAACCCACGGTGGATGTATCTTGACTGGTCTGCTTGTCGGTTGGCTTCGTAGATCCGGTCTTGGGAGCGCCGGACGTCGTCGCGGAGGGTTGGCTTGTGCCGCTGCCGGCTGAGTTGCCATTGGCATTGACGCCGGAACTGGCGTTCGCGCTGGAGGGCGGCGGTCCGGCATTCGCGTTGCTGTTGGGATCGTTGGCTGCCGGCTGACCGGGAGCGTTGTTCGCTGCCGCCCCTGTATAGTCGGCAGATGGCGGAGTTTCGTCGGCGCGGCGCGGTGGCGGCGGTGGCGGCGAGGGTGCGGCTGGGCCGTCGGAGGCCTGGTTTTGGTTGACCAGCGCCCCGAAGAGGTCGTTTGCCGATGGCTGATCGAACCGCGTGGACCATTGCGGCGCGGCCTGGAATGCTGCGTTTGCTGCGGCTTCTGGTGTAACGCTCAACACAGGACGGTCTCCGGCGAAGGAACTGCCCCAAGGATCAGCAAGGACCGGGCCATCGCCAGGTCAAAAAAATACCAATACATTTCAATAGCTTATGGTAGAGACACGCCGAGTGCTGCCCTGCCGCGGCGGGCTCTTTTCTGCCCGGCGGCAAGATTTGCCGTCGACGGCGCGCCGAAAGGGTGAGGTGTGATTGCCTCGCGGAAATACGGCCTATATTAAGGAGTGGCTTTTCAGCCGCTCCTAAGAAGCGAGCCAGCTTGTCGGGGGACGCTCCAAAGCCTCTGATCGCAAGATGACTTTTTTGGTCGCAAAAGCGCTTGGCGCTTTCGCGATGACTTCAATGACCGGAACCATGCTCAATAGTCTGGATCTCGAAGGCCGTCCCCAGGACACCCGCGTCGTCGTCGCCATGTCCGGCGGCGTCGACTCGTCGGTGACGGCTGCGCTGTTGAAGTCGGAAGGCTACGACGTCGTCGGCATTACGCTGCAGCTTTACGATCACGGCGCCGCCACGCACCGCAAGGGCGCCTGCTGCGCGGGCCAGGATATCCACGACGCGCGCAACGTCGCCGAGCGGATCGGCATCCCGCATTACGTGCTGGATTACGAGAATCGTTTTCGTGAATCGGTGATCGACAATTTCGCTGAAAGCTACGCCTTGGGCGAGACGCCGGTGCCCTGCATCGAGTGCAATCGCTCGATCAAGTTTCGCGATCTGATGGTGACCGCGCGCGAACTTGGTGCTGCGGTGCTTGCGACCGGGCACTACGTCGCCTCGCGCTCCCTCGCCGACGGATCGCGGGCGCTGATTTGCGCCGCCGATGCCGACCGCGACCAGAGCTATTTCCTGTTCGCGACCACGCGCGAGCAGCTCGACTACCTTCGCTTTCCGCTCGGCGACATGACCAAGCCCCAGGCGCGTGAACTGGCGCGCCGCTTCGGACTTGAGGTCGCCGACAAGCACGATAGCCAGGACATCTGCTTCGTGCCGACGGGACGCTATACCGATATCATCGGTCGGCTGCGGCCGAATGCCATTGAGCCCGGCGATATCGTCGATCTCGGCGGACGCGTCATCGGCGCCCATCAGGGCATCGTTCATTTCACCGTCGGCCAGCGGCGGGGACTTGGCATCGCCTCGAGCGTGCCACTCTACGTGGTGAGGCTCGATGCGGCGAGCCGCCGCGTCGTGGTCGGCCCGCGTGAGGCGCTGCGGATGGATCGCATCGCGCTGCGCGACATCAACTGGATTGGCGATGGCGCGCTCGATCGCGCGGTCGGCGAGGGCCTTGAGATGTTCGTGCGCGTGCGCTCGACGCGGGCGCCGCAGCCTGCGTGGCTGCGCGCGGCCGAACGCGGCGGCTATGAGGTCGAACTCGTCGCGGGCGAAGAGGGCGTGTCTCCCGGCCAGGCCTGCGTGTTCTACGATGCCCCCTCGGGGCGGGCCCGCGTACTCGGCGGCGGTTTCATCCAGAGCGCCAGCGCGAAGAGTGCTGCAGCGAAGGCTGCGGCGGGGGCCGCCGCCACGTCGCCGCTTGTCGAAGCGATGCGCGGATAAGTTTCAGGGCGGGGCGCATGACGTCAGATATCGACCGCGCGGGGGTCGCAAAGGCTTATGGGCGCTGGGCGCCGGTCTATGATCTGGTGTTCGGCAGAGTTTTCGATCACGGCCGGCAATCGACGATTGTGGAAGCCGATCGGATCGGCGGACGGATTCTCGACGTCGGCGTCGGCACCGGCCTGTCGTTGTCGGATTATTCCCCCACCACGAAACTGTGCGGCGTCGATATCTCCGAGCCGATGCTGCGCAAGGCGCAAAGCCGCGTGCGAACGCTGGGCCTGAAGAATGTCGAGACGCTCGCGGTGATGGACGCTAAAAATTTGGCATTTGCGGACGCCTCCTTTGACGCGGTGGTGGCGCAATATGTCATCACCGCGGTGCCCGATCCCGAAGCAACGCTCGACGATTTTGTTCGTGTGTTGAAGCCCGGCGGCGAACTCATCCTGGTCAATCACATCGGCGCCGAGAGCGGCCCGCGCCGCATTTTCGAACTGGCGTTCGCGCCGCTGGCGCGCCGGCTCGGCTGGCGGCCGGAATTTCCGTGGGCGCGCCTGGTCAATTGGGCCGGCAAACATGGCGGCGTTACTCTCGCGGAGCGCCGGCCGATGCCGCCGATGGGGCATTTCTCGCTGATCCGTTACCGCAAGGTTTGAATCCCGAACGCGCGAAATAACCGTTTCCCGCCGCTGGCCGTCGGAGCGAAGCGGTTTGCAGCGAGGCAGCGCGTAACCCAAAGAGATGACGCCGCTTTTCGAAAAAGCGTCACGGCCGGACAGGCAGCCGCGGGTTTGCTTGACAGGGCCAAGACCTGCTTCTTATATGCCGCGCGTTCGTGGACCGCGCGCATTGGAAAGCCGCGTTGTCCGACGCCGTGGCGGGGTAGCTCAGCTGGTTAGAGCACGGGAATCATAATCCTGGGGTCGGGGGTTCGAGTCCCTCCCCCGCTACCAGAAAACTTCGCAAAACCAATCACTTACAAAATCAGGTTTTAAGCACTTGGCGCTTGAGATATCGACGGTGACGAAATTGCAGCAACTCGAAAAGCAACTTACGCTGATGCGGCGCGAGGTTTCCGACTATGCGCTCGATGGTAATCACGGTCCGTTCGAGTTGATTAACATGCGCTCTGAGTGCGCTGCGCTCTGGGGTGCGATCGAGTGTTTCGAGAAGGGCACGACTCCGGTGCAGGAGTCGCAGTCGAAGTACCTCCGCTGAACCTGAGTGAGGCGCGCCAGTACGGCCAGTTGTGAGCCGAGCATCGCTTTTGGGCGACGTAGTGTGGCCGGTTGATCAAGTTCATTATCAAAGCTGCGGCGGCGCTATATCGAATTGTCCCTGCGGGCCGACTTTGACCTCGCCCATCTTCTCCGAGGTGTAATCCGGCGCCTTCATCTTTAGTTCACGGCACCTGTCGATCACGCTTGGAGTCTCGAAGCTAGTGTGGATGTCGTGTGCAAACTCGTTTCGGATTTTGCGGATAATGGAGAGATCGTGATGCTCGACTTCCCCAGTGAGTTTGGTCTTTCTTATGCTTCATGTCACCCTTTCAAAGCGCCGCGACAGCGTAATAGAGCGCGGAGAAGCCGACGATGACAATAAAAGCAGTCCGGGCCCTCGCTATTCTTTCCGCCGCGATCGTCTCAGCGTTCGCTCAGTCGCGGCCGAAGCATCATCATGGCTAGTGGAATCACAGAACAGCTGATACCAGGCCGGCCTACGCGGCCCCACGAGCGCCAGAGGGCCGGAACATGCAGTACAATTTCCGCGGGAGGGACCCGTCCTGGATTGGCGGCAGGGACCCCTCGCTCGCCCCGCCGCCGACCTGACCGTCGCGGCAATTGCAATGCCTCGCGGAATGAAGGAAAAGAATGCAAGCGGCTTCGGGTCGGGACGGTGCGTTCAAGTCGCGAGCGATGTACGCTGCGCCTCTTGATGCGCTGCGGGTGCATGGTGGAATAAAATGCGGATGCGCTTCAGCTTTCTGCGGAAAAGACTCCTGATCAGAACCGCGATCGCATGCCTGGCGCTTGCCGGCGCCTCGCTGACGCCGGCCTTCAGCCAGCAGCTCATGCGGGGACCCCAGGCATCCGGCGCCCCGCTGCAATTCGGCATGAACCCCGAGCAGGCCTCGCAAGCGCTGGGCGTGCCGCTCACTTATGTTCGTGGCGGCTACGGTGACGAATTGCTTCTCGCCATACCGAACGTCAAGGGAAGTGCACTGTCGAGCCGCAGCGATGGGCTATATCTGCAGTTTCGAAAAGGAAAGCTCGCGGGATGGAAAGGCGATTGGGGAACGGTAAGCCGGTCATGGTGACCAAGCAGGCAGCCGGCATTTTGGTTGCGGCCATCGTGGCAATCGCGGCCGCGGCCACGGCGTCCGCCCAGAGTTTTGGCGATCGCCCGGTCCGCTACGGCAACACCAGCAGTTTTCATTTTGACGGCCGCAACGACGACCGCGATTTCCCGACCAACGGCTATTTCCCGGGCAATTTCGCAGGCAACCCATTCTACGCGCCGATCGGAGCCGCCGGATTCCTCGAAAGCAATCCCCGGCGCTCGCCTCAGCCTTACCCGTCCCAGTCCTATTTTGTGCCTTTGTCGCGTTAGGGGGGCCAGTGTCCTTCGTGACCGGGGACCCGTGGCAGGGGTCGCCGACAAAATAGCTTTCATTTTTCGAAAAGGCCGCAATCGCGGGCAAGGAATCTCCAATTCGAATTTGCGATTAGGAAGGACAGGGTGCCGGAGGTGCGAAGCCGGCGCCGACAGGGGCGTGGGTCAACCGTGCTCCGGGAATGAGAGGCGACGATGGGAATCGCAGCCGGGGCGTCCTTCCAGCCCGAAGACATCGAATTGATGCGGACCACGCTCGATGAGGTCGTGCACGTCTTGCCGGTCCCCAATCGCACTCCCGCGATGAGGCAAAGGCTGGCTTCGCGCATTCTGGCCGCGGCGGCAAGGGGCGAGCGTGATCCCATTCAGCTCAGAATCTCGGCGCTGCTCGCGCCGGCAGACGAGTGAACGTCGTCGAAGTCCATCGGCTTCACAAGCTTGCACTTTCCCGCAAGACATTGAGATCGAGAAGGGTCTAATGTAGTGAGCGACGTGGTCTTCGGGCGCATCCCGCGACCACATGACGTTCGGGCTTTGAACGCACGAATTCCCGTAAAGCCCGCGGCAGGAAGCGGTTCCGTTCCCAACTATCGGCTGAGAGCCATGACGTCCGTCGCCCGCTTTCCGGATTGGTGCTCACTTTCGGAAGCAGATCGTCCGGCCGCGCTTGCGACGTGCCAGCAGCGGCTCGCGCGCATCGGGCGCAGGCTAAATGCCGTCGAGCAGATCTTTCCTGCGGGCGTTTCAAGCCGGGGTCCCCTGTCGGGCATGCCCTATGTTGCAAAGGATATGATCGCAACCGGCAAGGCCGCGCCTTCGTGGGGGTGTTCCGAACCGCAAGCCTCCGCACTGCCGCGCGCATCGATCATCGATCGCTTGGAGGAGGCTGGGGCTTCTCTCATCGGCACCGCCGTCATGACGGAACTGGCCTATGAGCCGTCGGGCGTCTCGCGCAAGCGCGCGCTCAATCCCTGGCGTGCCGAGGCGATCCCCGGCGGGTCATCGTCGGGCTCCGCCATCCTCGTCGCCTCCGGGTGTTGCTTTGCCGCGCTTGGCTCGGACACCGGCGGCTCGGTGCGGATTCCGGCACATTGCTGCGGCGTGACCAGCCTCAAGCCGAGTTACGGCAGCCTGCCGCTCGACGGCGCGATGCGGCTCGCGCCGAGCCTCGACACCATCGGGATCGTCACCCGGAGCGCAGCCGATCTTGCGTTGATATGGCGGTCGGTTTCTCCCGACGTCGCAAACGCGATAGCTGAGCGGCCGAAGGTCACTGTGTTGGATGACGCGCTCACGGCCTGCGACGGCGAGCTCGCCAAGATCTGCCGCAACGCCATCGATGTGCTGGCCGGCAGCGGCGTGGCAATTGCGGCGAGGTCCGAATTTCCCGAAGAAGCGGACCAATACGCCCTGCTGGTCCTGCAAGCCGAAGCCGCCCGTCAGCACCGCCGGCGCGTGGACGATCCGCGCATCGACGCAAACTTGCGAAGGCGCCTGGGCAAGGGTCTCGCGGTTTCTGACGAAGAGCTTGAGCTAGCCCTTGCCGCCCGCGACGGGCTCCGCAATCATTTTGTGTCGCATTATCTTGACGGCGCGACCGCGGCTCTCCTCCCCGCGATGCCAATCAGAACGCCCGGTGTCGAAGAGGTCGATCCGGCCTCGCCGCATTTCAATGTGCGCGCGCTGTATGCGCTGAGCCGCTTCACCCGTTTCGTCAATTATCTGGGCTTGCCCGCGCTCACCGTGCCGGCAGGTTTTGACGGAAGGGGCTTGCCGGTTGGTCTACAGATGGTGGGACGGCCGGGCAGCGAGGCGTCGCTGCTTGAAATCGGCGTCGCCTTGCAAAAACTGACCGATTGGCATGGCCGAGTTCCCGAGGGCGTTGCAGCCGAAATATCGGATGAGCCATGATTGGCCGCGTGAATCCGGCCGGGTCAACAAGTTGCGCGCCGACCTGTGATATGGTGCAGTCCTTGCAATAGCCTGCGTAGGGCAAAAGCCCGCATAAGACCGGGCATCGTCTTTGGGGGCTTATTCGGAGGCGTATGGTGCAGACATCAAGACGGTTCATGAAGCTTCTCCTCGTCGCGGCGGCGACCCTGTTGTTGCCGGCTCCCGCGGGCGCCGTCGGACCGGAGCCGGCTCCTTTGGCGACGCCGGTTCAATTGACGGTCGGCTACCAGAAAGTCGGCCATCTGGCGCCTGTGATCCTGATCGCGGACGAGCTGAAACGGCTGGGCATCGATCTCAAGCTCGTCGAGTTCGTCCGCTATGCCGATGCGCGCACCGCGCTTCTGGCCGGCTCCCTCGATGCGGCGTCGGTCGGACCCGCCGATCTCGCCATTTCGCTGGCGCAAGGCTCGACCGATGTTGTCGGGCTGATGGGTGTCGGCTCGTCGCCGAAATATGTGATCGGCCGAAAGGGCGTGACGTTCGATTCCTGGGACGATCTGAAAGGCAAGAAGATCGCGATCGCGCCCGGCTCGGCGGTGTGGTTTCAGTTCGCGGCCACGCTGATCGAAAAGGGCATCCCCTACAACAGCTTCGAGGCCGTGAACATTCAGGGCGGCGGCGCCAATTTCGATCAGGCCTTGAAGAAGGGCGACGTCGACGGTCTCGTCACCTGGGAACCCTTCGAATCCATTCCGGCCATGGACGGTTACGGCTATTTCGCCAAGGGCCTCGAATACAGCTCATCGAAGGCGGTTGGCGCCGAGCTTGGAATGTTCATGGCATCGAAGCAAGCCGCCGACACCAAACGCGCAGCACTTGAGCGCTTTGTCTGGGCCTATCTCGAGAAGCAGGAAGAGCTCGCCAAATCTCCGAAAAAATTCGCCGACGCCTACGCGCAGCTCTCCGGCATGGCGCCTGACATCGCCGCCAAGGCGTCGCAGATCATCAAGCTTGGCGAGGTGATCTCGCCCGACCAGATCAAGCGTCAGGCCAAGGGATTTGCCGAACTCGGTGTGATCCAGAAGGATGTTTCGGACCAGATCGATGCGCATTGGGACGGCTCTTTCGTGGAGAAGGCGATGGGCAAGTAACGTTGGGGAGTTTTCGGGCACTCCTCTTGCCGCCGTGAAGGATCGGGGCGATGTCGATCTCGACTGAACGCTTGGCTTCAAAGCCGGTTGCATCTCGCGCCCCGGGCGTTGCATCGCCGGTGTTCTCGCCCGCCGGCCGCAGGACGTTGCGGCAGGCAATGCTGGCGGTTGTTCTGCCGGCAATGGTGATCGTCGTCTGGCAGATCGCAGGCAGGGACGGTTCGCTGTTCGGCGGCGTGCTGCCGACGCCGGATCGGGTGTGGCAGGCCTGGAAGGTTTGGGCTTTCGGCACAACCGGCCTCAGCCTGAACCCCTACAGCGGAACGTGGCTCGCCAATCTCTTGTTTTCCGCCGACCGCGTCGGCAAGGGGTTTGTTTCCGCCATTCTGGTCGCCGTGCCGGTCGGGCTTGCGATTGGATGGAACAGAATCGCCTCGGGCGCGCTCGATCCCACGGTGCAATTGCTGCGGCCGATCCCGATTACGGCCTGGCTTCCGTTTTCGATCGCCGTCTTCGGCATTCGCGATATGGGTGCGGTGTTTCTGATCGCGCTCGGCGCGTTCTATCCGATCGTAGTCAACACCGCGCAGGGCGCGCGCGACGTCGAGCGCAACCTCATTCGCGCCGCCATGATGATGGGCGCCGGCCGGTGGACGATTCTGCGCCGGGTCGTGCTGCCGGCATCGCTGCCGTCGATCTTCACGGGATTGCGGATCGGCCTTGGCATCGCCTGGACCGCCGTGATCGTCGCCGAGATGGTCGCGGTAAAATCCGGCCTCGGCTATGTGCTCTGGGACGCCTATTACGTCGGGCGGATGGATGTCGTGATTGCCGACATGGCAACGATTGGCCTCTTGGGCCTCGCCAGCGACCGCGTCATTTTGCTGGTGGAGCGCTGGGTGCTGACGTGGCGGCGCTTGCAATCGTTCCAGTCGTGAGATGACGGCGATGGGCACGATCACCTTTGAAAACGTATCGAAGACGTTTTCGGGCCAAACCGAGGTTCGGGCGCTCGACGGCATCAGCCTGAGCATCGGCGAAGGTGAATTCGTCGCACTGCTTGGCCCTTCCGGCTGCGGAAAGTCGACGTTGCTCAATCTGCTCGCCGGTTTCGAGAACACGACGGAAGGCACATTGCTGTTCGACGGCAAGACCGTGACGCGTCCCGGTCCCGACCGCGGCGTGGTGTTTCAGGAAGCGGCGCTGTTTCCCTGGCTCAATGTCTGGCAAAATGTCGTGTTCGGCCCGCAAGTTCAGGGCGTCGCGCGCGCCGATTACGAATCGAAGGCGCGCAATTTGCTCAAGCTGGTCGGGCTGGAGGCATTCGCCGAGGCGTTACCCGTACAGCTATCGGGCGGCATGCGCCAGCGCGTCGGCATTGCGCGGGTGCTGGCGATGTCGCCGCGCGCGCTTCTGATGGATGAGCCGTTCGGCGCGCTGGACGCCCAGACGCGGCTTTCCATGCAGCAATTGCTGCTCGATGTGTGGCAATCGCTCGGCACGACGGTCTTGTTCGTCACCCACGACATCGACGAGGCGATCCTGTTGTCCGATCGCATTTGCGTCATGTCGGCCCGTCCAGGCCGCATCATGCGGACCATTCCGATCGCGCTGCCGCGGCCGCGATCGATCTTAAGCCTTACCAGCCCTGAATTCGTGGCCTACAAGGCCGCCATCATGTCCGATATGAAGGTCGAAACCATCTCCTGAACGTGAAAGTGGCCATGGCAAATCCGCGTATTCCCTATGTGCTTTCGTCAGATCGCGCGGCTTTGCCGGCGCTCGACGGCAAACGCATCCTGGTGCATCTGGTCGTCAACGTCGAGAACTGGCAATTCGACCAGCCGATGCCGCGCACGATCATCACCCCGCCGCACGGACGCGAGACCGTTCCGGACGTGCCGAATTTCTCCTGGGCCGACTACGGCATGCGCGCAGGGCTTCCGCGCATTCTGAAGGCCTTTTCATCGCGCAATCTGCCAGCGTCGACGAGCTTCAATGCCAGCGTGATCGATGCCTACCCGCAAGCCGCCGTCGCCATGCGCGAAGCCGGCTGGGAGTTCATCGGTCACGGCATGCATCAGAAGGCGATCAATCACGTCGAGGGCGGCGAAGAATCCGTCATCCGTGCAAGCCTCGACAAGATTGCCGACTTTACCGGGCGGCGTCCGCGCGGATGGCTATCTCCGGGGCTGCGCGAGACCGTAGACACGCCCGATATCCTCAGGCGCAACGGCATCGAGTATCTCTGCGATTGGGTTGTCGACGATCGGCCCTCGTGGATGAAGACGACTGCAGGGCCAATGATCGCGCTGCCCTACAACCTCGAGGTCAACGACTCCATCATTTACGCCGTCGAGCGCCACGCCACCGGCGAGATGGCCAGGCGGCTGGAATTCACGCTCCGCCGCTTCGAGCAGGAATGCCGCGACAGCGCGATCGTTCTGGCGATCGGCCTGCATCCGCATCTGATATCGGTGCCGCATCGCATTCACGAGCTGGAGCGCATGCTCGACCTGCTGACTGCGTCGTCCGACGTCGGATTCTACACGGGCAGCCAGTTGGCGGATTGGTACGCCGGCGCGGTGACCGCACCGGCGGTAAGCTGAAGGGTGCGTTGCGCGCCCGGCTATTGCGAGGCCTTTTGCTTTGCGATCGCGGCTTATTAAATCGGACGCCGGCAAGTTTGGACGATAGCAAAGGCAAAAAACCAAGATCGCGCGCAAGTCTAACCGCTTTCATGCGGCGGTGGCGTCCGAACGAAGACTAAAACCGGAAATCGGAATCTCGCAATATCGCTGCTCTGGTGTGCCCTCAATCTTGAACCCGAGCTCCGCCATTCGGTACTCTTCTAATTTCGTGATCAGGATAGGCGGATATTCACCAATTATAACCGCCGCTCTTTCAAGGGTCAGCGTTTCCTTCTCATCCAAAAGCATCTGATACATCTTGCTCAGTGGGCGAACATGTTCAAACGTGACATCTCTTTTCCAGTTCTTGTCGCCCGACGCTCGAACCTGCTTCGCAGCGTCACTTGCGCGATGGTACGTTCGCCAGTTTTCCCTTCTGAAACTCCCGCATTCAAGGTACAGCGAGATACCCCAAAGCATCTTGTTGATGAAAAAGCTCGGCTTGATCCCTGCCTTGGCGCAATCGACTAGCGCATTGGTCAATATCCGGGCTTTCTTCGCCTCAAGCGTTTCGCCGTCAATCGCGTAGCGCATTTTTCGCAAGCAATGGTGCCATGAATTTCGACCGTATCGCCGTCGATGACGCCGGCGTGGCCGGTAAGATCATTATCAACCGCGCGCGATAGTGGGAAGATGCTTTTAGAATAAGGGCGCTCGGCCGCACAGGGCGCGGGTCGGTGCAAGGGTCGCGGACCCGTCGAGACAAGGCCTCGGGAGAAGCTCGTTGCTTAGCGATCGGCGAACGCGCCAACGGTCCAGAGCGATACTTCGCTCGCGACGCTGTCGGGCCGGACGCTCCATGCCTCCTGTCTGTCTTGCCGGTTGACCAGTGCAATTCACCCAAAATGGCCGGAACGAAAGTTGAACTTCACGGCATGGCTTTGTTGCGTGCCGCGTGCTTGACGGACGCTATCGCCGCAGTTTAGCTGACCCCAACCAATATCAAGATGGCTTGGTCGCGAACCGGGCCCATGGGAGGCTGTTGAGATGATGCGCGGCAAATTACGGTTTTTTCTGTTGGCCATCGCCGTCGTCGGGACGGGCCTTCTCGGCACGTCCGTCGCGCGCGCGCAATACACTGCAAAGGAATGGCCGGACGGATCGAGCAAGCAAAGGTTTGTCGACACCTGTAACGGCTGTCACGACATCAACCGGGTTCGCGGCGGCTACACCCCCGACGGCTGGTTGACGGTCGTGCGCATGATGCAAAACATGAATACGCCGGTGCCCGCCGATGAGTGGGGGGCGATGACCGATTACCTGATGAAGAATTTTCCCGAGCGCAAGCGCCCGGAGGCGGTGCTCATCGATGGCCCTGCGAAGGTTGAGATCAAGATGTGGGACGTGCCGACCCAGGGTTCGCGGCCGCATGATCCGCTGGGTGCCCGCGACGGTTCGATCTGGTGGGCCGCTCAACTCGCAAACAAGCTCGGCCGGGTCGATCCCAAAACCGGTGCGATCAGGGAATATACCCTCAAGTCGGCGTTTACCGGGCCGCACGGGCTGGTCGACGACAAGGCCGGCAACATCTGGTTCACCGGAAATCTCACAGGCCTGATCGGCAAGCTCGACCCCAATACCGGCGTCGTGACGGAATACCCGCTGCCGGATCCAAAAGCGAAGGATCCGCATAGTCTGACCTTCGATCAGAGCGGGATCCTCTGGTTCACGGTGCAGCAGGGCAACTTTGTCGGCCGCCTTGATCCCACGACCGGCGCGATCAAGCTGATTACCTCGCCGACGCCGAAATCGCGGCCCTACGGAATCCAGATCAACGCGCAAGGTGCGCCGGTGTTTGTCGAATTCGGCACCAACAAGATCGCCACCATCGATACGCAGTCGCTCGCGATCAAGGAGTACACGCTGCCCGATGCGGCTGCGCGGCCGCGGCGCCTGGCGGTCGGCCCCGACGGCACGATCTGGTATGCCGATTTTGCGCGCGGATATATCGGCAAGCTCGATCTTGGAACGGGCGCGGTCAAGGAATGGCCATCGCCGAGCGGACCCAAGTCCGAACCTTATGGCATGGTCTTCACCAAGGGCGCGGTGTGGTACAGCGAATCCAATGCCAAGCCGAACACCGTCGTGCGTTTCGATCCGGCTACCGAGAAATTTCAGACCTGGGCCATTCCCGGCGGCGGTGACATCGTGCGCAATATGAGTATCGCGGCCGACGGCAACCCCGTCATGGCCAACAGCCTGGTGAATCAGGTTGGCGAGGTCGAAATCAAGTAGGCGGGCGGCTTCTTCCGGTCTGCTGAAATCCAGCGAATAACGTCGAGCCGTCTTGATTAACACCTCGATCAGACGGCTCGTTGGTCAACAGGCTGCTGCCGAACACTCACCGTCGCCCGAACAGGCGTCCAGTCCGTCCAAAATATTCCGCAGCGCGGCATCATTGCGCGAGCGTAGCCGATCTTGGCGCTGGAGCGGCCTGCGCGGGTGTCGTACTGATAGGGTATTCCGAATTGTCATTGGTAGGCCGCACATGAGTATTCTGCTGACGCTGGTTCTGATCGTTGCCCTGATCGTTGTGGGTCTGGTCGTTTTCGCCGCCAACACCGCGCGAAAGGTCGAGGCGGCGGTGCCGCCGCGCGGGTCTTTCATCGATATCGATGGCCAGCGGCTGCACTACGTCGACACCGGAGGTACCGGTCCGGCCGTCGTGATGATCCACGGCCTCGGCGGCACGCTATGGAACTTCACCTACGCGCTGGTGGAAAAGCTGTCGGGCGAGTTTCGGGTCATCGCGGTCGACCGGCCCGGCGCCGGCTATTCGGTGCGCCCGGACGATGCGCCGGCGAATCTCGTTGCGCAGGCGGGTACATTGGCAAAGTTCATTCGCGCCTTGGGGTTGAAGCGGCCGCTATTGGTCGGACATTCGCTGGGCGGCGGCTTATCGCTTGCGATCGCGCTCGATCATCCCGATTGTGCCGGTGCTTTGGCGTTGATCGCGCCATTTACGCAAACCCAGGACGACGTGCCGGAAGCATTCAAGGGTCTGGTCGTCAGTTCGCCCTTGGTGCGCAAGATCATCGCCTGGACGCTCGCCGTTCCGTTGTCGATCCGCAATGCGCCGGAACTGTTGAAGATCGTGTTCGGGCCGGACGCGGTGCCGGCCGACTTCCCGATACGTGGCGCCGGGCTGCTCAGCCTGCGGCCGAAAAGTTTCTACAACACCTCCTCCGACCTCAACGCAGCCAATGAAGATATGCCTGGTCTGATGAAACGTTATGGCGGGCTGACCATCCCGCTCGGCATGCTGTTTGCCAAGGGTGACCGAATTCTCGACTACCGCAGGCAGGGCGAGGCAATGAAACAGCAATGCCCCGCGCTTGATCTGGTGCTGCTGGATCAGCACGGTCACATGCTGCCGGTGACCGCGCCCGATGCGACCGCCGATTTGATCCGCCGCGTCGCCGCGCGGCAGTTGGCGCCGCGCACTGCAAGCGCGTGAGGGAGCGCCGCGCCAGCCGCGGGGCGCTCCAACCCCAGGGCATAAAGCAACAAGAAAATGGACAGTGAATTCGACTACGTCATCGTCGGCGCGGGTTCGGCCGGATGCGTGCTCGCCAATCGGCTGAGCGCGGATGGAAAGAATTCCGTGCTGTTGCTCGAAGCAGGCCCCCGCGATACCAACCTCTGGATTCACGTGCCGCTCGGCTATGGCCGGCTGTTCAAGGAAAAGAGCGTCAACTGGATGTACCAGACCGAGCCCGAGCCGGGACTGGACGGTCGCAGCGTGTTTCAGCCGCGCGGCAAGGTCTTGGGCGGCTCGAGTTCGATCAACGGCCTGCTTTATGTTCGCGGCCAGCATGCGGACTATGATCGCTGGCGCCAGTACGGCAACCAGGGCTGGGGCTTTGACGACGTGCTGCCCTATTTCAAGAAGGCCGAGAACCAGCAACGCGGCGCGGATGATTTTCATGGCGCCGGCGGTCCGCTGCCGGTTTCCGACTGGGAGCAGCCCGATCCGCTTTCGTCAGCCTTTATTTCGGCAGCGGCCGAGGTTGGCCTACCGGTCAATCGCGATTTCAACGGCGCGTCGCAGGAAGGCGCCGGATTCTTTCAGACCACGACGCGGCGCGGAAGGCGCGCGAGCACAGCGGTGGCCTATCTTCGCCCCGCGAAGGGCCGTGGCAATCTGCGTGTCGAGACCTCGGCGCTCGCGCAAACTGTCGTGTTCGCCGGGCGGCGTGCGGAGGCGGTCCAATACCGCCAGGCGGGGCTTCTGAAGACCGCGCGGGCGCGCAAGGAAATCCTGATCTGCGGCGGCGCGTTCAATTCCCCGCAATTGCTGCAACTCTCCGGCGTCGGCCCGGCGGAATTGCTGCGCCAACACGGCATCGAGGCCGTACTGGATGCGCCGGGCGTAGGTCACGATCTGCAGGATCACATGCAGGTCAGGGTGGTCATGCGCTGCGCCAAGCCGATCACGCTCAACGACATCGTCAACAACCCCGTCCGAAAAGTCCTGACCGCCCTGCAATATGCGGCGTTCCGGACCGGCCCGCTGACGATCGCGGCGGGCACGTCGGGGGCATTCGCCAAGACCAACCCTCGCTTGGCGAGCCCGGATATCCAGATTCATTTCCTGCCATTTTCCACCGACAAGATGGGAGAGAAGCTGCACTCGTTTTCCGGCTTCACCGCCTCGGTCTGTCAGTTGCGGCCCGAGAGTCGCGGCTCGCTTCGCATCCGTAGTGCGGACCCGGCCGCCCCTCCGGAAATACGGATCAACTACCTCTCGACGGAAGTCGACCGCTCCACCAATGTCGAAGGCTTGAAGATGTTGCGGAAGATCCTGAAGGCGCCCGCGCTTCAGCCCTACGTTGTCGAAGAAGTCGATCCCGGGAACAAGGTCGCAAGTGACGAGGCGCTGTTGAGCTTTTGCCGCGCGCGGGGCAGCACCATTTATCACCCCACCTCGACGTGCCGGATGGGAAATGATCCGCTCGCCGTCGTCGACCAGCGGCTTCGCGTTCGTGGGGTAGAGGGCCTGCGCGTGGTCGACGCCTCGGTCATGCCGGACCTGGTGTCGGGCAATACCAACGCGGTGGTCATCATGATCGCGGAGAAAGCCTCCGACATGATCCTGCAGGATGCGCGCTAGCGCGAGGTGCGGGACTTGCATTTTGCATTCGGCGTCGGCGCGTTCTATCTTCTCAGCCCACGGCATCGATTTGGAGCCTGACGGGTGGCAGTTCGAATGCGGATCGGCACGCGCAAGAGCGCCATGGCGCTGGCCCAGACCGGGGAAATCGCCCGGCGGCTTGCCGCGGCCGTACCCAATATCGATGTCGAAATCGTCAAGTTCGAGACCACGGGCGATACCGACCAGACCGGCAAGCTTCTGAAGCACGGTGGCAAGGGCGGCGCTTTCGTAGCCGAAATCCGCGATGCCGTTCGCTCAGGGCAATTGCACGCGGCGATGCATTCGCTCAAGGATATGCCGGGCAACGAGGACACCCCGGGGCTGGTGATAGGCGCCACGCTCGCGCGCGATTCCGCAAGCGACGTCCTGGTGCTGCGGCCGGGACTTTCGCTCGAGGAATTCAAGCGTTCGCGCGGCAAGGGTTTCAAGATCGGCACCAATGCGGTGCGGCGCGCGGCCTATGCGCGCCGGTTGTTTCCGCATGTCGAGGTGATTCACTATCGCGGCGCGGCCGACACGCGCGTGCGCAAGCTCGACCATCTGGAGAAGCAGCGGCTTCCCGATGGCGGGGAGGCGGGTCCTGCGGACGCGCTGATCATGGCGCGCTCGGGACTGGAGCGCGTAGGCCTCGCGAACCGCATCGCCTATGAATTTTCGATAAAGGAGATGCTGCCGGCGGTCGGGCAGGGGATCGTCGCGGTGGAATGCGCGGTCAACGATTGGCAGACGCGCGGCGTTCTGGCCGCGATCGACGACCTCGCCGCGCACCGCTGCGCGGATGCCGAGCGCGAGGTGCTGTGGGTGCTCAACGGCCATTGCAATTCTCCGATCGCGGGATTTTCCTCAATCGACGGCGCGCAAATGTCGCTGACCGCTTCGGTGCTGGACGAAGCGGGCCGCCGCTTCATTGAAACCTCGCGCTCCGGGCCAGCCGAGCGCCCGCGCGAACTCGGCCGCGCGGTCGGGCTCGAACTGTTGGCGAAGGGCGCGGCCGAACTCATCGAGCGCAGCCGGCCGGGGTAGATTCTATCCTTTATACGCCCGCACGCGCTTGATCATCTGCTCGACATGGGCAATCGGGGTTTCCGGCAAAATGCCGTGGCCGAGGTTGAAGATCAGCCGGCCGGCGCCGTAATTTGAAAGCACGTCGTCGACCGCGCGATCGAGCGCTGCGCCGCCCGCGATCAACACCAGCGGATCGAGATTGCCTTGAACGGCGACGCGGTTTTGCACCCGTTCGCGGATCAATGACGGCTCGGCCGTCCAGTCGATGCTGACGGCATCGATGCTCGTGGCATCCACATATCCCGGCAGCAGCGCGCCCGCGCCGCGGGGAAAGCCGATGATCTTCGCATCGGGCGCCTTGGCGCGGACGCCCTGGACGATCCGCTTTGTCGGCTCGCTCGACCAGCGCGCGAATTCGCGCGGCGGCAATACGCCGGCCCAAGTGTCGAAAATCTGCAACGCGTCGGCGCCTGCCGCAAGCTGGCCCAGCAGATACTGGATCGAATTCTCCACCAGCACGTCGATGATGTCGGCGAATGCGTCGGGATGGCGATAGGCCATCATTCGCGCCGGTGCCTGATCCGGCGTGCCTTGTCCTGCCACCATGTAGGTCGCGACCGTCCACGGCGCGCCGCAGAAACCGATCAGCGCGGTTTTTGGATCGAGCTCGCGGCGAACGCGCCGCAGCGCCTCGAACACCGGCTCGAGCTTTGCGAAGTCGGCGCGCCGCGCCAGCGTTTCGACCTGCTCAGGCGTATCCAGCGGATCGAGCCGCGGGCCTTCGCCGGCTTCGAACCTGACGGAGCGGCCGAGCGCGTGGGGAATAACGAGAATGTCGGAGAAGATGATCGCGGCATCGAAGCCGAAGCGGCGGATCGGCTGCAAGGTGACTTCGGCGGCGTATTCGGGCGTGAAGCAAAGATCGAGGAAGCTGCCGGCCTTGGCTCGCAACTCCCGATATTCCGGCAAATAGCGACCCGCCTGCCGCATCATCCAGATCGGCGGCGTCGGCTGTCTTCGGCCGGACAGCACTTCGAGGAAGGGTTTAACGTTGCGAATCTGGGCCAAATGTTGGGTCCGATGGATGACGAAAGAAACGTGCTGATCCTGATACACTGCTGAGGCGGATTCGGCCAAGTCGCGAATTCAATAGTGCGGCGGCGGCTCGTTCGCGGCACCCGGCATTTGCGTCTCGGTCTCCTGCAGGCGCTCGTTCAGAAGGGCGAGCTGACGCGTGAGCGCGTCGATCTTGAGCCATTGCTCGGTGATGGTCTTGTTCAGCGTCTCGATGGTTTCGTCCTGAAACGCGAGCCTTGCCTCGAGCGTGTCGATGCGATCGCCGAGCCTCTTGATCTCACTCATTGGGATGTCTCATTCGGCGCTCCCGCAATCCATGGCCAAGGGCGACGCGCTCGTCAAAGACAAAACATTCCCCGCGCCAGCGGCTTTCCGCCTCCGGAACGCCTTCCAGATATTTCAGAATGCCGCCCTTCAGGTGATAGACTTCGGCAAAGCCGCGCGAGAGAAGATAGCTGGATGCCTTTTCGCAGCGGATGCCGCCGGTGCAGAACATCGCAATTTTGCGATGCTTTGCCGGATCGAGATGGCGCGCGGCGAAATCCTTGAATTGACCGAAGCTCTTGATGCCGGGATCGACAGCGCCTTCGAAGGTCCCCATCGCCACCTCAAAGCCATTGCGGGTGTCGATCAGAAGCGTATCGGGCGCTGCGATCAAGTCGTTCCAGTCGGCGGCGTCGACATAGATGCCGACCTGCCGCGTCGGATCGGCCTGCGCATCGCCGAGGGTGACGATCTCCTTCTTCAGCCGGATCTTCAGGCGCTGGAACGGCATTGCTGATGCGCTTGAGAATTTCAGCTCGAGATTGTCGAGCCGTCCGCCGAACAACTCACCCTGGCGCAACCCATTGACAAACTCGCCGATAGAAGCAGCGCTGCCGGCTAGCGTCCCGTTGATGCCTTCGCGGGCCAGTAACACGCTGCCCTTCAGCGCGAGGCCGGCACAAAGCGCCCGCAGCGGTTCCCGCAGATCGCGGAAGTCCGGCAGGGCGGCAAATTGATAGAAGGCGGCGACCTCATACGGCATGGCGGTGGTTTAACAGGGGGACGGCGGAGGGAAAAGGCTCATCCCGGCCGCGGTTGGCGCCGGCTCAATTGACGTAGGTCGATCCCTCGGCACGCGGCCCTCAAAGCTTCGCGTTAAGGATGAAGATGTGCATGCGATATGCATCCCAAGCATTGCCCAGTACCGGACGAATGTGCCAATAACCCCCGGCAAACCCGCGCCGCCCGCCGGGTGAGGAAAACTCGGAAAAAAAGCGACAAAGTGAGCAATTTGGCATGAGGAATTTCCATCTCGCCGGCCGGTCGACGGTCCACTCCCAGAATGCGATGGTGGCGACTTCGCACCCGCTGGCGGCCTTGACGGCGATTGAGGTGCTGCGTTCCGGCGGCACCGCCGCGGATGCGGCAGTAGCGGCAAGTGCGCTGCTCGCGGTGATCGAGCCGCAATCCACCGGAATCGGCGGCGATTGCTTCGCGCTGATTCAGCCAAAGGGCGAAGGCAAGATCGTTGCCTATAACGGCTCGGGCCGCGCGCCGATGGCGGCGAAGGCGGAATGGTACGTCGAGCGCAAGATGCAGGCGATCCCGCTGACCTCGGCGCACGCCGTCAGCATTCCCGGTGCGGTCGATGCATGGGCGACGATCCTGCGCGATCACGGCAAGCTCGGGCTCGATACCGTGCTGCAACCGGCGATCAAGGCCGCGGAGGAGGGCTACGTCGTAACGCCCCGAACTGCATTTGACTGGAAGAACGGTTTTGAAAAACTGAAGAAGGGCACCAACACGGAGCGCTATCTGCTGCCGCACGGCAAGCCGGCCGTGGCCGGCGACGTCATCCGGCAGGTGGAACTCGGTCAGACCTTGCGGGCCATCGCCAAGGGCGGCCGCGATGCCTTCTACAAGGGCGCTATCGCCGAGGATATCGTGGAGACCTTGCGCGGGATCGGCGGCTTGCATACGACCGACGACTTCGCGGCGCATACGACGGAAACGACGGTGCCGATCGGCACCATGTACAAGGGCCTCGACGTCTGGCAGTGCCCGCCGAACGGTCCGGGTATCACCATGCTGGCGATACTCAACATCCTTTCGCATTTCGATCTGACGAAGTTCGCGCCGATGAGCGTTGAGCGATTTCATCTCGAAGCCGAGGCCGCGCGCGTCGCCTACATGATGCGGGAACAGAACATAGGCGATCCCGCCCACGTCAAGGTCGATGTCGCGAGAATCCTGGCCAAGCAATTTGCCGACGAATGGGCCGGCAAGATTCGCATGGACCGGATGCTCGACTTGCCGAAGGTCTCGCCGCCGATGAATCCGTCGACGATCTACATCACGGTGGTGGACAAGGATCGCAACGCTTGCTCCTTCATCAATTCGATCGCGCACTCGTTCGGTTCGGCGATCGTCTCGAACAAGACCGGTATTCTGCTGCAAAATCGCGGTGCCGGTTTCCGCGTTCAGCCGGGCCACCCGAACTGCATCGCGCCGGGCAAGCGGCCGCTGCACACCATCATTCCGGGCCTGGCGACCAGGAACGGCCGCGCGGTGATGCCATATGGCGTGATGGGCGGGCAATATCAGCCGGTCGGGCAGGTGCATGTACTGACCAACATCCTCGACTACGGCTGTGACCTGCAGGAGGCGATCGACATGCCGCGCGGCCTGCACTATGAAAATGTCTTTCAGCTCGAGGATGGCGTGCCGGCCGATATCGTCGAGGGCCTGAGGAAGCTTGGGCATCAGACCACCAAGGTCATCCCGCCGCTTGGCGGCGGTCAAGCGATCTGGATCGACTGGGAGAAGGGCACGCTGACCGGCGGCTCCGATCCCCGCAAGGACGGTTGCGCGCTCGGATATTGAACCAACGATCTGCCCCCCTCTTCCCTAAACGCAGGAAGCCAAACATGCCGCCCTCGCATCTTCGAATTCTCTCGTCTGCCTTTCTCCTCGCCATGATTGGCGCCTTTCTCCTCACCGCACCAACCATGGCGGCGGCGCAAACCGCAGGAAAAACCATGACCACAGCTTCCGGGTTACAGATTACCGACAGCAAGGTCGGCACCGGGGCGACGCCGAAGCCCGGCCAGATTTGCGTGATGCACTACACCGGCTGGCTCTACGAAAACGGCCAAAAGGGCAAGAAGTTCGACAGCTCTGTCGACCGCAACGAGCCGCTCGAATTTCCGATCGGACAACGTAAGGTGATTGCGGGTTGGGATGAGGGCGTCGCCTCGATGAAAGTCGGCGGCAAGCGCACGCTGATCATTCCGCCGGCGCTGGGTTACGGCGCTCGCGGCGCCGGCGGCGTGATCCCTCCGAACGCGACGCTGCTCTTCGAGGTCGAATTGCTCGAGGTGAAGGGCTGATCTACGCAAGAAGAAAGACCGGTCCATGGAACCGTCTTTTTTCGGCTTGGATTCGGCTGGCCTTTCGACCGATGTTCCCTTATTGTTTGGTTTCTGATCGCGGTTTTCTGTAGCGTTCGCGCATTCACGGGAAAGCAGCGTCATGACACAATCTCACGATCGCACTTATTCTGATCATTCGCATGGCCACGACAGCGCGGAGCGGTGGAAGCATGACGGCGTTCGGGTGATTCCCGGCCATCAGCTCGATCCCAACGTTCCCTCCACTCCCGGCATGGACCGCAAGGCCGCGATCAATTTCGCGCGCGTCGGCGCCCAGAAATTGTGGGCCGGCACGGTGACCATCAAGCCTGACGCCAAGACCGGTGCGCACCACCATGGTCACCTTGAGAGCATCATCTACGTCGTCAAGGGCAGGGCACGGATGCGCTGGGGCGAGCATCTGCAATTCACCGCGGAGGCGAATCCCGGCGATTTCATTTTCGTGCCGCCCTACGTGCCGCATCAGGAAATCAACGCCAGCCGCGATGAGGTTCTGGAATGCGTGCTGGTGCGCAGCGACGGCCAGGCGGTGGCGATCAATCTGGACATCGAGCCGGTCGAGAAGCCCGAGACGGTGCTGTGGGTTGATCCCGTGCATCGCGACCCGGCGCAGTCCACGTAAAATCGCGGACGTCATCATCCCCTCACATGCGATTCAGCACCCCCGCCCTGCGGTGCGGGGTGGCTTCCGGCTCAATGCGCGGTCTGGTACATTGAGACGATGTCGGGACTCGTAGGGTCTTTCGACTTCAAATCGGTCGTAGCGCTGCAGTGCCGCAAGAAAATCCGCAAGATCAAGATCGGAGAGGAATCGTGACGCAATTCAATCAATCGCTGGAACGCCGCACCGTCATCAAGGGCGCGGGATTGGGCCTCGTTGCCGGAGGCATCTCAGCGGCACTTCCTGCACAAAACGCCGCCGCTACCACCGAAGGCGGCGAGATCTGGAGCGGCGAATATTGGGCCAAGAAGGGCGACGTGCCCCTGTGGATGTTCCGCAAGCGGATCGGCGCGCCCAAGGTCGGCGAGGCGTCGCGGCCGGTTTTGTTCTTCGTCCATGGTTCGTCGGTCACCTCGCGGGTGTTCGATCTCAATGTTCCGGGCAAGGGCGAATATTCCGTCATGAACGCGTTCGCCCGTTACGGCTTCGATTGCTGGACCATGGATCACGAGAATTACGGCAAGTCCGGGCGCACCTCCGGCAATTCCGACATCGCCAGCGGCGTTGAAGACCTCAAGGCGGCGGTTGAAGTCGTCGCGCGTGAGACCGGCCGGCAGAAATATCATTTCCTCGGCGAGTCCTCCGGCGCGCTGCGCGCCGGCGCCTATGCGATGGTGGCGCCCGAACGCGCCGATCGGCTGGTGCTCGCCGCCTTCACCTACAAGGGCGAGGGCTCGCCGACCCTGAAGAAGCGCGCCGAGCAGGTCGATTATTACCGCACCCACAATATGCGCAAACGTGACCGCGACATGATCCGCTCGATCGCCACCCGCGACAAGCCGGGCACCAGCGATCAGGCCGCCGTCGAAGTGCTGGCGGATGTCGAAATGCAATTCGGCGACCAGATTCCGACCGGAACCTATCTCGACATGGTGGCCAATTTGCCGGTCGTCGATCCCAAAAAGGTGTTGTCGCCGGTGCTTCTGGTGCGCGGCGAATATGACGGCATCGCTACCGTTGCCGATCTCGAGGAATTCTATAATCAGCTTCCCAATGGCGACCGGCAGTTCATTATTCTTCCGGGCACCGCCCATTCGGTCGCGCTGGCCACCAACCGGCAATTGTTCTGGCATGTGACCAACGCGTTTCTGACCATGCCGACGCCGATCGCGACGTAGCGATACGTTTGTGGACTTCGCGTCATGCCCGCGCTTGTCGCGGGCATCCACGTCTTTCTCGGCGCCTGCTAAGACGTAGATGGCCAGGACGAAGCCCGGCCACGACGAAGCATGGCTCAAATTCAGTCCTGCAAGAATTCCAGAATCCGCCGCGTTCGTGGCAACGTCGATGGAGACGTTCAGGCGGCTGATGATTTTCCAGAACTGGATTTAAGTCTCGGCAGCCGTCCCGAACTGCCTGCCGGAAGCGTGGCGGGCAGTCATGTGGTTGTCGCACTCACTTCGATGCGGTTTTGGTGTCGAGATTGACGACCTGGACGCGGCGATTGAGCGGGTCCATCGGCGCGTTCGGGTCGATCGGCTTGGTCTTGCCGTAGCCGACGGTGACGAGATCGCTGCCGTTGATGCCGTATTTGTCGGTCAGGTAGCGCTTGATCGTATCGGCGCGACGCTCGGAGAGGTCTTGATTGTAGGCCTCGCCGCCGATCGCGTCGGTATGGCCGGCGACCACGAAGGTCGAACCCTTGAGGCTCGCGTTGGAGAGCGCCCTACCGAGCTCCTGAACGGACGACAAAGAAGCCTTGCTGATCTCGGCCGAATCGTAATCGAACTGAATATTGAGATCGATCTTCGGCTTGGTGGCCGCGATTTCCGCGATCTCTTCGCGCTCGCCGAGCGAAAGCGAGCGGGTCTTCCTGTTGCGCAAGGTGGCGACGAAGTTGATCTCCTTGGCCTTGACCGAAGGATCGGCCTGCGGCCCGCTCGACAGCCCGCGCGTCAGCGGCTTCGGCTGCAAGGCATTGATGATTTGATCCGCGGAGACATTGTCACCCGCGATGGCAAGGCCGGCCGTCATCGACAGCGCGGCGCCGAGCGTTATTGCCGTTAAACCGGAAAGTCTGAGAAGGCTGGTCATGGTCCTGATCCTCGCTGGTTTTGTCCGATGGCACTTGGATGCTCCGACGATATGACGGGTTCAATTCGACAGATGTGATTCAGGTCACATTGATCCCGGCACGCAGAGCTTTGACGGCGCTTTTCCCAAAGCCGTCGCGCCGCCGATGTGCGGACAAAAATTTGGCCAGATGCGTCCCTAGAAAAGTCGGGTAGGCATGAATCGTAGAGTGAGCGTGACAACCTGGCCCCGTTTCAGACACCAAAAAGACGCAACGAGTATCAGGGGCAACGTCCGATCGTGCCGGCGCGCTTGGAGACGTCGGGATCCGTATTGATCGGCGCGGCCTTCATCGCGGCTGCTATTTTGCTGTCCACGCTGATTACGGCGGTCGGAACGCGATTTGTCGGGATGGAGAGCCCCACCGAAGACAATGTGTGGCTGATCGACCGCCTCACCGGCAGCGTTTACAGGTGCAAGGCGCCGGAGCGCGGCAAGGCGGCATGCGAGGCGGAGATCGCGACCGGAAGCATCACCGATCGGGCAAAGTTGTCGGGGCGAGACGGCCCTAATTGACCGCCGGAACAATCCTGGCCGCCTGGTCGGCGATGAATTGCCATAGCCGATTGGCAACCGGGCCGTGGGGCGCGTCGCGCCGCCGCGCTGCGACCAGTTCGTTTCGTCCCCCCTTGAAATATTGGCCGGTGATCGCAATCAGGCTTGCCTCGCGCAGATTTGCCTCGATCAAATAGCGCGGCATGTGGCCCCAGCCCATGCCCTGAAGGATGAGTTCCTTCTTCATGAGCTGATCGCTGACGGTCCAGCTTCGCGCACCCTCCACCAGAAAATAGTCCGCCGGCGGCGAATTGCGGGCGGTGTCGCGGATCACGCACTGCACGTAGTCGCGCATCTGTTCCGGCGTAATCGACCGGGAAACGGGGAAGCGAAGGAAATTCGGCGCAACCACCGGCACAATTTCTACTGCGAGCAGATCGACGAATTCGAGCCGGGGATCGCTCTTGTCGATGTGGTGGAAGATGAGGTCCGCCTCGTCGTTGAACAGGCGTTCCCATGGTCCTGATATTGCTTCGAAATAAAGGTGCAGCCGGGTTCCCGGACTGCGATCGAAAAAACTGCGCAATAGCCCCAGCGTTTCGGGGAGGGGGCTAAGGTCGCCGATCACGACCCTGAGTTCGCCTTCCTCGCCCATCGCCAGTTGGGTCGCGTGATCGCGCAGCCGTTTCGCGTCCTGCAGGAACACCCGCGTGCGTTCGTAAAAGGAGCGCCCCGCTTCGGTCAGCGTGACCCGATAGCCGCTGCGGTCCAGCAAGCTGAGCTGCAATTGGCTTTCCAGATTCTTGACCGACGACGAAACGCTCGGTTGCGACCGCAGCAGCTTTTCGGCCGCCGCCTGGAAGCTTCCTTCGCTGACGACGGCTTCGAAGCAGACGAGCTGGTGGAGCGTGACCCTGTCAAACATTATTGAATAATCCTATATAGATTATAGGCATTATATTCTTTTTTCAAATAATGCAATCCGGCAAGTTTGTTCCCGTTCAACCAACCAACGGAGCAAGAGCCATGCGTGCCATTGTCATCAAGGAATACGGGGGACCGGAAGCGTTGGCGCTCGAAGAGCGGCCAGAGCCGGAGTCCAAGCCGGGTCAGGTCATCGTCGAGGTGAAGGCGTTCGGTCTCAACCGCGCCGAGACCTATATGCGGTCCGGCGCCTGGGGCGACGTCGCCGAAATCACCGGCATCGAATGCGTCGGCGTGGTGAAACACGACCCCGACGGGAGGTTCACCCCGGGGCAAAAGGTCACCGCCTTGATGGGCGGAATGGGGAGGCTCATGAACGGCAGCTATGCCGAGATGACGCGCATCGCCGCGACCAATGTGGTCCCGCTGTTGTCGAATCTTCCATGGGAAGACCTTGCCGCGATTCCCGAATCCTATGCCACTGCGTGGAGCGCCCTTTGCGGCAATCTCGCGATCTCGTCCGGTCAGACGCTGGTCGTCCGCGGCGCTACGTCGTCTCTGGGGCAGGCCGCGATCAATATCGCGTCGGAAATGGGTGTGCGCGTCATCGCCACCACGCGCAATACCAACGGCCGGTCAGAGGCGCTGGAAGCGCTGGGAGCCAAGCAAGTTCTTCGGGAGTCGACCGAGCTCTCGAAGCAAATCCGCGAAATCTACCCGAAGGGCGTCGATGCCGTGCTTGACGTCATCGGCAACAGCACTGTGCTCGACTCGCTTGCGATGGCGCGGCGGGGAGGCCGGGTCTGCGTGGTTGGGCTGCTCGATCACGTCGAGTCCGTCGGCAATTTCAACCCGCTGTTCCAGATGCCGCACGCCGGCGTGCATTTCTCATCGTTCGTCAGCTGGTCGTTTGGAACGCCCGAATGCCCGCTGTCGGACATTCCGTTCCAGACCATCGTCGATCGGGTGGCCAGTGGCGTCTACAAGGCCAAACCGGCAAAGGTGTTCCGCTTCGAGGATGTTCAAAAGGCGCATCGCTTGCTGGAATCGAACGAAGCAGGCGGCAAGATCGTCGTCCGCCTCTGAACCCCGCGCGGGAAATCCGTCTCTTTCGAAATCGCGAATCCGGCTAGATTGCCGCGCGATGTCCCGCGCCGGAGAACCCGTTTCGCTGACCAAGGCCGCAGCCAGGCATATCTGGCTGCGCGCCCAGCGGCTCGACACCGAAGCGCCGTTCGGTGACGGGCCGCGGGCGACGGCGTTGGCCGTCGAACATCTCGGCTATGTGCAGATCGATACCATCCATGTGATCGAGCGCTGCCACCATCACATTCTCTGGAACCGCATTCCCGCCTATCGGCGCGCGGATCTGCATCAGGCCCAGAGCGTCGACAAGAGCGTGTTCGAATACTGGACCCATGCGCTGTCTTATGTGCCGGCCAAGGATTTCCGGTTTTTCATGCCGGCGATGAAGCTCCACCGGCGCGAGGGCCACCAATGGTTTAGGGAGGTCACACCGGCCAGCTTGCGCAAGGTGATGCGGCTTCTCAAGAGGGATGGCGCGCTGACCATCCGCGATATCGACGATGACGTGCTGGTGGAGAAGGTACACGCCTGGGCCAGCCGCAAGCCGTCGAAGCGGGCATTGCAATTGGCGTTCTACGAAGGCCGGGTCACCATCAGCGAGCGCAACGGCATGCTCAAGACCTATGAGCTGATGGAGCGGCATTTCGGTTGGGTCAGGCCGCCAAAGCCGGCCTCCGCGCGCGAGATCACTCAATACCTGCTCGACCGCGCGTTGCGCGCGCAAGGCATCGTCAGTCTCGATTCGATCTGCCATCTCGACGCGCCGAACAAGCCTGCGGTCCGGCGCCTGATCGAGACCCGAGTCCGTTGCAAGGAACTGGTGCCGGTCGCGTTCGAAGGCGCAGGCAAACAGGAGCACTGGGCGCTGTGCGACACGCTGGAGACGGCGGGTGAGGCGGCCGCCGGTCTCGTGCACATCCTTTCGCCGTTTGATCCCCTCATCATCCAGCGCAAGCGGACGCATCTGATCTTCGGCTACGAACATCGCTTCGAGGCCTATGTGCCGAAAGAAAAGCGCCGCTTCGGCTATTTCGCGCTGCCGGTTCTGGTCGGCGACGACATCGTCGCCGCGCTCGATCTCAAGACCGACCGCCAGAACAAAAAGCTCCTGCTGCAAAAATGGAGCTGGGTCGGCGCTGGCGCGCCAAAAGGCGCGCGCAAGGACTTAAAGCGCCGGATCGAGGAAGAGCTGCACCGTTTCGAACGATTTCAGCTCGCGGAGTGAGTTGTCCGCTGCGGCACCCCGGGGTCGGGCGGTCCGCAACGCCCCCGTCAATCACTTAACGCTCACGAAATTCTGATTACTGACGAATATTGACATTCATCATTCAATAATCAACATTTCTCCCAAGGCTGAAGCCAAAGGAGAGTCCCGATGTTCGTCCGTTCGGTTTTTTCAAGCTATTCCAGGCTCTTAGCTGGCATGATGCTGGCTACGATGGCGATTGCCCTGGCTGGCTGTAACGATGCGGTTGCTCAGAAACCAGCGCCACAACGGCCTGTTCTGATCGCTACCGTCCATTATGAACAGGAATCCCCCGAGCGCAGTTTTGTCGGCACCATCAAGCCCCGAATCGAAACCGACATGGGTTTCCGGGTGCCCGGCAAGGTCGCCCGCCGCTTGGTCGAGGTTGGCCAGACCGTCGACGTCGGCCAGCCGCTGGCAACGCTCGACGAGGTCGATCTGAAATTGCAGGCCGAGCAGGCCGAAGCCGAATTCAGCGCCGCCACCGGCGTGCTGGCGCAGGCGGGTGCAGCCGAGCAGCGCGCCAAGGACCTTCGCGCCAAGGGCTGGGCCACCGACGCCCAACTGGATCAGGCCAAGGCCGCCGCGGACGAGGCGCGCGCGCGGCTCAATCGCGCCGAACGCTCGGTCGAGCTCACCAGGAACTCCCTTTCCTACGCGACGCTTCTGGCCGACAGCCGCGGCGTGGTCACCGCGACCCTGGTCGATCCCGGGCAAGTCGTGGCTTCCGGGCAGACTGCGATTCGCGTCGCGCGTTTTGCGGAGAAGGAAGCTGTCGTGGCGATTCCCGAGACGTTGGTCGGCCGCGCCAAGGATGGCGCGGCGAGCGTGACGCTATGGTCGGAGCCGAACAGAAAATACGCGGCGAAGCTGCGCGAGATCGCACCATCGGCGGATCCCGCGACCAGGACTTATCTGGCGAAATTTTCCCTGCTGGACGCCGGCGAAGAGGTCTCGCTCGGCATGACCGCGACGCTGACGCTGGCCGATCCGCAGACCGAGCGCGTGGCGCGGCTGCCCTTGTCTTCGCTGTACAGCCAGGGCGGCGATCCCTCGCTCTATGTGGTCGATGACAAGGGCGAGCTGGCGTTAAAGCCGGTTGCCGTCAAATCCTACGAGAGCAACTGCGTCGTCATCACCGGGGGCGTAGACGAGGGCGCCGAGATCGTCGTGCTCGGCGTGCAGAAACTCGATCCGAGCCAGAAGGTTCGGGTCGTGTCGTCATTGTCGTTTTGAGCGGGAGAGTGCGATGAAGTCGAAACGCGTCCGGGAACCCATCTTCACCTCTCCCATGGGGAGAGGTCGGATTTCGCGCGCAGCGGGAAATCCGGGTGAGGGGTTACGCTCCATCGATAGACCTTACCCCCTCACCCCAACCCTTACCCCAACCCTCTCCCCACGGGAGAGGGAGCATGCCGCCGCTGCGGCAGCTCTTGTCGTTGGTTCTTGCAGGGGAGACGTACGATGAAGCGCTTCAATCTGTCGGGCTGGGCGGTCAGCCATCCGTCGCTTGTTCTGTTCCTGATCATTGCGCTGGGTGTGGGCGGATTCTTCTCCTACGAGAGGCTCGGCCGCGCCGAAGATCCTTTCTTCACGGTCAAGGTGGTGAACGTCTCGGCCATCTGGCCGGGCGCTACCGCTGCCGAGATGCAGACGCAGGTCGCCGATCCCATCGAGAAAAAGCTGCAGGAATTGCCTTATTTCGAAAAGGTGCAGACCTATTCGAAGCCCGCGTTCACGGCGATGCAGGTCACGTTCCGCGATTCGACACCCCCTAAGGACGTGCCATACCTGTTTTATCTGCTGCGCAAGAAACTGGTCGACGTGCAGGGCCAGTTGCCCACAGGCCTGCTCGGCCCGGTCGTCAACGACGAATTCTCCGACGTCGATTCGATCCTCTATATGATGACCAGCGACGGCGCCGATTACGCGCAGCTCAAGAAAGCCGCCGAAGGCTTGCGCCAGCGGTTGCTGAAAGTATCGGGTGTGACGAAAGTCGATCTCTACGGCACCCAGGACGAGAAGATCTACGTCGAGTTCTCGCACGCCAAGCTCGCCACCCTTGGAATCACGCCGCAGGCGCTGTTTGATTCGCTTGCCAAACAGAACAATGTCGTGCCGGCCGGCACGGTCGAAACTTCCTCGCAGCGCGTGCCGCTGCGCGTCACCGGCGCGCTCGACGGCGCGAAGGCCGTGGCTGAGACGCCGGTCGAGAGCAACGGCCGCGTGTTTCGTCTTGGCGATATCGCCACCGTCACGCATGGTTTCGCCGATCCGCCGAGCTTTGTGGTGCGCCAGGAAGGCAAGCCCGCCATCGGCATCGGCGTGGTCACGGCCAAGGGCGCCAACATTCTCGAACTCGGCAAGGATGTCGCGAACGCCACGGCCGAATTCATGAAGGCGGTGCCGATAGGGATCAATGTCGACCGGATCGCCGACCAGCCGGAAGTCGTCGAACGTGCGGTCAGCGAATTCGTGCACTCCTTCATCGAGGCGCTGGCGATCGTGCTGTTCGTCTCGTTCGTGGCGTTGGGTTGGCGCACCGGCATCGTGGTGGCGGCATCGGTGCCGCTGGTGCTTGCGATCGTGTTCATCGTCATGAATGCGATGTCGCTCGATCTGCATCGCATCACGCTGGGCGCCCTGATCATCGCGCTCGGCCTCTTGGTCGACGACGCGATCATCGCGGTGGAAATGATGGTGGTGAAGATGGAGCAGGGCTGGGACCGCGTCCGCGCGGCGTCCTTTGCCTGGGAATCCACCGCCTTCCCGATGCTGACGGGAACGCTGGTCACGGCGGCCGGCTTCCTACCGATCGGCTTTGCCAATTCCGCGGTCGGCGAATATGCCGGCGGCATCTTCTGGATCGTGGCGATCGCGCTGGTCGCGTCCTGGTTCGTGGCGGTGATTTTCACGCCCTATATCGGCGTCAAGCTGTTGCCGAACATCACGGTCAGCCACAACCACGATCCGCATGCGGTCTATGAGACCCGCATCTATCGTGCGCTACGCAGTATGATTCAATGGTGCGTCAGCCACCGCCTCACCGTGGTGCTGGCGACGGTTGGGGTGTTCGTGCTGTCGATTTTGGCTTTCGGTCACGTTCAGCAGCAGTTCTTCCCGCTGTCCGAGCGGCCCGAATTGTTCCTGCAGTTGCGGCTGCCCGAGGGCACCGCGTTCAATGTCACGGAAAAGTCCGTGAAGAGGGCCGAGGCGCTTTTGAAGAGCGACCAGGACATCGCGACCTATACGTCCTATGTCGGCCAGGGCTCGCCGCGCTTCTGGCTCGGGCTCAACCCGCAGCTGCCCAACGAAGCCTTCGCCGAGATCGTGATCGTCGCCAAAAACGTCGAGGCGCGCGAGCGGATCAAGGCGCGGATCGAGAAGGCGGTCGATGACGGCGATTTGACGGAAGCCCGCGTGCGCGTCGATCGCTTCAATTTCGGCCCGCCGGTCGGTTTCCCCGTGCAGTTCCGCGTGATCGGCCCGGATCCGCAAGTCGTTCGCGACATCGCCTACAAGGTGCGCGACGTCGTCAGAGAGAACAAGAATATCAAGGAGCCGCAGCTCGACTGGAACGAACAGTCGCCCTATTTGAAGCTCGTGGTCGATCAGGACCGTGCTCGTGCGCTCGGCTTGACGCCGCAGGACGTCTCGCAGGCGCTGAGTATGCTGATCTCCGGAGCGCCGGTCACCACCGTGCGCGACGGCATCGAGAAGGTCGATGTGGTGGCGCGCGCGGTGCCCTCCGAACGGCTCGACCTCGCCCATGTCGGCGATCTCACCGTGACCTCGCGCAATGGCGTGGCGGTGCCGCTGCAGCAGATCGCCAGGATCGAGTACGCCCACGAGGAGCCGATCATGTGGCGGCGCAACCGCGACATGGCGATCACCGTGCGCGGCGACGTGGTCGACGGCGTGCAGGCGCCCGACGCGACCAACCAAATCTGGCCGAAATTGCAGGACATCCGCGACCACCTTGAGCCGGCCTACCGGATCGAGCCCGGCGGCGCGTTCGAGGAATCCGCCAAGGGCAATGCCTCGATCTTCGCGCTATTCCCGGTGATGGTCATCGTCATGCTGACGCTGTTGATGATCCAGTTGCAGAGCTTCTCGCGCCTGGTGCTGGTTTTCCTCACCGCGCCGCTCGGCATCGTCGGCGCGTCGCTGGGGCTAAACGTCGCCAACCAGCCGTTCGGTTTCGTGGCGCTGCTCGGGCTGATCGCGCTCGCCGGCATGATCATGCGCAATACGGTGATTTTGGTGGACCAGATCGAGACCGATGTCGCCCACGGCCTGACGCGCCGGGAGGCCATCGTCGAGGCCACCGTCCGGCGCGCCCGTCCGGTGGTGCTGACGGCGCTGGCCGCCATCCTGGCGATGATTCCGCTGTCGCGATCGGCGTTCTGGGGCCCAATGGCGATTACCATCATGGGCGGCCTGTTCGTTGCAACCTTCCTCACCTTGCTGTATCTGCCGGGTCTCTATGCGCTTTGGTTCCGCAAGAGCCTTGAAGAAAGCGGTGGAAACCAACATCTTGAGCTTGCGCCGCAACATCCTGACGCCGCCCAACCCGCATTTCCACTTGCTGCGGCGGCGGAATAATTGAAGATTGAGGCCATTGATTTGGGCGCACAGACATGACGCTGGTTTCGGAACATATCGAGTCGGATACCCGGGAACGTATTCTCGAGGTTGCCGAACGGCTGTTTCGCGAGATCGGCTACCAGAAGACCACCGTCGGCGATATCGCCAAGTTGCTGCGCATGAGCCCGGCCAATGTGTACCGCTTCTTCGATTCGAAGAAGGCGATCCACGAAGGCGTCGCGCGAAGCCTGATGGGGGAGGTCGAGGTCGAGGCCCAGCGCATTGCCGATACGCCGGGTCCGGCGGTACCCCGCCTGCGCGAGTTGCTCAAGACCGTCCATCGCATGAATTCGGAGCGTTACGTCGGCGATTCCAAGTTGCATGAGATGGTCGAAATCGCGATGGAGGAAAGCTGGGAAGTCTGCGTCGCCCATATCGAGCGGGTGACCGAAAGTATCGGCGCGGTGATTGCGCAAGGAATGGCGTCGGGTGAATTCGAAAAGGCGGACGTGCCGCTGGCGGCCTTGTGCACCTGCACCGCGATGATCCGGTTCTTCCATCCGCGGATGATCGCGCAATTCATCGACAAGCCCGGCCCGTCCATCGACCAGATGATCGATTTTGTCATTGTGGGACTTGCCCCGCGTGACAATGCGGCGAAACGTTGAAAAAGACAGAACCTGTATCGTCATTGCGAGCGGAGCGAAGCAATCCATCGGGCCTCCAGGGTGATCTGGATTGCTTCGTCGCCTTGCTCCTCGCAATGACGGCTAAATCCGAAGGACGACACTAACGTGGACGCATCAAGCCCGAAGGACCTGCATTACTACGAGCCACGCAACGGCCACGGGCTCAAGCACGACCCGTTCAATGCCATCATCGCGCCGCGCCCGATCGGCTGGATCTCCTCGCGCGACGCCAGCGGTAATGTCAATCTCGCGCCCTACAGCTTCTTCAACGGCTTTTGCTACACGCCGCCCATCATCGGCTTCTCCTCCACCTCCTGGAAGGACAGCGTCGCCAATATCAAGGAGACCGGCGAATTCGTCTGGAATCTCGCGACCATGGCGCTGGCCAAGCAAATGAACGCTACCGCCGCCCATGTTGCCCACGAGGTCAATGAATTCTCGATCGCAGGCCTGACGGCCGCACCTTGCAAGCTCGTCAACGTGCCGCGGGTCGCCGAAAGCCCGGTCTCTTTTGAATGCAAATTGTCGCAGATCGTCCAGCTACAGGGCGCCGACGGCAGGAAGGCCAACGCCTGGCTCACCCTCGGCGAAGTCGTCGCCGTCCATATCGACAAGGCCTTGATCAAGGACGGCGTCTATCAGACGGCGCTCGCCCACCCCATCGTGCGCGCCGGCCGCAAGGGCGATTATTTCGAAATCAGGCAGGACGCCATGTTCGAGATGCAGCGCCCGGATTAAGTCGTTCCTTTTGCGTTAAGTTGCTGATCACAATTCGGAACCGTCAGGGTTACCGGCGGTTATCTGCACGCATTTCCTTGATCAATTTCGTTTTATTTTGAACACGAAGTTTCAACCGAATCTCACGCATTGCGCTAGAGTGTTCGTCTATTGGCGTAAGTGTAGCTGCTTCAATCGCGCCGCCAGCGCCGACCAGGAGGACACCGCCATGAGCTTCCGCCGCGATTTCATCACCAAGCCGATCTTCTCCTGGGCGCGCGGCGTCTTGCCGGCGATGTCGGATACCGAGCGCGAGGCGCTCGAGGCCGGCGACGTCTGGTGGGATGCCGACCTCTTCACCGGCAATCCCGACTGGTCGAAATTGCTCGGCGAGGCGCCCGCGACGCTGACGGCGGAAGAGAAGGCATTCCTCAACGGCCCCGTCGACGAACTTTGCGCGATGCTTGACGACTGGAGGATCAATTGGGAATGGCGTGACCTGCCGGGCGAGGCTTGGGATTTCATCAAGCAGAAGAAATTCTTCGGGATGATCATCCCGAAGGATTTTGGCGGGCTCGGCTTTTCGCCCTACGCGCATTCGGAAGTGGTGCGCAAGCTTTCATCGCGCTCGCTGGCCACCGCCGTCACCGTGATGGTGCCGAACTCGCTTGGGCCCGGCGAACTCCTGATGCGCTTCGGCACCAGGGAGCAGCAGCAGCGATGGCTGCCGCGGCTCGCCGATGGCCGCGACATTCCCTGCTTCGGACTGACCAGTCCGGAGGCGGGCTCGGACGCCGCCTCGATGATCGACTCGGGCGTCATCTGCAAGGGCGATTTCGAGGGGCGCGAGGTGCTGGGTCTAAGGCTCAACTGGCACAAGCGCTACATCACGCTCGGCCCGGTCGCCACCCTGCTCGGGCTCGCCTTCAAGGCTTACGACCCGGATCATCTCGTGGGATCGCAGGACGAACTCGGCATCACCGTGGCGCTGATCCCTACCCATCTTCCCGGCGTCGAGATCGGACACCGGCATTTGCCGGCGATGCAGGTGTTCCAGAACGGCCCGAACCGGGGCAAGGACGTCTTTATCCCGATGGATTACATCATCGGCGGTCAGACGCGCCTCGGACAGGGCTGGAAGATGCTGATGACGGCGCTTGCCGCCGGCCGCGGCATCTCGTTGCCGTCGCTGTCGGCGGCGGGTGCGGCCTTTGCCGCGCGCACCACCGGCGCCTATGCGCGGATTCGCGAGCAGTTCGGCATCTCCATCGGCAAATTCGAAGGCATCGAGGAGCCGCTCGCCCGCATCGCGGGAACGGCATATCTGCTCGACGCGGCGCGGCGGCTGACCTGCGCCGCGCTCAACCGGGGTCATCACCCCGCGGTGATCTCCGGCATCATGAAGCTGCAGGCCACCGAGCGGATGCGGATTGCAATCGACGACGCGATGGACATCCATGGCGGCAAGGCCGTGATCGACGGCCCGCAGAATTATCTCGGCAATCTTTATCGTTCGGTGCCGGTCGGCATCACGGTGGAGGGCGCCAACATCCTCACCCGCAATCTGATCGTGTTCGGGCAGGGCGCGATCCGGGCGCATCCTTATTTGCTGCAAGAGATGAATGCGCTGGGCGAGGAGGACCGCGGCAAGGGACTGGACGATTTCGATCTGGCGTTCTGGAAGCATGTCGGTCACAGCTTTACGACGATGTTCCGCGCCTGGGGCCGAAGCTGGACTTTCGGGATGTTCGCGCCTGCGCCCGATGCGGGCGAAGCAACAAGGTTCTATCGCCAGCTCTCACGCTATTCGTCGGCCTTTGCGCTCTGTGCCGATATGGCGCTACTCACGTTGGGCGGCGCGCTCAAGCGCAAGGAAATGCTCTCCGCGCGGTTCGGCGACATTCTGTCCGAATTGTATCTGCTCTCGGCGGCGCTCAAGCGCTGGCAGGACGAGGGGCGCCAGGCGAGCGACTTTGCGGCGCTGGAGTGGTGCATGGCTTCAGGCTTCCGCACGATCGAGAATCGCTTCGCCGAAATTCTGGCCAATTTGCCCAATCGGTTTGTCGCCTTCGTCTTGACGTTCCTGATCCAGCCCTTCGGCGCGCGCGTGCTCGGCCCATCCGATCGCGTGGTGCACGAATGCGCGCAGCTTGTGCTCGAGCCCTCGGCGGCGCGCGATCGCCTGACGCCGGATCTCGCGCATGTCGAAGACGATGGCGGCGTCGCGCGGCTGGAAAAGGCATTTTTGTTGGTCACCGGCACTGAAGAGATCGCCAAGCGCCTGCACGCTGCCCGCATTCACGATTGGCAAGAGGCGGTGAAGCGGGGCGTGATCACGCAAGCCGAAGGCGAACGGCTTGCGGCGGCGCATGAAGCGGTTGCAAGAGTGATCGAGGTCGATGACTTTGCGCCGGAAACGCTGTCGCCGATCTACAAAAAGCCGGCCGAGGTGCATCAGTTCTTCCAGGAGCTCGGTGAGACGAGGGCCGCAAGCTGATGGCACGACCGGTCTTTATCGTCGACGGCAGCCGGACGCCGTTCCTCAAGGCGCGCAGCGGGCCGGGGCCCTTCACGCCGGTCGATCTTGCCGTTCAATGCGGCCGGCCGCTGCTCGCCCGGCAACCCTTTGCGCCCACGGCCTTCGACCAGGTCATCCTCGGCTGCGTCAATGTCATTGCCGACGAGATGAACCCAGGCCGGGTCGCGGCCCTTCGGCTCGGCATGGGCGAGGCGATGGTGGCTTTCACCGTGCAGATCAATTGCGGCTCCGGCATGCAGTCGATCGACACCGGATACCGCTATATCCGCGAGGGCGTTTCGGATTTGATTCTGGCGGGCGGTTCGGAAGCCCTGAGCTACGCGCCGCTGGTGTGGCCGCAGCAGGGGGTGCGCTGGTTTGCTGGCTTGGCCGGCGCCAAGGGGATGCTCGCCAAACTGGCGGCGATGGCCAAGGCGCGACCGGCTTATTTCAAGCCGGTCATCGGACTCGAGCGCGGCCTGACCGATCCGATCACCGAACTCAATATGGGACAAACCGCCGAAGTCGTCGGCCATCTCTTCGGCATTACGCGCGAGCAGTCGGATGCTTATGCCGCCGAGAGCCACAAGCGGCTGGCGAATGCGCAAACGCAAGGTTTCCTCAAAGGCGAGGTCGAGACCGCGTTTGACCGTGACGGCAAATTCTACGATCACGATGACGGCGTGCGGCCGGATTCCACGCCGGAGAAATTGGCCGCACTCAAGCCCGTGTTCGAGCGGCCCTGGGGCCAGGTCACCGCGGGCAATTCCTCGCAGATCACCGACGGTGCGTCCTGGGTGATCCTGGCCTCGGAAGAGGCGATCAAAGAACATGGATTGACGCCGAAAACCGTGATTGTCGACAGCCAATGGTCGGCGCTCGATCCCTCGATCATGGGGTTGGGGCCGGTGCTGTCGGCGACCGAGCTTTTGAAGCGCAACAACCTATCGCTTGGAGATATCGAAACCTGGGAATTGAACGAGGCGTTCGCCACCCAGGTGCTGGGATGCCTTGCAGCCTGGAACGACGAAAAATTCTGCCGTGAGATTCTGGGGCTCGACGGCGCGGCGGGGCAGATCGACCGCGCCAAACTCAACGTCGATGGCGGCGCCATCAGCCTCGGCCATCCCGTGGGCACGTCGGGCAATCGCATCGTGCTGCATCTTGTCAACGCCATGAAGCGGCTCGGCACCACGCGCGGCATCGCCACCGAATGTATCGGCGGCGGGCAGGGCGGCGCCATGCTGATCGAAACGGTATAGGGAACGCCATGGACAGCAAAATCATGGACGTGCTCGCCGACCGCGTGCTCGAGCTCGGCCCCAAGCCGCAGGCCGGCGGTCCCTATCGCCATTTCAAGCTGACGCGGGACACCGATGGCATCGCCTGGCTTTTGGTTGACCGCGAAGGCGCCAGCGCCAACACGCTTTCGGCCGACCTCCTCGCGGAGTTCGATTCGGTGCTTGCCGCGCTGGAGGGTGAACGGCCGACCGGGCTCGTCATTCGCTCGGCAAAGACCTCGGGCTTCATCGCCGGTGCCGATGTCAACGAATTCCGCGGCGCGACCGATCCGCGCCCCGTCGAAACGGCAATCGGCCGGGCGCATGCGGTGATCGACCGCCTCGAAGCTGTGAGGTTCCCGAGCGTTGCTGTGATCCATGGGTTTTGCCTCGGCGGCGGGCTCGAAGTCGCGCTCGCTTGCCAGTCGCGGATCGCGATCGACGGCGCGCGCTTTGGCTTTCCGGAAGTGATGCTCGGCCTGCATCCTGGTCTTGGCGGCACCGCGCGCTTCACTCAGCTCGTCAATCCGATGCAGGCGATGACGCTGATGTTGACCGGAAAGACCATCGATGCGCGAAAAGCGAAATCGCTCGGGCTTGTCGATGCAGTGGCGCAGGAACGGCACGTCCGCAACGCGGTGAAGGACGCGGTTTTCGGCCGTCTCAAGCGCGCCCGGCCAGGGCTTGTAAACACCATTCTGAATTGGGGCCCCGCGAGACGTTTTCTCGCCTCGCGGATGCGAACCGAAGCCGCAAAGGCGGCGTTGCCCCAACATTACCCTGCACCCTACGGGCTGATCGACCTCTGGGAAAAGCATGGCGGCGACAAGGCCGCGATGCTGGCGGCCGAGAAGAGCTCGTTTGCCCATATGATGGTGACGCCGACCGCGCAAAACCTGATCCGGGTGTTCTTCCTGCGCGACCAGATGAAAAAGCTCGCTGGAAGCGGCAACAAGATCGGCCATGTCCACGTCATCGGCGCCGGCGCGATGGGCGGCGACATCGCGGCCTGGTGCGCCAATCAGGGCCTAAGGGTGACGCTTGCCGACATGAAGCCGGAGCCGATCGCCGGCGCCATGAAGCGCGCCGCCGATTTGTTCGGCAGGATCATGCACAAGCCCACCGATATCCGTGACGCGCTGGACCGGCTCGTTCCCGACCTCGACGGCGAGGGCGTCCGCACCGCCGATCTGATCATCGAGGCGGTGCCGGAAAAGCTGGAGCTGAAGCAGAAGGTCTATGCCGGGCTTGAGCCCAGGATGAAAGCGGGGGCGATTCTTGCCACCAACACCTCGAGCATTCCGCTGCAGGATCTGCGATCGACCTTGCGATCGCCGGAACGGCTGCTGGGCCTGCATTTCTTCAACCCGGTGTCGCGCCTGCAACTGGTCGAGGTCGTCAGCCATGACGGCAGCGATCCGCAATTGTTGAAGGAGGCGCTGGCTTTTGTCGGCGCCATCGATCGCCTGCCGCTGCCGGTCAAGAGCTCGCCGGGTTTTGTCGTCAACCGCGCGCTGACGCCTTACATGCTCGAGGCGATGGTGATGCTCGACGATAACATCGACAAGGTCACCATCGATGCGGCCGCGGAAAAATTCGGCATGCCGATGGGGCCGATCGAACTCGCCGATCAGGTCGGGCTCGATATTTGTCTGGCGGTCGGCGACATGCTGCGGTCGAAATTCGGCGACCTCTTGCCGCCGACGCCGGCGTGGCTGCGCGAAAAGGTGGCCAACGGCGAACTCGGCCGCAAGACCAGCAAGGGATTTTATGTCTGGAAGGAGGGCAAGGCCGACAAAGCCTCCGGCACGCCGTCCATGGCGCGGCCGACCGACGAAATGATCGATCGCCTGATCCTGCCGATGTCGAATGTCTGTGTCGCTTGCCTGCGCGAGGGCATTGTCGACAACGCGGACGCGGTTGACGGCGCGATGATCTTCGGCACCGGCTACGCGCCGTTTCGCGGCGGGCCGTTGAACTATGCGCGGACCCGGGGCGCGGCGAACGTGGCTTCGACCCTGCGCGCACTCGCTGTAAAATTCGGCGGCCGGTTCACGCCGGATGCCGGCTGGGATAGTTTCAAGTAATTCGATTTCGATTCGATGGACCTTTCAGAGATGACCGACACCCAAGCCGTTCACGCTCCGCCGGTCACGGAAACCGAACCCTGCGGCGATCTTTGTACCCGAACGCTGGCGATGCCGGCCGACACCAACCAGAACGGCGATATTTTCGGCGGTTGGCTGCTTAGCCAGATGGACATCGGCGGCGGCGTCTTCGCTTCCAAGATCGCGAAATCGCGCACCGTGACGGTTGCGATCGAGGCGATGAATTTCCGCAAACCGGTTTTTGTCGGCGATCTCGTTTCGGTCCATGCCAATCTGGTCAAGATCGGCAGGACATCGGTCATGGTCCATCTCGAAGCCTGGGTCTTGCGCCGCAAGGAGATGCAGTCGATCCTGGTGACCGACGGCAATTTCACCTATGTCGCGATCGACGATCAGGGCCATCCGCAAGCCATCCAGCGCGATCAGCCGCCGATTCCGGCGTGACGATCATCGTCGTCAGCGCGCTTCTGCGCTGCAACCGAGCGGCGCTTTTCAATACCCCCCGGCTTGGCAACATGGCAGAATACGACCGCGATCCCCTGTCGGTTGGAGAGAGTCGAGAGGTATTGTCATGAAAGCGGTATTTCACTCTGGATTTGTTTTGCTGATATGTACGCTCGCTTCAACGGATATCGCCGCCGCGCAGCCCAACATGGGATGCGCGCCGGATAGTTCGAGCCTCGCCGCGCAAACGCTGCATTGCGAAGGCGGAGTGACGATCGTCGCTGAATGGGGCGCTCAATATGCCCTGCAGGATCGCGGCGGCAAAGGCCGGGTGGATGGGGTCGATCTCAACGGCAAGGCCCTGCTGATCGAGGTTCCGAAGAAGGCCGGGGGAAACAGATTTGAAGCGATCACGCCGCAGGCGATCGCCGCGGTGCGCGGCACCAAGTGGGCGGTGGATGCCGCCGAAAACAAGACGTCGGTCTTTGTCGTCAATGGAAGGGTCGCCGTCGGACGGCGAACCGGCAGTCATAGCGTAACCCTTGGATCAGGCGAAGGCGTGGACGTCGAGGCGAGTGGCCCTTTGACAGTGAAGCGTTGGGCTCCCGCGCGCGTGTCTGCGCTGATGGCGCGCCTCGGACAGTAAAAGCGAATGAAAGGCCGCCATCTCCAGACCATCATCGCCATGGTCCTGGCTGGAGTCTGGGGGTTTGGCATCTATTTCGAACGTGACCGCGGTCATCTGCGATTTCTTGATCGCGTCGAATCCACGACGCTTGATCTTAGAACCCTTGTTCGCGGAGTGAGGGCGCCGCCCGACCTCGTGACCATTGTTGCAATCGACGACGCCATCGTGAAGCAAGCGGGCGTCTATCCGCTGCCCCGGACCGAGCTTTCGAAGGTTGTCGACGCGATCGCGCGGCTGGAGCCGAAAGTCATTGCGGTCGATATCCTGCTGGTCGACAAGGGACCCGACCAAGGCGATGAAGCTCTCGCAAGGTCGCTCGCCGCGCGCCCCGCCGTCATTGCCGCGGCCGCGGTCTTTCCGGAAGCCAGCCAGTCGCTGTCTGCAGAGAGTGACCGCGGCCCGCTTGCCCGTCTTCCAGTGGCTGAGAGATTCCTGCTGCCGCTGCAGAAATTTGCCGATCAGGCGAAAATTGGCGTGGTCAACGTGGCGACGGATCAGACCGGGGTACCCCGATCGGTGCCGCTGCTGTTTCGAACGGAGGACACGGTTGAGATGTCGCTGCCGCTCCGGGTCGCTGCGGCGGCGATCGGAAAGGAGCCTCGAATCGAGTCAAATCGCGTGATGCTTGATCGACGATCGGTTTCCACGGATGTCGATCTTGTCCTGCCGATCACATTCTATGGTCCGCGCCAAACGATCCGGACAATAAGCGCGGCTTCGCTGCTAGCCGGCGATATTGCGCCTGAGGCCATTCGGAACCGGATTGTCGTCCTTGGGGCGACCGTCACGGGTGCCGGAGACTACTTTCCTACCCCGTTCGAGCCGCTGTTGCCGGGAGTGGAAGTCATCTCGACGGCTATCACCCACCTGATGGCCGGCGATGGCGTGTCGCGGTCCTGGTCGGTGCGCCTTGCGGACGGTGTGGTGGCGGTCGTGCTGCCCGTCGTTCTGACAGGTCTGTTGGCGTGGCGACGAAGTGCGGCGGGCCTGATTGCCGCAGCAGTAGTCGTTCTGATCTGGACGATGACGATTTTCCTGGCTTTCTCGTCCGGACTTTGGTTGAGCGCGGCCGTACCGGTCGCTGCGGCCATACCGCCGGTTGTTTTGTTCGGGGCCGTTCAATTGTGGTCGGGCAGGCGGCAGGCACAATATTTTGCCTTCAGAAGCCAATTGCTCGAGCAGTTTCAGGCGCCGGCTTTGCAGGATTGGTTGACCAGGGATCCGAAGTTTCTTGCTGAGCCGGTTCGCCAAAATGCAGCAATTGTCTTCATCGATTTGTCCGGATTCACGGCGCTGAGCGAGCAGCTTGGGCCGGACAGGACGCGCGAGCTGTTGAAGGACTTTCATGCGCTGGTGGACAAGGAGGTGGTCGCCTGCGGTGGAATGGTTATGAGTTTCCAGGGCGATGGCGCGATGATCCTGTTCGGTCTGCCGGTGGCGGCGACGACCGACGCCTTGAGAGCGGCGGATTGCGCGCTTCGGCTTTGCGAAAGCGTTCAGCAATGGCTGACCCCGCTTTCACCGTCGATCGGATCAAACCTTGGATTCAAGGTTGGCGCCCACTTCGGCGTCGTCGTTGCCTCCAGGCTCGGCGGCGGAAGCTCCCGTCACATCACCGCGACCGGCGATACGGTGAACGTGGCGAGCCGCCTGATGGAAGTGGCGGCCAGCCATGGTGTGAAGCTTGCCGTGAGTGACGAATTTCTCGACGCGGCGGGGCGCGATTGTGCGCTGTTCAAATCAGGTGTTCTCGCCGGGCCGAGCGAAACCCGGATTCGGGGCCGTTCAGGCTCGCTCGCGATATGGCTCTGGCGCGGCACGAACGGCAATTAGACGTGGCAAATCGGGTGAGGGGCACTTAGGGCCCGCGCCCCCGGATTCAATAGCCGCCCACTTTTCGGGCAGGATCGTCGGACATGTTGCGCGGCACCTCGGGGTAGGACCTCGGAGCCTCGACGTGGCTGCCTTGACTCCGCTTGGTGTGCCGTTTCGTTGCCTTGCCGCCGTCCGCGGCGGCCTCGGCCGGCGTGGCAAAGGAGACTGTCGCGAGTGCGGTGGCGTACATCGCCAGCGTCAGCAGCCGGATCGCAAATTGTCTCATGCGTGGCTCCCGATGTGGTTCAAGGCAATGCCGTGGCGATGCTCATCTGTTATCGCACCGCCACGAACAAATGTTCTGACGGCGTCAGTAGACGAGACCGGTGCCGGTCGGTTGGTCGAGCGCCAAGGCAAGCGAGCGATATTCGTCGCAATCGGTACCGCAGATTTTGCCGATCCGGCTCAGGTGGTATTGCGCCTGATCCCGGTTGCCCTGTTCGAGCTGCCACAATCCGTAGTATTGCCAGGTCCGGACGTGGTTGGGGTCGGCCTGCAGCGCGCGCTCGTACCAGACTTGCGACACCTTGTAGTCGCCGAGCTTGCGATAGGAATAGCCGATCAGATTGGCGACATCGGCGCGGTCGTCGTGGCCGAGCGCCTTCAACTGCTCGATAGCCGAACCATAATCGTTGCGATCGTAGATCGTGGCGTAGGCTGCGCGATAGCCTTCAAGGAATTTGGGATCGTCGACGCTGGAACTCTTGTCGTGCTTCCTCTTCTTCTTGACATCCTTGCCGCTGTCCTCGGGCGGTGCCGATGGGACGCCGCCACCACCCCCCGCGGCCTTGGCTGGTGTGACCACGGGAACCGCGGCGAGCGCGGTTACGTACATGGCCAGTGTCAAAAGCCCGATCACAGATTTTTTGGTCATGCGCCTCTCCCGATGTGGTTAAACAATCTAACGGTGGCCCAACGATGTCACACCGCGCAGGAACAAACATTCCCGGGCAGTCACGTCAACGTGAGAGCCGGATAGGACGGGCCGGGCGCCGCAGCCGGGCGCATCCGTCGGGAACCCACCGGGGTGCCGTTACGGCGATCCACGACGTTTACGAAACCATGGGCGACCTCGTCATTCAGTATCTGAACGATGGCGCGGCAACGGCTACCGACGAGATCGAAACATTGCTGAGGCCGGCCGAGATCCGTCGACGAGCCTAATGAATCGGCCAGTATTTGTAGTGTCTAGGCACGAGGCCTGATGCTGGTTTTCGTCAGGTCTTGTGCACCGCGTTCCAAATCGCTGCGAAGGCCGATCCAAGTACAAAGCCAACGCCTGCGGTGATAAGGATTAGAATTAATGCCCTCACAATCTCAAACGGCTCGATCACGTAAATCGGTTTGATGAAATGCATCCAGAAAACGAAATCGATGACGGGTTGAGCCAATTTCAGCGCGACCAACGCTGACCAGCACAGGTGCCAGCCCCCAAAAAATGCGCCAAGGACCAATCCCGCTTTGCCCACGCTGATATGTGCGCTCATAGCCGCCTCCGCCAATTACAACAAATAGTATCGCATTGAATGTTGGAGTTCTGATTGCGCCAAGTCAATTTTTTCGCGATCTTTCATACCGCGCGGCACCGCCTCGACGGAAACCGTTCTCTCGGCGATCGGGGCGGCAGCGGCCGCGCTTATCCCGAACGGCTGTTCGCTGTTCATCAATATCGGCACCACGACGGAAGAGGTTGCGAGCGCGCTCACCTCGCATCAGGATTTGCTGGTTATCACCAACAACCTCAATGTCGCGATGCTGCTCTATCGGCATCCGCGCATCGAGGTGATTGTGGCGGGCGGCGCGGTGCGCCGGGCCGACGGCGCGGCGATCGGCTCGACCGCGATCAGCCTGATCGGCCAGTTCAAGGTCGACTATGCCATCATCGGCGCATCCGCGATCGACGAGGAGGGCGCGCTGCTCGATTTCGATTATCGCGAGGTGCAGGCAGCGCAAGCCATCATCGCCAATGCGCGCAGCGTCATGCTGGTCGCCGATTCCACCAAGCTGCGACGCAGCGCGCCGGTTCGAATCGCCGATATCAGCCAGATCAACACCTTTGTGACCGACATGGCGCTACCGGCGAGGCTTGCCAGCATCTGCCAGACCCGCGGCATCCAGGTGATCGAGGCGATGCCCAAACCTGCGGCCGACATCGACGAGGCGGTGGTGAAGACCGCTTCCACCGTCACGCGGCTTCGCTAGCTCGCGCTCCCTCCGGCGAGGGAAAACACCCCCGATCAGGCCGTTGTCCGGTGGGAAAACCTGCTTTGCTGTTGCTTTGACATTTGGTTGTGATTTAGGAAGCCTCCTTGGACCGGATTTTCGACCTCTTGATCATTGGGGGCGGCGTCAACGGCTGCGGCGTCGCGCGCGATGCGGCCGGGCGCGGCAATTCGGTTTTCCTATGTGAAATGAATGACTTGGCTAGCGGGACGTCGTCGTGGTCGACGAAACTCGTGCATGGCGGCCTGCGCTACCTCGAATATTACGAGTTCCGCCTGGTTCGCGAGGCATTGATCGAGCGCGAAATCCTTTGGCGAATCGCGCCCCACATCATCCGCCCGCTTCGCTTCGTGTTGCCGCACCATGACGGGCTTCGCCCGGCCTGGCTGCTGCGGCTCGGCCTGTTCATTTACGACCATATCGGCGGCCGTCATCTGCTGCCGCCGACGCGCTCGGTCGACCTTAGGCGCGACGAAGTCGGAAAGCCGCTTGTCCCCAACCGCTACAGCAAGGGTTTTGAATATTCCGATTGTTTTGTCGACGATGCGCGGCTGGTGGTGCTCACCGCGCGCGACGCCGCCGAGCGTGGCGCCGAAATCCGCACCCGCGCCCGCGCGGTCGAGATTCGCCAGGTGAATGGAATCTGGCAGGTCACGGTCGAGAACATTTTGGATCGCTCCCATGCGACCATCCGCGCCCGCGTGCTCGTCAACGCCGGTGGCCCGTGGGTGGAGAACGTGCTGGCGTTGGGTTCCGGCGTCAACGCGCGGGCGAAGGTGCGGCTGGTGCAGGGCTCCCACATCGTCGTGCGCAAACTCTACGAGCACGACCGCGCCTACATGTTCCAGAACAGCGACGGCCGCATCGTCTTCGTTATCCCCTATCAAGACGACTTTACGCTGATCGGCACCACCGATCGCGATTACCATGGGGACCCCGCCAAAGTGAAAGCCTCGAACGAGGAGGTCGAATATCTCTGCGATTCCGTCAGCGAATATCTGGCGAAGCCGGTGAGGCCTGCGGATGTGGTCTGGACCTATGCCGGCGTCCGCCCGCTCTACGACGATGGCGCGAGCGAAGCCAAGGCCGCCACGCGCGAATATGTCTTCGAACTCGATACCCCCGGCGGCGCGCCGCTGCTGTCGATCTATGGCGGCAAGATCACCACCCATCGGCGGCTGGCCGAGGAGGCGCTCGAAAAACTTGCCCCCTATCTGAACGGCACCAAGGCGCGCGAGGGTTGGACCGGCAAGACGCCGCTACCGGGCGGCGACATCGACGTCTCGGCGATTGGGGCATTGTCCGCCGAGTTGATGCGCAACCATCCTTTCCTGACGGCAGCCCACGCCAATCGCCTGGCGCATGCCTACGGCACGCGCGCCGGTAGACTGCTCGGCAACGCGAAATCGGCCGATGATCTCGGCCAGTGGTTCGGCGCCAGCTTGACGGAGGCCGAAGTCAGGTACCTGATGTCGCAGGAATGGGCTTGTACCGCCGAAGACATTATTTGGCGGCGATCAAAGCTCGGATTGCGATTATCGCCATTGGAAATTGCCGCCATTGGCGACTGGATGTCCGCCCATCGTGTCGCGATCGAAAGTACCGTGCTTGAAGGGGGTGGGCGGGCATGAGCGTTGAACGGAAGCACGTTTCGTCGGCGTTGCAACCAACGCGGGGTTGAGCGCGACGGAGTTCTGGTCATCCCCACGACGCGCGGAATCGTTTGTTCATTTCACCGATGATGGCCGCCGTCATTCATTTGTTGTGGATTGGCCTTAACGGCACGGATACGGTGGCGCCGCTAGTATCCCGATTCCGAAGTTCGTATCACTTTGCGGCCCCTCGTTTACGAACTTCGGAATCGAAAGGACACTAGCAAATTATTGATCTAGTGTGGCTTTGGTTCAGAAGCCCGCATGAAGGACTCGCGGCGAAAATGATGCGGACTTCTGAACCGCCACACTAGTCGGAGAAGGGATTGAATTGTCGAGCCTCCGGCTCGCCACCGTATTTTGTTTGTTTTGGCGGCTGCAATATTCTGCGCCGTTTCGGGGAAGCGAAAAGAGCAGATCCGGGATCAACCCGGGGCCTGATATTGCCGCAAACGGAGGGGGTCACCATGCGATATTCGGAGATAAGCAACGGTCCTGCGACAAGGACACGCATCTTGATGACGACAGGCGCGTTTGCGTTGATGGCGGCATCATCTGCAATCACGGGGCCTGCTTTCGCGGACGAGGCTGCCGCCAGGAAATGGATCGATACCGAATTCCAACCATCGACGTTGTCCAAAGAAAACCAGATGAAGGAAATGCAGTGGTTCATCAAGGCCGCCGAACCCTTCAAGGGGATGGAGATCAAGGCGGTCTCCGAAACGCTGGCGGTCCACGAATATGAATCGCGGACGCTGGCGAAAGCGTTCGAAGAGATCACGGGCATCAAGGTCAAGCATGACGTCATCCAGGAAGGCGACGTCGCGGAGAAGATCCAGACCCAGATGTTATCGGGCAAAAATCTCTACGACGCCTGGATCAACGACTCCGATTTCATCGGCACGCATTTCCGTTATGGCCAGACCGTCGATCTGACGGAATGGATGGCCGCCGACGGCAAGGACGTGACCAATCCCGGGCTCGATGTGAACGATTTCATCGGCAAATCGTCCACCACCGCGCCCAACGGCCGCCTGTACCAGTTGCCCGACCAGCAGTCTGCGAACCTTTATTGGTTCCGCTACGACTGGTTCTCCAATCCCGAATACAAGGCCAGGTTCAAGGCCAAATACGGCTACGACCTTGGCGTTCCCGTGAACTGGTCGGCCTATGAGGACATCGCCGAGTTCTTCACCAACGACATCAGCGAAATCAACGGCGTCAGGATCTATGGCCACATGGACTACGGCAAGAGGGACCCATCGCTTGGACGGCGGTTCACCGACGCGTGGTTGTCGATGGCCGGCAATGGCGACAAGGGTATTCCGAACGGGCTTCCGGTCGACGAATGGGGCATCCGCGTGGAGGGCTGTCGTCCGGCCGGCTCATCCGTCGAGCGCGGCGGCGACGTCAACGCTCCGGCGGCGGTTTATTCGATCGTCAAATATCTCGACTGGATGAAGAAATATGCCCCGCCGCAGGCGCAAGGCATGAGCTTCGCCGAATCGGGAGCGGTGCCCGCGCAAGGCGCCATCGCCCAGCAGATCTTCTGGTACACCGCCTTCACCGCCGACATGGTGAAGCCCGGTCTTCCCGTGATGAATGCGGACGGCACGCCGAAGTGGCGCATGGCGCCGTCACCGCATGGCGCGTACTGGAAGGAAGGCATGAAGCTCGGCTACCAGGACGTGGGCTCGCTGACGCTGTTGAAGTCAACTCCGACGGACCGCCGCAAGGCAGCCTGGCTCTACCAGCAGTTCATCGTCTCCAAGACGGTGTCCTTGAAGAAGAGCCATGTCGGTCTCACCTTCATCCGCGATTCCGACATCTGGGACAAGTCGTTCACCGAGCGCGCGCCGAAACTCGGCGGGCTGATCGAGTTCTACCGTTCGCCGGCGCGCGTGCAGTGGAGCCCGACCGGCAGCAACGTCCCGGATTATCCGAAGCTCGCGCAATTATGGTGGCAGAACATCGGCGATGCGTCGTCCGGCGTGAAGACGCCGCAACAGGCGATGGATTCGCTTGCCGCAGCGCAGGACTCGGTGATGGAGCGCCTGGAGAGGACCGGCGTGCAAGGTGCCTGCGGACCGAAGCTCAACAAGAAGCAATCGGCGGAACACTGGTTCGCGAAGTCGGCCAAGGAAGGCAATATCGCGCCCCAGCGCAGGCTCGCGAACGAGAAGCCGAAGGGGGAAACCGTCGACTACGACGCGTTGATCAAGTCGTGGCCGGCCTCGCCGCCGAAGCGCGCGTCGCTGAATTGAGAGGCGCTCCGCTGTCATCGTCCGGCTTGGCCGGACGATCCAGTACGCCGCGGCTTCCCGATTTGATTGTCGGCGTCGCCGACTACTGGATGCCCCGCTTTCGCGGGGCATGACGGCGGGAGAAAAACAGGGCCCGGGCAGGGGAAGAGCGGCTCTCTACTCTGCCGCGTCGGCGGCTTCCAGCGAGGGGTAATCGGTATATCCCCTGGCGCCGCCGCCGTAGAACGTCGCCTTGTCGGGCGTATTGAGCGGCGCGCCGCGCTTGAAGCGCTCGACCAGATCGGGATTGGCAATGAATAGTTTTCCGAACGCGATCAGGTCGGCCTGGTTGGTAGCGAGCGCTTTGTTGGCGAGCTCAAAGTCATAGCCATTGTTGGCGACATAGGCACCCTTGAAGCGGCGGCGCAGCGAGCCGTAGTCGAACGGCGCGACATCGCGCGGCCCACCTGTCGCACCCTCGATGACGTGGATATAAACGAGATTCAGTGCGTTGAGGCGCTCGACGATGTGGTCGAACAGCGGCTGCGGGTTGGAGTCGGAGATGTCGTTGGACGTGGTCACCGGCGCGATGCGGATGCCGGTTCGTTCGGCACCCACCTCGGAAGTTACGACGCGAGCGACCTCAAGCATCAGCCTGGCGCGGTTCTCGATAGACCCGCCATAGCCGTCGGTGCGCTTGTTGGCGCCGTCCTTGGCGAACTGATCGAGCAGATAGCCGTTCGCGCCGTGGATTTCGACGCCGTCGAATCCCGCATCCAGCGCGTTCGCCGCGCCGCGCCTGAAACTCTCGATGATTCCGGGGATCTCGGAAAGCTCGAGCGCGCGCGGCTCCGAGATATCGACAAAGGCGCCGCCGACAAATGTCTTGCCCCTGGCGCGGATTGCGGACGGTGCTACGGGCGCGCCGCCATTCGGCTGCAGTGAAACGTGTGAGATGCGGCCGACATGCCAGAGCTGGAGGAAGATGCGGCCGCCGCGTGCATGCACACGATCCGTCACCTTGCGCCATCCCGCGACTTGTTCTTGGGAGTAAATGCCGGGCGTGTCCTGGTAGCCCTGGCCCTGCTGTGAAACCTGGCTTGCTTCGGTGACCAAGAGGCCCGCGGAGGCGCGCTGCCCGTAATATTCGACCGCCAAGGGACTGGGCACCAGGCCCCCGACCGCGCGATTGCGGGTCAATGGCGCCATCACAAGGCGGTTGGGAAGCGTGATCGGGCCAAGCTTGAACGGCTCGAAGAGTTTGGACGGCGTGCTCATTTTTTTGGGCTCTTGGTGGGTGGGCTGGACAGGTGGGAAGGCGACAGACCGTCGAGATGTGCATTCCTGCCGCTTACGGCAATCCCTGGGAGCTATCACGATATCGCAGGCTAGCTCCGCGCGATACCGCAGGGTTGGTGATTGTTGGTGAATGGGCAGAAGGGCTTTTCAAGATCGGAAGCGATCGAGTAAGGAAATGCTGTTTCGTTGACCGCAGCTAGAAAACTAGCGTCATTCCGGGTTCGCCCGACGGGCGCCCCGGAATGACGATGCGTTCTAACTCACCCCGAGAAAATCGCGCTTGCCGATCTCGACGCCATTGTGCCGCAGAATGCCGTGGGCAATCGCGGCGTGGAAGTAGAAATTCGGAAACGCAACGCGGTTGAGGAATTCCCGGCCTTTGAGAGTCATGGTGCGCTCGGGGCCGACAGGGAAGGTAACGTCGCGGCCTTCGGCGCCTTCGAATTGCGCGGGCTTGAAGGTCTTCAGATAATCGCATGTTTTCGCCAGCCGCTGCCGCAATTCCGCAAATGTCTTTTCGGTGTCGGGCGTCGAGGGCACCTCGATATGCGTGAGCCGCGCGCAGCCCTTGGCGGCAAAATCGCAGGCAAGCTGGATCTGACGCGACAGCGGGAACATATCCGGATAGAGCCGCGACGCAAGCAACACGTCGGGCTGAATATTCTTCGCCGCGCAGTGCGCCTCGGCCTTGCTGAGAAGGCCAGAGAGGCTGCTGAGAATCTGCAGGAAGGCGGGAACGGAAGCGTCGTAGAAGGACATGGGATATTCTTTCGATTGTGATTTCATTGCGCAGCGATGAAACTGCAATGACGGGATATCATTTTCTTTCCGTCATTGCGAGGAGCCAACGGGTCCGGCCTTCGGCCGGCCCGATGACAGGCTCCGCGACGAAGCAATCCATCTGGTCTCTCCCGCGAGAGCTATGGATGCTTCGCGGAGTTTATCATCGGGCGCGCGTTCGCGCGACCCGTCGGCTCGCAATGACGGGAAACGGCTGGCCTCAGTGGCCGGGCCGCTACCGCACAATAGCTGCGCCCTGCACCGGCTGTGCCGCGCGGGGCGCTCGCATCCGCGCCAGCAATTCGGCGGTCGGCCAGGAATCCGCCGGCAGGCCGGATTTGATTTGCATCGCCTTCACTGCGCTGCGGCTTTGCTGGCCCATCACGCCGTCGACCTTGCCGACGTTAAATCCCGCGCGCACCAGGAGCTGTTGCAGCTCCTTCAGTTCGTTGAAGGGCAGTTGCGCGACCGGCACCGCGGGCCTTTGCATCGGCGGTGCGCCCGCGATCCGGGTGGCGAGATAGCCGGCGGTGGTCGAGTAGATCAGCGAGTTGTTCCACTCGGTATAGGCGGCGAAATTGGCGTAGGCGAGAAATGCCGGACCCGTGCGTCCCATCGGCAGCAGCAGCGAGGCCGGCATGTCGTCGTTCGGCAACGGCCTGCCGTCGGGGTAGGTCACGCCGAGCTGCGCCCATTTCGAGCGCGGGAGCTGGATCGTAAGATCGGCCTGGTCCCAGGGAAAATTAGACGTAAGGTTGGCGCGTGCCGTGACGCGCACTTCCTGCAACCAGGGTTCGCCGCGCCGCCATTTCAAGCCGTTGGCGATATAGTTCGCAGTCGAGCCGATCACGTCCTCCGGGCTGTGCAGGAGATTGCGCCGGCCGCCGTAATCCACCGCATAGTTGAAGTAATGCGTCGGCAAAAATTGCGTCTGTCCGAGTTCGCCGGCCCAGGAGCCGATCATCTCTTCCGGCGAAAGGTCGCCGCGGTCGACGATCTTCAGCGCGGCAATGGTCTCACCGACGAACCGCTCGGAGCGGCGGCAGTCATAGGCCAATGACACCAGCGAGCGCAGCGTCGGCAGGTTGCCCATATTGGCGCCGAAGTCGCTTTCGAGACCCCAGAATGCGGCGATCACCGCCGGCGGCACACCGTATTCCTTCTCGGCGCGCGCAAACGCCGCCGCATAGGTCCTGATGCGCGCCTGGCCCTGCTGCATCCGGTAAGGCGCGGCCATGCGGCCGGCGAATTCGGTGAACACCTGACCGAATACGCGCTGGCCGCGATCGCGGTTGACGATGCCCTGGTCGTAGACGAGATATGGCGAGGCTTCCGCGATCGCACGCTGCGACACGCCGGCCGCTACCGCCTGTTGCTTCAAATCAGCCAGGAAGCGCTCGAAGCTCGCGCCGTTATGGCAGGCCGCCGCGCGGGACGAAGGCGAGGCCGGTGGTCTGGCTGGCGTTGCCGGCTGACCGAGCGGCGGGAGCAGTTGGGCGGAGGCCTGCTGGGATACGCAAAGTATCGCCAGGTAAACGGCGCCGAGAAAAAAACGTGTTGTCGAAGACGTCCGCATGCACTTTCCGATTGGCGTGAATTGAATGGAGGTCGTCCTCTGGTAGCACCATTCGGGCCCTGCCGTCATGTCCGGCCTTTTCGACCCTGTCCCGCGGCGGGTGGAATGGTTGAGCGAGGTGCGCAAGACGGAGCCGCTGTTTGCGGCCGGCCATGCCGGCTGCGGTCGTCGCGGCGCCGTCGCAGCTTTCTGTTTTTCGGCGCGCTGGATCGATTCCCGGGCCGATCATTTTTTTGGACTAGGTGCCGGCCAATTTTGCTCACTGTGAGGACCGAGGCGCCCGAGCGCGATCGATGATGTCGCATTCTCATCCGTTCGATTATTCGATCGCGGCGTCGGTGCTGCGCCGCGCGGACCTCGACCCTGCCGGCCTGATCGGCTCGGCCGCCAAATGCGCGAGTCAGAAGTCAGGCGACGCAATCGCGCGGCGGGTCTGTCCGATCGGTGTGCGTGACATCAGGGAGAAGGAGCCGCGTCATCGCTGCAGGGGTTGCGGCGCAACCTCTTGATCGGGCGAGGGCGCGCGAAGCTGGAGTCGTGACGTCAGAATCAATACGGCGAGGTTCCGTGCTCTTGGCAGCACACGGCACCTCGCCGCAATTCACCGGCCGGAAACGACGCAGTGGGACCGTTTGTGTCCTGGCTAATCCCTTCCTTGGCAAAAAGGGCAACAGCCGAGGATGTTGGTAGTCCGCAGAGCGCTGGGGGTCCCAGCCGATGTTGCAATGCTACCCCCGGCTGCCGGCAACCCTAACTAAAGAAATGTTTAGTGAGGCCTGGCGCAGCGGCGTTTCTTGCGGTTAGCCGGGTACTCTTAATGATTATTTTAGAAACAGGCGGGTGGATATGGTCTTACAATTTTAAGTCCGCCACCGCGTTGCTTGGCTTGATTCGTTTTTGCGCATCGCGATTCTCTCGGGAAGAAGCGGCGGCGCTGAACAACGATCGGACAAGACATGCGAAAGCTGGTCGCCGGTCTGATATCCCTTTCCCTCACGTGCGGACCTTGCGCGTTCGCACAGGACACGGGTAGTGCGGCTAAACCGAATTTTCCGCACCCCGGGTACCTGCCACTGCCGCCGCATTTTCAGCCGCGCCGCGCCAACGCTGCGGCAAAGGTAACCGTCGCGCCGCCGCTGCTTCCGCTCTACGCGCAGCCGGCGTTGCCGGAGGAAGGTTATCTCTGGGTCCCAGGATTCTGGGCCTGGCGTGAAGCAGTGCCGGATTATTATTGGGTGCCTGGGACCTGGGTGAAGCCGCCGCGCAGCGGGTTGTTGTGGACACCGGCCTATTGGAGCCGGGTCGACGGCGGCTATGTCTTTCACGCCGGCTATTGGGCGGAGGAAGTCGGCTTCTATGGCGGCATCGACTATGGCTTCGGCTATGAGGGTGACGGCTATCAAGGCGGCCGCTGGGAGAAGGGATCCTTGTTCTACAACAAGGCCGCAAACAATCTTGGCTCGCTCGGCGTTGCAAACGTCTACGATCAGGCGATCTCGGCCGGCAACGAGGCCGGGCGCGTCAGCTTCAACGGTGGAAGCAAGGGAACGACGGCGCGGCCGACGCCGCGGCAGGAGGCGCTCGCCAATGAGCCGCATGACGTGCCGACCGCCGAGCAGCGGCAGCATTTTGAATTAGCGGCGATGGATCGTTCGCTCTATTCGAATCTCAATCATGGCGCGCCGGGCGTGGCTGCCACGTCGCGTGCCGCCATTCTGGACGGGCCCGGGGTTACGCGCAGCAGCGCATTGCTCGACCACGCTTCAGAGCCTGCGAGCGCCGTGACCACCGGCGCCAACGTGAAGAAATAGGCGCAAGCAAAAAAGGGGCTGCCCCCCTGGGCAGCCCCTCTCAAGACCGTCGCAGCAACGTCTCGCCGTCGGTTACCAGCCGATGGTGTAACTCGATCCGCAGAAGCTGGGGTCGTATGCGTACGGCGAGCAATAGCCGTAGTCGTAGCCGCCGGTGGCCAGCCCGACGCCGAGGCCTAACAGGCCAAGGCCAACATCGACGCCGCTGTCATCGTAATAAGGGCCGTAGCCGCCATAACCATAGCCGCCGTAGCCGCCATAACCGCCACCGCCGACGAAGCGCCGGCTGCCCCAGGCGCCATGGCGATAGCCGCTGAAGCCGCGGACGCCGGCAAAATTGCCGCCACGCATGGCTCCATAGCTGCTGCGGAAACCGCCGCCGCCAATGCTGCCGCCGTGAAAACCGCCGCCGTGAAAACCGCCGCCGCCACCGTGGAAGCCGCCGCCTCCATGACCGCCGCCACCATGACCGAAGGCCATCGCGCCCGTCGTCATCCCCGTTGCAAGCGCCACTGCCATCGCGCCTGCGAGAAGCTGCTTCCTCATGAGAATCTCCTTAAATCTGTCGTTCACCAACATTGGCTGATGAACCAACAGCCCCCGCAATGAAGTGGTTGCGCGGGAAATCCGGTCTCGCAGGTAAAATTAATATTATGATCGGGCCTCACCGGGTCTTCGCCCGGATGCACCCAGAGATGAGGCGCGATCTCGCGTGTCTCTAGTGTCCCGAATCCGAAGTTCGCACTCCCTTGCAGCACCCGCTTTAGCGAACTTCGGATTCGAAAGGACACTAGAAATCTTTGATTCTAGTGTGGCTTTGGCTCAGAAGTCCGCATGAAGGACTCGCGGCGAAAATGATGCGGACTTCTGAACCACCACACTAGCGCACGAAGAAGCTTAATCCGCCCGGAGCGGGCTGCCCTACTAAGCGGCCGAACGGCGCGATCCCTTCATAATAGGTGGGACCGTAATCCCAGCCGCCATTGCCGCCGACAATGCGCCGGCCGCTCCAGCCATGATGCCGGCCATGTCCGAAGCCGCCGCGATGGACGCCACCGGCGCCGCCAGGATCGAAGGCCATCGCACTGGTTGTCATGCCTGTTGCGAGAGCCACGACCGCCGTGCCCGCGAGAAGCTGTTTCCTCATCGGAATCTCCTCACCCGATCCTATACCGACATCCTATACCAACATCGGCTGCCCGACCAACGGAAGTCGTACGCGGATAGTTGCAACTATGCGAAGCGGAACAGGTAAAATGTTGACGCGAGGTGCGCAGTGCACGTGGGCGCGATGTTGGAACTGGGCGACGGTGCAACAATGCATTCATGCTGGCTATGCGCTCACCGCTCCTCGTCCGGATGCACCCAGAGGTATGGCGTGATCTCGCGCGTCTCCGTCAGCTTGATCATGTGCACCGGCGGGGCGTAGCGGCCTTTTCGGCACGATCTGCATTTCAACGACGCCTCGAGTTTCCATAGCGGCGTGTCACGCGGCCGGCGGATGGCATCGAGCGGCAGGCTCGCTCGCGTGTTGCAGCGGTTGCACTCGACCTCCAGCCAGCCGAGCCCGCCGTTGAGGCATTGCGCGATCGTCGGCGAGGGCTGCGCCGGCCCGCCATTGCCCTCCATCCGGATCGACCACGCTTCGGCTTCGGCGCGGTCGGCTTCGCGAAGGGCTTTGATGGCCGCCTCGCGCGCGTTCTTGGCGCGGATCCTCGCGCCCATGACCGCGCCCCCATAGATCGATTGGCGGGACTTCGTGCTCATGGCTTGGCATTACATCCGCGCTTTCGCCGCCGCGCAACGCCACTAGGATTAGAGGTGTGGGGCGAGCCGATGACACCACGGCTTTGCCGATGCACCCTTCGGTTGCGGAGGGGCGGCAGCCACATCCGAGTCGGAATCGCTTCGTTTTCCCAACTGTCATTCCGGGGCGATGCGAAGCATCGAACCCGGAATCTCGAGATTCCGGGTCTGGCGCTAACGCGCCATCCCGGAATGACGACGAAAGCGACTTGCCATCACAACGACGCCGGCTCCGCCCGTGTCTCGATCGAAGGCAGCGGCTCGTCATGGATCCTGGCCTCGAAGCCACGCAATCGCTGATAGATCGAAATCAGCTCGACGATGGTGCTCCACGAATTGACGAGGTACTGAAACGAGGTCCTCACTTGCGTGAACGCGTTCAGGATCTGGTTCATCGAACCGAGCGTGATCTTGCCGGCAACGATTGTCGGCCCGAGCAGGATGTAGGGAAAAACTACGTCGGTCTGCAAATAAACGATGCGGCCGATGTTGAAATACAGGAAGTTCAGGTAGAGCCGGAAATAGTTTCGGCGGATGTCGGCGAAGAGTGCGGCCAGCGTCTGTGGGTCGGCACGTGCTGGATCGTCTTCGCCAAGCACCAGCTCCTTGCGGTATGCGGCCTCGACGCGCTGATTGAAGAATTCAATTGCGGGCAACCTGATGCCGATCAACGCAAGCGCGCCGGTGCCCAACACCGACCAGATCACGGCGGCGAACACCAGCGGATAGGGGATGTGGCCAATCAGCGGTAGCTCCGTGATGTCGCTGGACAGCCTCAGCAGCACCGGCAGGAAGGCGAGCAGCGTCAGCACCGCGCTGATGAGATTGACGCCGAGGCCTTCCATCGTGGTCGCAAAACGCATGGTGTCTTCCTGCACCCGCTGCGAGGCGCCCTCGATGGTGCGCAGCCGCGACCAATTGGCGACATAGAAATCGTTCATCGCGGTACGCCAGCGGAAGATGTAGTGGCTGACGAAGAACCGTGTCATCACGCCGACCACGACCGCAACGAAAGCGATGCCGGCAAAGGTCGATAATTCGGCATAGAACTCCTCGACCGTGACCGGCTTTGATTTTGAAAGCGCGGCCTGCACGAGGTTGTAGAACGGTCCGTACCAGCTATTGATGGCGACGCTGACCTGGACCTGGAAATAGGAGGTGAACAGGATCAACGCCGACCCGACAATCGACCATGGCGCCCAGGGATGTGGCGCGAACGCGGTCCAGGCGCCGGCGAAAATGGCGACGCTGAGCGCGAAATACAGGTCGAACCAGAGCGAGCGCGCCGACCAGAACAGCGATACCCCGACAACGTCGGGGGCCGACGATCCGATCAGATCGCTTGTATAGCCATACCAAAGCGCCATCGAAATCGCGGCCCAGGCGATGGCGGACAGGAAGAACAGCTTGGGGCGGGGGAAGAAGGAAACGAACATTTGGAGGATATCCACTTTCGGGGGTCAGGTGCGGCATCGGCCTGAAGGCACCATAACGGGTGCGACGGATTAGCCAACGGTTGGCTCGCTGAAAAGACGGTGATGTAAGCGCAATTCGTGTGTTTTCGCAGGGACGACGTTGCCGCTGCCATTGCTTGCGTCGAACTGATTTGCCCGACGGGGCGCCGTTCGCGATGCCGTATTCGGCCCTCTTGTCCAGCCCCTTTTATAAAAATATTTCTGTTTTTCCGAAGTGCAAATCAGGCGTATAACTCGTCCCGTCCCGCCTCGATAAGAGGGGCGTTGCGCATCGTCACGAACGTTGAGGCGGGATGCGGTGGACGCGTGCGGCGCTTTCGACGAGAGCGTCGATCCGCGTACGGCAAAGTCGTGTGGTCCTGACGCCCCGACGCTGGCGTCAAGTTGGCGGAAGCTATTTCGCCGACGACGGGGGCAAGAAAGCCCGGTCCCCGAGGAGAGCACGAAGATAAGCCGTTAAAACCATTGCGCAGGGAAGGCCGGGTGAAACCGGCGGACCTGTGGTGACTACGCTCGTGTGCTTGTTTCAATTTCGCACGCGAGGCTATGGGTGCGCGCGGCGCGCCCGGCTTTCCCTGCGCCCTCTGCTTTTTGGGCGAGCGGTTGATGCACAATCCGGGCGCATTCGCGTCGCGGGAACGTGAAGTCATGGGGGCGGCTCTTTGAAATTTGAGTCGGGAAGTCGTTACCAAAGTTGTAGAATGGCATTTGCGCAAGCGGGCAGCCGGCCCGGGATTTCGCAGCAGCCGGAAGGAGAGATGTCATGTACGCCGCCATCCGTCAGGCCAAGGCAAAAACTGGAACGGCCGAAGAGCTGACGCGCCGGATCAAGGAGGGCGCCATTCCGATCATCAGCGATGTTGAAGGCTTCATGGCCTATTATGTCGTCTACGCACCGGACGACACCGTGACCGCGATCAGCATCTTCAACAATCACGCGGGCGCAGAGGAGGCGAACAGGCGCATGATTGCCTGGATCGAGCAAGATCTTGCGCCGCTGCTTGCGGGAAATGCCACGGCGGTGGCGGGACCCGTGATCGTGCACACGTTGGCGTAACGACGGGAGCATGAGGCTCCCGGTGAAGCGGTGTCCTCACAATTCCCGCGCATTGGAAAACGCAAATGACGATACGCGGCGGGTATTCTCGTCAAGGATCAGGCTGCGGGTGATCGGCGGCTCGGCGCGCTGGCTGCAGTTCTCGCGTTCGCAAAGCCGGCAATTGACCCCGATCGGCGTGCCCTCGGTCTTCTCCAGGTCGAGGCCGCTGGCATAGACAAGCCTTGCGGCGTGGCGGATTTCGCAGCCAAGGCCGATCGCAAAGCGCGGCTGCGCCTGTGGATGCGGCGCGACCGGCCGGCGAACGACTTGGGCGATGGAAAAATATCGGACGCCGTCGGGCAGCTCAATGATCTGCTTGAGCAGACGGTCCGGCGTGTCGAAGGTGGAATGCACGTTCCAGAGCGGGCATGTGCCGCCGAATTTTGAAAACGGGAAAGTCCCGGAGGAGAATCGCTTGGAGACATTGCCGGCATTGTCGACGCGCAGCATGAAGAACGGCACGCCGCGCGCATTCGGCCGCTGCAGCGTGGTCAGGCGGTGGCAGACCTGCTCGAATCCGGCATTGAAGCGCTGCGCCAGCACGTTGATGTCGTAGCCGAGCTGCTCGGCCGCCGCATGAAACGATTGATAGGGCATCATCGCGCTTGCCGCGAAATAATTGGCGAGCGTGATCCGGTAGAGCCGGCGCGGCGTATCATCGAGCGGCCCGGCGCGGCCGATGATGGTCTCGATCGCGCCTGCGCATTCGGCAAGGCCGATCTGGAAAGCAAGCTGGAACGCGCGGCCAGGACCATCGATCAGCTCCGAAATCAGGAGCTGCCGGCGATGGCGATCGAACCGCCGCAGCGTCTCGCGCATGACATCGACCGGCATGACGCGGGTGAGGATCGAATGCTTTTCGCGCAGGCGCGCGGCGAGCGCCGCGAACAACCCTTCCGCAGGCACGTTCAATTCGTCGCGCAGGTGTTCCGCAGCCGTCTCAAGCTCGGGGAAATAATTGCGGTTGGCCTCGATCAGATCGCGGACCCGCTCGATCGGATTGGCCTCAAACCGCGCGCCCTCGTCGCGGTCGGCCATTTGGGCAGCGACCATGGTTTCGCCGCGGCGGGCTTCGGCATAGGCGGCGTAAAGCCGCTGCAAGGAGTGCGTCACACCGGGGCAGAGCTCGGCAAGATCGCGCAATTCTTGTTTCGGCAGGTCGATCTGCCGGAACAGCGGATCGGAAAAGATCTCGTTCAATTCGGCGAAGAAGCGGTCCTCGTCGGCGGTGGCGAGGTCGCGCAGATCGAGGTCATAGGCCTCCGCGAGCCGGAGCAGAATCTGGGCCGTCACCGGACGCTGGTTGCGCTCGATCAGGTTGACGTAACTCGGCGATATGCCAAGGCCTTCGGCGATTTGCGTCTGCGACAGCCCGAGTTGCTGGCGGATGCGCCGGAACCGGGGGCCGACAAACAGCTTCTTTCCAGAGTCGCTCGCCATGGCCGCCTCGTCTTGTTGTTATTCCGGATAGCGCGGAGCGGCGATCCGGAAATCCCGCGATTTAGAGGTTCTTCAGGCCCAGAATCGCGTTGCTTGTGACAAAGTTGACAAAATAACATATATTACAAGTTTAGATGTTACATGACATCACCATTCGAAATCAAGCTCTCTATACGAATTAAGAAGTTTGGCGTTTAGCTCTCGGCACGCATTTCGCAACGCACTGTCACGAATGTCGATCGGAGAACGAAGATGGCGAAGTCCTTTGAACAGCTGGTTCCCGCGCCCGCCGGGCGTTTTGACGGGATTTCCCGTCCCTATGCCCCAGCCGAGGTGGAGCGTCTGCGCGGCTCCGTGCCGATCGCCTACACGCTGGCGACCAAGGGCGCCAACCGGCTTTGGGAGTCGCTGAAGAAGGAGCCTTTCGTCAATTCGCTAGGCGCCGTCACCGGCAATCAGGCGATGCAGCAGGCCCGCGCGGGTCTGCCGGCGATCTATCTGTCCGGCTGGCAGGTTGCCGCCGACGCCAATACGGCAGGCGCCATGTATCCCGACCAGAGCCTTTATCCCGCGAATGCGGGCCCTGAGCTTTGCCGCCGCATCAACCGTACCTTCCAGCGGGCCGACCAGATCGAGCACTCCGAAGGCGGGGCCAAGATCGACTGGTTCGTGCCGATCGTCGCCGACGCAGAAGCGGGCTTCGGCGGTCCGTTGAACTCCTTCGAGATCATGAAAGCCTATATCGAGGCGGGCGCGGCCGGCGTTCACTTCGAGGACCAGCTCGCCTCCGAAAAGAAGTGTGGTCACATGGGCGGCAAGGTGCTGATCCCGACCGCGGCGCATGAGCGCAATTTGATCGCGGCGCGGCTTGCGGCCGACGTCTGCGGCACGCCGACCTTCGTGCTGGCGCGTACCGATGCGGAAAGCGCCAAGCTGATCACCGCGGATGTCGACGAGCGCGACCGCGAGTTCATCACCGGCGAGCGCACCGCGGAAGGCTTCTTCCGCCTCAAACCGGGCACTGGCCTTGCTCACTGCATCAAGCGCGGTATCGCGTTTGCGAAATACGCCGATTTGCTGTGGTGGGAAACCTCGACGCCGAACCTCGAAGAGGCCAGGCAATTTGCGGACGCCGTGCACAAGGTCCATCCCGGCAAGATGCTGGCCTATAACTGCTCGCCGTCGTTCAATTGGGAAGCCAACATCGACAAGGCGACGATCGCCAAGTTCCAGCGCGAAATCGCCGCAATGGGTTACAAGTTCCAGTTTGTCACGCTGGCGGGCTTCCACTCGCTCAACCATGGCATGTTCGAATTGGCGCGCGGCTACAAGGCCGAAGGCATGGCGGCCTATTCCCGCCTGCAGCAGGCCGAGTTCGCCTCGGAGAAGTTCGGCTATTCGGCGACGCGCCATCAGCGCGAAGTCGGCACCGGCTACTTCGATCTGGTGTCCACCACCATCACCGGCGGCACCTCATCGACCACGGCGCTCCACGACTCGACCGAAGCCGCGCAGTTCAAGACGCCCGGTCCGGATATCCACGTTCAGGCGGCGGAATAGAAGGAGGCTATCGTGAAACATGGCAGTAACTTCTGGGTAATCGGCGGCGAGTTCGGTTCGATGAATTTCCACAAGCTCGTGGAAGGCTCGGCGCAGGTCAAAGGTCCGTTCAAGACCCGCAAGGAAGCCGAGGATTGCTGGCGCGAGGTCTCGCAAGAGAGCCGCCACAAGGCCGGCGTCCGCTTCTCGATTGTGGAAGAGCCCTCCCGCGTCGTGGCGTAACCCCCAAGGACGTCCAGGGAGCACAGCGGCCCTCACCGGGTCAATCCGGTGGGGGCCGCTCGTGTCTCGGACAGGCGCCAGATGTAAGTCTTTGGGAACAAACGCCCTTTGCTGACGGCCTGGTTACTGATAGGTTAACTCGGTTCCGACCGATCAGGACAAGGGCGATCAAGCGGATGTCAGACGCACAAAATACCGGAAGCGAAGCCGTCGGCGATGCGCGTCCGATGCGGCTGCGCGATGCGCTGCGGCGCGCGCGAATCGAGGCCGCCGATCGCACCGGCGTCGTCGTCGACCTGCGCGATGCCGAGGTCGCCCGGCTCGAGATTCTCAACGAGGCGCTCGATCTCCTGTTCGCGCAGATTCCCGATACCGTCGATCTGTTCGATCGCGGCATCAGCCAGGGCGAGAACCCGCGGCTGTGGATCGACGTGGTGGCCCACGTCGTGATGGGGCGCGACAAGCGAATCTATCGCCTCGTGCAGGACACCCGCTTCGGCCGCATCGCGCTTGCCGAATCCCACGACGTCCCCGTCATCGTCGATGCCGTCACCGATTATGTCGCCCGCCGCATGGTCGAGCGCGAACGCGCGCTGGTCGCAACGCCGATTGTCGCGCCCGCCGCCGTCGAAAGGCCGCGCCGCAGCCGGATCTGGCCGTTCGCGCTCGGCTTCGTCCTCGGCGCGGTCGCGCTGTTCGGCCTGGCGCTGCTTGCGAGCCTGAGCAGTCTCTGACGCTCACCGCCAGTGCCCGCGACGCCTTGGAAGTATGATGAGCTAAATCAGTTGCGTCTGCCTGATTTCGCGGACCCGAAGCGCATCGTTGATGCCGCGCACGGTCTGTTCGCAGCGCCAGGCAGCGCCATCGCGTTTTATCGAAAACAGATTATAGGCCGCCGCCGGATAGTGGCCATGCGCGAGCGCGGAGGCCGATGGCACCCCGATCGCCGGAATAGATCCCTTCGGCCCCTCGATCCAGATCGTGGAATGAACATGATCGTGCCCGTGCAGCACGAGCTCCACACCGTATCGGCTTAGCAGCGCCAGCAGTTCCGCGGAATCCGTCAGCCGCTTGGCCCGTGCACTCGATCGCAACGGATGATGAACCAACAGAATACGGAACGCCTGTTCGGCCGCAAGCTGCGCAAGGACGCCCGCAAGCGCGTCTAATTGGCTGCGTCCGAGCCACCCCGTCGCCATGAAGGGCGGCGTCGGAACTGCGGATGATACGCCGATCAGAACGATGGGGCCGCGGCGGCGCACGGCCGGAAATGTCGCGCCCTGATCGGGGACTTGATCGCCGGCGATATAGCGGCCCCATGTCTCGGCAAAGCGGTGCTGGGTTGCGCGAACATAGGCGTCGTGATTGCCGGGGATGACCGTGACCCGATCCGGCGTGCCGACACTTTCGAGCCAGGCACGCGATAACGCAAACTCGGCTTCGAGCGCCAGATTGACGAGATCGCCGGTGACCGCGATGTGATCCGGCGTCTGCGCCTGAAGGTCCGATACCAACACATCGAGCACGTCACGTCTCTGGAACTTGTGCCGGTTGCGCGTCCAGTTGAGATAGCCGAGCACGCGCTTGCCGGCGAGCTCGGAAAGCCGCGGCGCCGGCAGCGGCGAAACATGCGGATCGGACAAGTGGGCGAGGGTGAAGGCCGCCATCACCTGCATCCGCCGCCAATACCTGCGCGAGAGAGCCGCCGCATCATCGCCTCATCGGATTCTGCAAAGTCCTTGCGAATGTATTGGCAAGCCGGCGGCTGCGATGCAAGGATCAAGCTCGTCTCCAATATCGGGGGTGCCGTGACCAAGCTGGAGAGCCTGCGAAAGAGCCTCGAGCCGGCGCTGCGGCGGGTATTCCATTTCTACTGGCAGTTGGCCCGCGGGATGACGTTGGGGGTCCGCGCCGTCGTGCTCGACGGAGAAAATCGCGTGTTTCTCGTCAAGCACAGCTATGTCAGCGGCTGGCATCTGCCGGGCGGCGGCGTGGAGGCGGGCGAATCCTTATCTGAAGCCTTGCGGCGCGAATTGGCGGAAGAGGGACAAATCGAACTTACCGGCGAGCCGGCGCTGCACGGCCTGTTCTTCAACAGCCACGTTTCCCGGCGAGATCATGTCGCGGTCTATCTGGTCCGGCATTTCAGGCAGGATCGCTTGCCCGAGCCGAACCGCGAGATCATCGCCTGCGGGTTTTTCGAAACCGGAGCGTTGCCGGCGGAGACGACCGCGGGCACGCGCCTGCGGATTTCGGAAGTGATCGAAGGCCGCACGCCGATTGCAACCTGGCGCTAGTGTCCCGATTCCGAAGTTCGCATCTTTTCGCAGCCCCCGGTTTGCGAACTTCGGAATCGAAAGGACACTAGCAAATATTGTTTCTAGTGTGGCTTTGGTTCAGAAATCCGAATGTCGGAACTAGCGGCGGCACTGATGCGGACTTCTGAACCGCCACATTAGGCCCTTGCGAGCGTCGCAGGATTTGGCGACAAGGATAGGGACGCGGCGTGCCACGAGAAATGATGCGTTATTTGAAAACTGCCTGCGGCTTCGTCTGCTTTCTGCTGCTCGCCAGCAATGTGTGGTCGATGTCGCATTGGAGCGAGCGTCGCGGTGTTCATGACGATGTCTGTTATTTGCGGCAGGCACATCTGTTCCAGAGATTTGGGCTCAACGGTCTGGATACCGATATTTCCCGGGATGACGACCACTATCTGGCTTCAAAACTGAAGGAGATAAATTTTGACTCCTTGAATGCGCCGCCTCCATGCCACAATCTCTTGCCGGCAACAGGGAAGCGGGTGATCCAATATCCGCCCGGGACGGGCTTTCTGTTGGCGCTGTTTCCGCAGGGGTTTCAAGTGATCCCGTTATATGTTTCGGCGACGGTTATCATTTTTGGAATCGCATTGCTTGCCATTTCTTATGCCCGCTCCGCGCCTTCGATTTTTCTGGCGGGCGGGTTTGGCTGTCTGGCACTCTATCTCATGATCAATCCCGCCAAGGCGAGCTATTCGATGGCGCCCACCATGGTGGCCTGCGCGCTCGCGGGGCTTCTTACGGCGGGCTTTTTCGCGGCCGGCGAGAGGCGGCATCGCCTCGTGCTGGCCGCACTGACCGGGCTCGTCATCGGCCTGTCCGTGAATTTCAGACTGCCGAACCTGTTTCTCGCCTCGGGATATTTGCTGTTTTTTGGGGCGTCATTTTTGTTTTCCCGAAAGATCGCAGTCGCTCTGCAGGGCGCGCTGTTTGCGGCGCTGTTCTTGCTGGGAATGATGCCGACGCTGGTTGCGAACGCGATCAATGCCGGCAGTCCATTCTCCACGACCTATGGTGTTTATGACGTGATGCCTCCGGATTTCAGCTTCCACGTCCTGTGGCAATACGTTGCGGATACGCAGTTTGTCCTGCTCCTGCTCGCGGGCTTGTGTGCGATCATGATGTGGCGTTCGAGCGCGGACGCCGTGAGAGGGGTCGCAGCCGTGACCGCCGGAAATCTTCTCGTGAACCTGGCTTTCTTCCTCAGTCACCCCGTCTTCGCGCCCTATTACACCATACCGGCCGCCATGCTCTCATTGTGGAGCCTGCTGTTTGCTCACCTGATCGAGCCGGCGGAAGTGGTGGACGAAGCCCGCATCGGAGAGGCGGCGAGCGTATGATCGTGTTATGGGAAACCGACTCGGCAGCTTTTGAGAGGCCAGTGTTCCGGCAATGACACCATCATCAATGCGGATTGCAGTTTTGGTGCCGTGCTTTAATGAGGAAGCCGCGGTCGCGACCGTCATCGCCGATTTTCGCAAAGCACTGCCTACAGCCGATATTTTCGTCTACGACAACAATTCGTCAGATCGTACCATCGAGGTGGCCCGTGGTGCCGGCGCGGTGGTGCGCAGCGAGCGGCGCCAGGGCAAGGGTCATGTGGTCCGCCGGATGTTCGCCGACGTCGACGCCGACATTTACGTGCTCGTCGACGGCGATGCGACCTACGACGCCGCGAGCGCTCCGCGCATGATCGAAGCGCTGGTATCCGGTCGTCTCGACATGGTCGTGGGTCTGCGTGTCGATCAGGCCGTGGCCGCCTGGCGGCCGGGCCACCGCATCGGCAACCGGTTGCTGACCGGATTTTTATCGTCGGTTTTCGGTCAGGCCTTTAAGGATATTCTTTCCGGCTATCGGGTATTCTCGCGACGATTTGTCAAATCCTTTCCGGTGCTGTCGGATGGCTTCGAGATCGAAACAGAATTGACCGTCCATGCGCTCGAGCTGGCGATGCCCGTTGCCGAAATCGACACGCCTTATTACGCGCGCCCGGAGGGATCGGTCAGCAAGCTCAACACTTACCGCGACGGTTTGCGGATTCTTGGCACGATCCTGAAACTCTACCGGTCGGAAAAGCCGCTGCGCTTTTTCACCGTAATCGGCATTTTTCTGACTCTGGTTTCGATCGGTCTCGCGATTCCGATTGTCATCACCTATCTCGAGGAAGGCATCGTTCCCCGTCTGCCGACCGCGGTCTTGTCGATGGGACTTATGATTCTGGCGATGCTCTCGGTAACGTCAGGGCTTGTCCTCGATACCGTGACGCGCGGCCGACGCGAGATCAAGCTGCTGGCCTATTTGGCCCAACCCCCCGCCGGCAAGGATTGATGGGGCACAAATCCGGCCCGCGCGAGCGATGGACCGCGCGCCCATCAGATGCTATCCCGCGGATTGCCATGAACGACCTCTCTCTCACCATCTTGGCTGAAACCGCCAACGACGCCCACGCGATCGAGCGTTTGCACGAGCGCACCTTTGGGCCCGGCCGTTTCGCGCTGAGTGCTTATCGGCTTCGCGAGCACGTCGACCATTTGCCCGATCTTTCGTTTACCGCCTGGATCGGGACGCTGCTGGTGGGTTCGGTGCGCCAGTTGCCGATTCGTGTCGGTGAAACCAAGGCTTTGTTGCTGGGGCCGCTGACGGTCGAGCCGCCCTTTCGCGGCCACGGCGTTGGCCGCGCGCTGTTGGAGCGCGCGCTTCGCGACGCCAAAGCAAGAGGGCACCGCCTCGTGCTGCTGGTCGGCGACGAGGCCTATTACAGCAGCGTCGGCTTCAAGGCCGTGCCGAACGGTCGGGCAACCATGCCCGGCCCGGTCGATTACAGCCGGCTGTTGGTGGCGGAGCTCGTCGATGGCGCGTTCGAGGGCGTTTCGGGCGCGATCCGTCCGGATTGGGACTTCGCGCGATAGTGCGCTTTTGAAAAATCAGGCCGCTGGAGGCGCGCGGCAGCGGTCACGCTCAGCGTCCCTCGCGCAGCCAGGTGGCGGCAAATGCGCCAAGCAGCAGCAACAGGCCGATCAGGCCAGCAAAAATCGGCAATACGCCAACGCCCCTGACGACGCTCGCCTCACGCATTTTCACGCCCATCCAACCGTCGCCGCGGAACACGCTGGATGCCCGCACCGGCACGATCCGCGGCAAGTCAATGCTAGAACCATCAACGACACGTCGGGCGTCGCCGCCGGTCGCCCGCGCCAGCGGCATCAGCGTCTCGGTCGTGGATGTTACTTCCGAAAACTCCTTCGGATTGGTCGGCCCGACATTGATCAGGGCTTTCAACGTGCCGTCGGTTGCCTGCCACAGGCCAAGTTCGTTCGCGGGCATTGTGGCGGTCCAGGTTCCCGGCTCGCCGGCGCTCAGCGTCAGCTCGCGCGTCGCTCCGGACGGCGAGGTGACCGTTACCGGCGCGACGTAGTCTGCCATGGTTTGGCGCTGCACCACGAGATCATGGCCGCGCACTTGCAGATGCAAGGCTTCTTCGTCGAGGTCGGGCTGCTTCATCAGCCAATGCGACATCCGCCGCAGCAGGTCGAGATGCGGACCGCCGCCTTCGTAGCCACGCGCCCACAGCCAGATATGGTCGGTCAACAACAATGCGACGCGCCCCTCGCCAAATCGCGACAGCAGCAGCAAGGGCTTGCCGTCGGCGCCGGTCATGACCGGCTGGGTGGTCGTATTGCGGGTGTCGACGGTGCGGAAGAACCGGCTCCAGTGCGGCGGCTCCGAGTTCGAGCCTTCGAGGCCCCGCGTGACGGGGTGGCGTTTGCCGATGTCGCTAAGCATGGCGTAAAACGGCTTCTCGGTGACGCCGACAGGCTCTGCCGGCAGCACCGAATCCAGTGGCGTGCGCCAGATGCTCGTCGACGAAGCGTAGTCGGGCCCGGCGGATACCAGCACCGCGCCGCCGCTGCGCACATAGCGGGCGATGTTGTCGAAATAGGCGATCGGCAGAACGCCTTGGCGGGCGTAGCGGTCGAAGATGATCAGCTGGAATTCGTTGATCTTCTGCTGGAACAATTCGCGGGTCGGAAACGCGATCAGCGACAATTCGTTGATCGGCGTCCCGTCCTGTTTCTCGGGCGGACGCAGAATCGTGAAATGCACGAGATCGACGCTGGCGTCGGATTTCAGAAGGTTGCGCCAGGTGCGCTCCCCGGAATGCGGCTCGCCCGAGACCAGCAGCACCCGCAATTTGTCGCGCACGCCGTCGATTGCGACCACGGCGCGGTTGTTGACCAGCGTCAGTTCGTTCTCGAGCGGAGATGCTTCGATCTCGACGATGTTGGGTCCGGCATGCTTGATGTCGATGTCGACATTGACGGTCTGGCCAGAGAGCACGGTTCGTTCGCTGATCACCTCGCCGTCGCAGCGCACCGCTACCCTTGCACGCTGCCCGCTGACGCCCTGATCGTCCAGCCGGTAGGTGATGGTCTGGACTTGCCCGACGATGCCAAAGCGCGGAGCGGCGGAAATAGCGATGCGGCGATCGCGTTCGTCCTTGCGGCCGGTGATCAGCGCATGCACCGGCGCCTGGAATCCGAGCGTGGCCGCGTTCGCCGGGATGTCGTGCACCCGTCCGTCGGTGATGAGGAAGGCGCCGGCGACGCGGTCGACCGGAACGTCCGACAGCGCCGAGGACAGCGCGCCGAATAGTTTGGTGCCGTCGGTTTCCCCGTCGGCCTGGCCGGCCTCGACCACCCGTACTTCGAGGCCGTTGATTTTCTTCAGGCTGTCGACCAAGGCCTCCTGGGCCTTCGCGGTTTCGCGGGTGCGGTCGCCGAAATTCTGGCTTGGGCTCTTGTCGATCACGACGGCTGCAACCGACGACAGCGGCTCACGCTCCTCGCGCGTGAAAGACGGGTTGGCGAGCGCCAGCAGAATCAGCGCGAGCGCAAATAGCCGCACCGCCGCGCCGCGCAGGCGGCCGAGCAGCAGCAAGGCTGCGATTACCGCGATGGCGGCAATCGCAATCCAGAGCACCAGCGAGGGCACAAGCGGGGTAAAGGCGATACCGTAATTCATGCCGCGCCCCTACTGCCCGAGCCGTTCGATCAGCGCCGGCGCGTGCACCTGGTCGGCCTTGTAATTGCCGGTCAGGGTGTACATCACGATGTTGACGCCGGCGCGGAAGGCAAACTCGCGCTGCCGCGGTTCGCCTGGCGTCAGCGGCAGCATCGGCTGGCCGTCCGGGCGCAGCGCCCAGGCGCCGGCGAGGTCATTGGAGGTGATGATGATCGGCGAGACGCCGTCACCGCCGCGGGCCGGCCGCGACGCGGCCTCCTCGTCGTCCTCGCGCGGCAGCGCCTCGACCCAGGTCTGCCCGGAATCGAAGCGTCCGGGAAAGTCGCGCAGCAGGTAGAACGTCTTGGTCAGGACGTGATCGCGCGGCACCGGTTCAAGCTCGGGAATATCGAGCGAGGAAAGGATGTCGCGCAGGGCCTGCATGGCCGGCGTCTGCGAGGCGCCGCCTTCTCCCGGGGGCGCCTCGATGGCATCGCGGGTGTCGAACAGCACGGTACCGCCATTTTTCATGTAGGCGTCGATACGGTTGATGGCGTCCTGCGGCGGCTTCGGCGCGCCGGGTACCACCGGCCAGTAGATCAGCGGAAAAAACGCCAGTTCGTCCCGTGCGGGATCGACGCCAATGGGATCGCCGGCTTCCAGGGCGGTGCGCTGCGCCAGAAACAGGGTCAGGCCGGCCATGCCTGCCTTGACGATCGAATCCACATCCGCATTGCCGGTGACGACATAGGCAAGCCGGGTCTGCGAGACCGCCCTGAGGGCAAAATCATCCTTGTCGTCGGCACGGGAGGCCGTCGGCGCCAGCAGCGCCGACAAGATCAGGGTGAAAGCCAGCACCGCCGGCACCGCACGCCGCCTCAGCAACGCGGCAAAGCCGGCGCCGAGCAGGGCGACGATGATCGCATCGATCAGGAACAGCGCCAAAGAGGACGACAGCAGGATTCCGCGCAGGTCGCGCGGTTCGGAGTTGGTGTAGCTGGCCCGCCGCGCCCGCAACGCCGAAGTATCGAGCGGCGAGATGCGATCGCTGGCGGCCAGCGCATTCACTGCCAGCGGGCCGTCCGCCGGGCCATAGAAGCCGGGCGGATGATCGATGCTGGCGCGATCGCGAAAGTCGGCGGGGATCGGCTTTGCGGTCGAGGGCGGCGGTCCGAACGCGCCGAAACCGTCGAGCGTGCGCAGCGGCGCCACGGTTTCGACCTTCGCCTCGCCGGCAACGCCCGGGCCCGGATTCGACGTATAGCCGGACATGTCGACGATCCGCCGCAGCATCTCGACGAAGGTACCGGACAGCGGCAGATCGGACCAACGCATGTCGGCGCTGACATGAAACAGGCTGACCACGCCCTTGCCGCGGCGTTCGCCGGTCACCAGCGGCGTGTCATCCTCCAGCGAGGCCCAGCTCTTCGTCGCCAGCACGGCATCCGGCTCGGCGAGCACCTGCCGGTTGACGGTGACGTCCTTGGGCACCGCGAGCCCGGCGAAAGGTCCGTCGGCGGAGAACGACGCAAGGTGCTGCGGCTTCTCCCAGGAGAGGCTGCCGCCGAGCGTG